>JANXXS010000063.1 GCA_025350505.1 Burkholderiales bacterium
CGACCTGGTTGAGCACGCAGTTCTTGGCCTCGATGTGGTCGAGCAGCCGCCCCGGCGTGGCGACCAGCACCTCGACGCCTCTCTTCAGCTCGAGCGTCTGCGGCTTCATGTCGATGCCACCGAAGACGACCGCGACGCGCAGCTTCGAGTGCGCTGCGTAGCTCTTGATGTTGTCGGCGACCTGGTCGGCCAGCTCGCGCGTCGGCGCGATGACGAGGGCGCGCACCGGGTGGCGCGCCGGCGACATGCTCGCGCTTTCGTGCGGCAGCATCTTGTGCAGCAGCGGCAGCGAGAAGGCCGCGGTCTTGCCGGTGCCGGTCTGGGCCGCGCCCATGATGTCGCGGCCGGCCAGCACGAGCGGGATCGCCTTGGCCTGGATCGGCGTCATCGTCGTGTAGCCCTGGTCGGCGACGGCGCGCTGCAGGAGCGGCGACAGGCCTACCGAGGAGAAAGCGAGGGAGGGCGCGACGCCCATGGCGGCACTTGCCGCGATTTCGGATCCCGGTTCGCCGGGAAGCGCGTCCAGAGCGCTGGTAGGTTCAGTCATCCCCCGATTATCGCGTCCTTGCCCGTTCGGCGCATTGCAGGGGGCAAGACCGGCGCTCCAGGGCGACCGCGGATTGCCAACGCCGCCGCGACACCCGAGCCCGGTCGGCCCGACGACCCGCGTGGATAAACTCGACCTTTCCGCCTCCAACTTCCATCGCCGTGATCCTCGTCACCGGTGGCGCCGGCTTCATCGGCTCCAATTTCATCCTCGACTGGCTCGCCGAAAGCGACGAGCCGGTGCTCAACATCGACGCGCTGACCTACGCCGGCAACACCGAGAACCTGGCCTCGCTGGCCGGCGACGATCGCTACGTCTTCGTTCGCGGCGACGTTTGCGACCGGCCGCTTCTCGACAGCCTGTTCGCCACGCACGCGCCGCGCGCCGTCGTCCATTTCGCGGCCGAAAGCCACGTCGACCGGAGCATCCACGGCCCGGCCGAGTTCATTCGCACCAACGTCGAGGGCACCTTCACCCTGCTCGAGGCGGCGCGCAGCCACTGGTCGAACCTGCCGGATGCTGAGCGGCAGGCCTTCCGCTTCCTCCATGTCTCGACCGACGAGGTCTACGGCACGCTGGCCCGCGACGACGCCCCGTTCTGCGAGACCGACACCTACGAGCCGAACAGCCCCTATTCGGCGAGCAAGGCGGCGAGCGATCACCTCGTGCGCGCCTGGCACCACACCTACGGTCTGCCAGTCGTGACGACCAACTGCAGCAACAACTACGGACCCTTCCACTTCCCCGAAAAGCTGGTGCCGCTGATGATCGTCAACGCCCTCGCCCGGAAGCCCCTGCCGGTCTACGGCGACGGCCTGCAGGTGCGCGACTGGCTCTACGTCAAGGACCACTGCGCGGCAGTGCGCTTGGTGCTGGCGCGCGGCCAGATCGGCGCGACCTACAACGTCGGCGGCTGGAACGAGAAGCCCAACCTCGAGATCGTGGGCACCGTCTGCGCCCTGCTCGACGAGATGCAGCCGCATCCCGACGGCTCCTACGCCCACCTGATCACGCATGTGCCCGATCGCCCCGGCCACGACCGGCGCTACGCGATCGACGCGCGCAAGATCGAGCGCGATCTCGGCTGGCGGCCGGCCGAGACCTTCGAGTCCGGCCTGCGCAAGACGGTGCGCTGGTACCTGGACAGCGCCGACTGGTTGGCTCGGGTGCAGACCGGCGCCTACCGCCAGTGGGTCTCGGCGAACTACGACCAGCGCGGCGCGTGAAGATCCTCCTGCTCGGAAAGAACGGCCAGGTCGGCTGGGAGTTGCAGCGCTCGCTCGCTGTGCTCGGCAACGTCATCGCCGTCGACGCCGAGAGCACGCCGCCTCGGCGTGCCGACTTCCTCGACCCCGAGGCACTGGCGGCGCTGGTCCGGTCGGTGGCGCCGGCGCTGATCGTCAATGCCGCCGCCCACACCGCCGTCGACCAGGCCGAGGCCGAGCCCGCGTTGGCCTTCGCCATCAACGCCGCGGCCGTGGGTGCACTGGCGCGCGAGGCGGCCGCGAGCGGCGCCTGGCTCGTTCACTACAGCACCGACTACGTCTTCGACGGCAGCGGCAGCACGCCCTGGACCGAGCAGGCCACGCCCGCCCCACTCAGCGTCTACGGGCGCAGCAAGCTCGCCGGCGAAGAGTTGATCCGTGCCAGCGGCTGCCGCCACCTCATCCTGCGCACGAGTTGGGTCTACGGCGCGCGCGGCGAGAACTTCGCGAAGACGATGCTGCGCCTTGCGCGCAGCCGCGACTCGCTTTCGGTGATCGACGACCAGGTCGGCGCGCCGACCGGCGCCGAGTTGCTGGCCGACCTGACCGCGCAGGTCGCCATCATGGCGGCGGCGCGGCCCGAGCTGGCCGGCACCTACCACGCCACGGCCGCCGGTGAGACCAGCTGGCACGGCTATGCGCGGCACGTGATCGAGTTCGCCCGGCGCAGCGACGACAGCATCCGCGTTCGCCCCGAAGCCATCCTGCCGATCGCAAGCGAGGCGTATGCGCAGGCCGCACCCCGACCGAAGAACTCGCGGCTCGACACGCGCCTGCTGCGCGAACGCTTCGGCCTCGCCCTGCCGGCCTGGCAGAGCGGCGTCGAACGGATGCTGAACGAAGTCCTGGCTCGCCCCGAACCATGCCAACCTGAGCGAGACGACACCCCATGAACGCCGCTTCGACCCGCAAGGGAATCATCCTGGCCGGAGGCTCGGGCACCCGCCTGCACCCGGCGACGCTTGCGATCAGCAAGCAATTGCTGCCGGTGTACGACAAGCCGATGGTGTACTACCCGCTCAGCACCCTCATGCTCACGGGCATCCGCGACATCCTCGTCATCAGCACGCCGCAGGACACGCCGCGCTTCGCGGCCTTGCTCGGCGACGGCTCGCAATGGGGCATCGCCATCAGCTACTGCGTGCAGCCGAGCCCGGACGGCCTGGCCCAGGCCTTCATCCTCGGCCGCGATTTCGTCGCCGGGCAACCCAGCGCGCTCGTGCTCGGCGACAACATCTTCTACGGCCACGACCTGCATCGCATGCTGGCGACGGCGGCGGCGCGTACGGCCGGCGCGTCGATCTTCGCGTACCACGTGCAGCACCCCGAGCGCTACGGCGTGGTCGCCTTCGACGAGCAGCGGCGCGCTCTGAGCATCGAGGAAAAGCCGGCCGTGCCGAAGAGCAACTACGCCGTCACCGGCCTCTACTTCTACGACGCCGACGTCTGCGACATCGCCGCCGGCATCGAGCCCTCGGCACGCGGCGAGCTCGAGATCACGGCCGTCAACGCCCACTACCTCGAGCGCGGCGACCTGAGCGTCGAGGTCATGGGCCGCGGCTATGCCTGGCTCGACACCGGCACGCACGACAGTCTGATGGAGGCCGGCCAATTCATCGCCACGCTCGAGAAACGCCAGGGCCTGAAGGTGGCGTGCCCGGAAGAGGTCGCCTATCGGGCCGGCTGGATCAGCGCCACCGAACTGGAGGCCCTGGCCAAGCCGATGCTGAAGAACGGCTACGGCCTGTACCTGCAACAGGTGCTCCGGGATCGCGTCTTCTGACCGCGGTCAGCGCCTCGGCGAGACGAGGTTCTCGGTTGATGCGTTTGCATCAAAGCGATAAACTATCTTGATGCGTACGACACTCGATCTGCCCGACGCCTTGCTGCGTCAGTTGAAAGCAAAGGCAGCCCTCGAAGGGACCACCCTCAAAGCGTTGATGCGCAGCGTGGTCGAGCGCGGCTTGCGAGCTCCCGCCGAGCCGGCACGCGACGACTCTGCGACTCCGGCGGCCCTGCCCTCGGTCCGCCTGGGTCGACCGTTGAACCTGAAGCACCCCAGCAACGCGGCCCTGTTCGAAGTGCTCGATGACTGAGCGTGGTTCAAGAGTCGCAACGCCCGGCGCCGGCGGTGGTGACCTGCTCGACGTCAACGTGTGGTTGGCCCTCGCCATCGAGGAGCACCCTCATCACACGATGGCTGCGTCGTACTGGGCTCGCGAAGCTGGTACCGCCCGGTTCTTCTGTCGCCTGAGCGCCATGAGTCTTGTGCGTCTGCTGATTCATCCGAGGCTCATGGCCTACAAGCCTCTCACGCTCTCCAGGGCCTGGGCGCTGTATCGCGGCTTCGCGGCCGTGCCCGGCGTTGCGATGCTCGGTGAGCCCGAGGGCCTCGACGCCGAGCTCGAGGAACTTATCACGCCCAAACTCCCACCGCGCTTGTTCACTGACGCCTATTTCGCCGCAATGGCGCGATTGGCAGGGGTTCGCCTCGTCACTTTCGACAGGGACTTCGAGCGATTCGATCGACTTGCCATGTTGCGTCTTGCTGCGAAAGCGCAGTGATTCGTTCCGTCCCGGCTCCCTAGCGCTTGCCGCGAACCAACCAGCGCGGGATCTTGAAGCGCAGGATCGAGGCGTACAGGCCGATGTAGCTGACGCCGAAGAGAAAGATGAAGCCGCCGAGCACGCGCGCGTCGTCCCACCAGAGCAGGCTCGGCGCGATGCCGAGGCCGCACACCATCCAGAGGTAGGGCGCGGTCATCGAGTTGCGCCGCGTCAGCATCTTGGCGTCGCGGCTGCCCACCGCCCAGCGCAGGATGCGGCGATAGATGAGGCTGTGCAGATGCACGCCGTCGGCGCGGGCCATCGCGCCGCCGCGCAGGATCTTGCGCCGGTACATCGAGAACAGCGTCTCGAAGACCGGATAGATGCACATCAGCAGCGGGCAGAGCGGCGAGACCGTCGGGTTACGCGCCACCAGCAGGATGCCGAGCTCGGCAATGTAGAAGCCCAGGAAGTAGGCACCGCCGTCGCCGAGAAAGATCAGCCCGCCCGGAAAGTTCCAGAAGAAAAACCCGAGCACCGCACCCGCGCCCATCAGGCCCAACGTCGCCACCGTCTCGTCGCCGACCTGGTTGGCGACGTAGCTGATGGCGACCAGGATCATGACCACGCACATCGAGGCCAGGCCGTTGAAGCCGTCGATGATGTTGATGGCGTTGGCGATGCCGGCGGCGGTGAATACCGCCAGGCAGGCGGCGCCGAAGGCGAACGAGGCGATCCAGTCGAAGCCCCACAGGTCGGTGCGCGCCAGCGAACCGCCGACGGCAAAGACCGCAAGCAGGGCCGACAAGGCGGTCGCCACCAGCCGATAGCGCGGTTGCAGGCGCTTCGATATGTCTTCGAACAATCCGCTGCCGAAGGCCGGGATGCCGCAGAGCAGCAACAGCGTGGCAAAGCGCTGCTCGTCCGCGTCGCGCACCTCGGCCAGCGCGATCACGCCGGCGACCAGGCCGATGGCGATGCCGATGCCGCCGACGCGCGGCACGGCACGGACATGAAACTTCTGCGGGCCGCCGAAATCGGCGTCCGCGGAGAAGCGGGCGTGCGAATTGCTGGAGCGCACGAGCAACAAGGTGCTCAGCGCCGACACGCCGAAGGTCAGAAGGAACAAGAGCATGGGTGGAGTTTAGGGATGCCGCTCTCGCCGCCTGTCTGTTCGAGGCCACGCAATCGCCGGGCTACACTTCCCCGAGGGTGGTCGAGGTTCTGGCCGTTTCAGCCCCCGACACGATGAATCCAACCCTTGTTCAACCGGTGGTCATGGCCGGCGGCGGAGGCACACGCCTGTGGCCGCTCTCCCGGGCCGGCTTCCCCAAGCAGTTTCTCGCACTGGGCGGCACCGACACCCTCTTCCAGGCCGCGATCCAGCGTCTCTCGGGCATCGAGGGCGCGGGCATCGAAGTCGCACCGCCCACGGTCGTCGGCAACGACGAGCATCGCTTCCTGATCCTCGAACAATTGCGCGAGCTCGGCCTGCCTTCATCGGCGGCGCTCCTGCTCGAGCCGGTCGGCCGCAATACCGCGCCGGCGCTGACCCTGGCCGCCCTGCAAGCGGCCGAAGGCGAGCGCGACGCGGTGCTCGTCGTCATACCGGCGGACCAGACCGTCACCGATCCGCTCGCCTTTCGCAGCGCCGTTGCGGCCGCGGTTCAGGTCGCCGCCGAGGGCGCGATCTGCATCCTCGGCATCACCCCGGACCGACCGGAAACCGGCTACGGCTACGTGCTCGCCGATGCCACAGAGTCAGGCGCCGCCCGGGTGCGCCAGTTCGTCGAAAAGCCCGACGCCGAAACCGCGAAGCGCTATCTCGCCACCGGCGGCTACTACTGGAACAGCGGCATCTTCGTGCTGCGCGCCTCGGCCTGGCTGAAGGCGCTGGCGCGCTTTCGCCCCGACATCCTCGCCGCCGTGCAAAAGGCGTGGGACGGCCGGAGCACCGACGCGCAGTTCGTCCGCCCCGACAAGGCGGCCTTTACCGAAGTGCCGGCCGAATCGGTCGACTACGCGGTGATGGAGCACTGCCCGGGCAGCGACATCGACCTGCGCATGGTGTCGCTCGACGCCGGCTGGAACGACCTCGGCGCCTGGGACGCCGTCTGGCAGGTGGCGAAGAAGGATGCCGAGGGCAACTCGACGGTCGGCGACGTGCTGCTGCACGAAGCCCGCAACACGCATGTCCATGCGGCGGCCCGGCTGGTCGCGGTGGTCGGGCTCGACGACGTGATCGTCGTCGAAACCGCCGACGCCGTGCTCGTGGCGCACCGCAGCCGCAGCCAGGACGTGAAGAAGATCGTCGCCGCGCTCGGCAAGAGCAAGCGCGGCGAGCATGCACTGCACCGCAAGGTGCACCGGCCCTGGGGCTGGTACGACAGCATCGACAACGGCGGCCGCTTCCAGGTCAAGCGCATCATGGTCAAGCCGGGCGCGAGCCTGAGCATGCAGATGCATCGCCACCGGGCCGAGCATTGGATCGTCGTCTCGGGCACCGCCGAAGTGACCAACGGCGACAAGGTAACCTTGCTCAGCGAGAACCAGAGCACCTACATTCCGCTCGGCCAGAAGCACCGGCTCGCCAACTTCGGCAAGGTACCGCTCGAGATCATCGAAGTGCAGTCGGGCTCATATCTCGGAGAAGACGACATCGTCCGCTTCGAGGACACCTACGGGAGACACTGAGCTTGACCGACCACCTGCAACGAACCCGCCTCGCCGGCCTGGCGCTGGCCGCCGCCCTCGCCGGCTGCACGACGGTCTCCAACGTCGGCCCAAGCACCTCGGCCGTCGAACGCGCGGCCGGGCAGCGTGGGCCCGACGCGGCGCTGATCCAGGTCGTGACGGTCGACGACGCGGTGGCCCGCCAGCTGCTGGCGCAGCGCAAGCAGCGGTTGTTTTCCGAAGCGCTGGGCGCCCCCTCGGCCCAGACCGGAACGACCATCGGCCCCGGCGACGCGATCGAGGTCAACATCTGGGAAGCGCCGCCGGCGACCCTGTTCGCCAGCGGTGTCGCCCCCGACCCGCGGGGCGCGACCGCGGGCTCGCGGGTCGTGACCCTGCCCGAGCAGGTCATCGATCGCGACGGCTTCATCTACGTGCCCTTCGCCGGCAAGATCGCCGCAGCCGGGCACTCGTTTGCCGATCTGGAGCAGGAGATCGCACGCCGGCTCAAGGGCAAGGCCAACCAGCCCGAGGTGCTGGTGCGGCGCACGCGCAACCTCTCGGCGACGGTGACGGTTGTCGGCGAGGTCGGCAACAGCGTCAAGCTGCCGCTCACGCCGGGCGGCGAGCGCCTGCTCGACGCCCTGGCCGCCGCCGGCGGCGTGCGCCAGCCCGTCAACAAGATGACGGTGCAGATCACGCGCGGCAGCAATTTCTATTCGATGCCACTGCAGACCGTGATCCGCGACCCGCGGCAGAACGTGGTTCTGCAGGCCGGTGACGTGGTGACCGCGATCGCCCAGTCGCTGAGCTTCACCGCGCTCGGCTCGACCTTGCGCAACGACGAGGTCAGCTTCGAGGCCCAGGGCATCACCCTGGCGCAGGCACTCGCCCGTGCCGGCGGCCTGAACGACAACCGCTCCGATGCGCACGGCGTCTTCATCTTCCGCTTCGAGCCGCAGGGCGCGCTCGACTGGCCGAATCAGCCCGCGGCGGCCACGCCCGAAGGGCTGGTGCCGGTGATCTACAGCATCGACCTGCGCAACCCGAACAGCTTCTTCGTGATGCAAAGCTTCGCGATCAACGACAAGGACGTGCTGTACGTCTCCAACGCGCCGGCGGTGGAACTGCAGAAGTTCCTGAATCTGATCGTCACCGTGGCCTACCCGATTCTCACCGGCATCCAGTTGACGAAATAGGCAGCGCTAGCGACCAGGGTCTTCGGAGAAGTGCTGCGCCGCATCCTCTAGTCTCCGCCATGCACGTTCTTTTCTATGTGTACCCGGCGATGATGTCGCAGGGGCCGAGATTCACGCTGGCGCATGCGGCGATCCTGGCGCAGATCATGAGCGGCCTGATCGCTGCCGGGCGGGCGGAGTGCCGCATGATCGCCGGGCAACGCTACGCGGAGCACCTTCCTCCCTCGCTGATTGCGCCCGCAAACCTGAGCGTCATCGACGAGATCGAACTGCATCGCGCCGCCGGTGCGACAGGTGGCCATTCGGCCGTGCCGACCGAGCTGTGCCGGCAGGCCCGCTCCGCTCGCGCGGCGCACTCCCCGGCCATCGAGGTCCTGATCGACCGAATCGCCGGCGCGGCCCCGAGGTTCGGCGAGTTCGAGCCCGACGTGGTCATCACCTTCAGCATGCAGGCCGACTACCTGAAGCAACTGTGGCCCGACGCCGTCGTTCTGCATGTCGAGGCGGCGGCGTTTTCCCGACCGCCTTTTCCCTTCTCCCTCTTCTTCGACCACCTGGGAACGTACGAGCGCGCCGCCACGGCGTTGCTGGCGGAGAAGGACGTGAGCGTTTCCGACGGCGCCATCGCTTTCGCGAGATCGGTGCGGGACGGTGCAGGCGCCACCTTGGCCGCCGTGGATCCCTTCGCGGACATGGATCTGCGGGCAGGCTTCGCACGGCTGGTGCTGCTGCCGCTCAACGTTTCGAATTTCTTTTCCTTCGACGACTACGCGCCGTACAGAACCCAGTTAAAATTCCTGTTCGATGTGCTGCTCGCGGCACCGCCGGAGGTCGGAGTTGTCGTGACCGAGCGCGTTGAATGGGGGCGCGTTCTGCATGACTCCGGGTCGGCCGCCAACCTCGACTGGCTTCGATCGAGGTTTGCCAATCTGGTCTTCTACGACCGCTTCAGAGACTATGCGTCGCCCTCGCCGTACCTTCTGCGCCACGTCGACGGCATCGTTGCAGTCATTTTGAACGTCGGTCTCCAAGGTCTGCTGCTCGATCGCCGCCTCGGTTGCAACGAGACCAGTCCCTTGCGCAAGGTGGCGCACGAGACGAATCTGAAGGCATTCTTCCAGGGCGTCGAGCAGGGCACGCCGCCTGCAGATCGGATCAGGTGGCTCGCGTGGTACCTCGAGTCCTACGCAATTCCCGCGTCGATCTTCAACGACGGCGACGCGTTCTCTTCCTATCTGGAGCGCAAACTCGACGCCCTGCGGACCGGCTCGAACCTCGCCGATACCTTTCCTGCGATTGCCCCGCTGCATGTCCTCGAAGGGCATTGGCAAGGCTGGGAGGGGCGGAACGAAGTCGCTTCGTGGACGACGCCCGTCGCGTGACCGCGGGGCTTCACTCAGTGCACGCACCTTCCATCTGCGCGAGCATCGACCTGATCGTTCCGGTCTACAGGAACCCGGAGCTCACACGGCGCTGCCTCGACTCCATCGTCGTGAACATCGGCGAGCTCGCCCACCGGAATCCGCGAATCATCCTGGTCAACGACTCGCCGGACGACGCCGACACGAGCGCGCTTCTAAAGGGCTACGCGACTTCGGACGCGCAACGTGTTGTGTTGATCACGAACCCGGTCAACCTGGGCTTTGTGAGAAGTGTCAATCGCGGCCTGGCCGTCTCGCTCGAGGACAAGCGGGACGTGATTCTCATCAACTCGGACACGGAGACCTTTGCGCACACCCTCGAGAACATGATCAAGGTCGCGAACCTCGATGCCCAGATCGCCTTTGTCAGTCCCCGCTCCAACAATGCATCCATTTGCTCGCTGCCGCACTTCTACGGCGGCTACGTACCTGCTCCGCAAGAGGCCTACGCGAATTGGGCTTCGGTCGCGCATCTGCTGCCCGAGTTTCACTTCACGCCGACGGCGGTCGGTTTCTATCTCCTGATCAAGTACGCGGTGCTTGCAAATTTCGGCACCCTGCGGGAAGACTTCGGGATCGGGTACGAAGAAGAAAACGACCTGATCCTTCGCGCCAACAAGGCCGGCTTTCGGTCCGCCCTTGCCAATCACGCGTTTGCATTTCACGCCGGATCTGCGTCTTTCGGTCTGCTCGACCTCGATCTGAGGAGCCACCAAGACGCTAACTTGCAGAAGATGAGGAGCCTGCACGCGGAATTCATTCCCCTCGTGGAGCGCTATCAGTCGTCGCCGCACTTCCGCGCCGAACGTATGCTCGGCGAACTGGTCGGCGTCAAGCATCGGAGTCCGAAGGTCGTCTTCGAATTGACCGGTCTCGGCTGCTATCTCAACGGCACAAGCGAATTCGCGCTGGCGGTGATCAAGAGCTTCCACGCGCGCCATCGCTCGACGTTCGACATCACAGTCCTCTGCTCCGCCGAAGTGTTTGCGTTTCACGGTCTCGACGCACTGGTGACGCTGCGCCGCGAAAACGAAGCAGGCACCGGGACGTATGCGATCGCGATCAAGTTGAGTCAACCGTTCGATCTGCACCAGATCAACATCATGGAAGATTTGGCGCCGATCAACCTTTACGCCATGCTGGACACCCTGGCCGAGGACTGCGGCTATTTGTCCGTCACCTGGCAGCTCGACCTTCTCTGGCGCCACGTAGCCACCTACGCGAACGGCATCATCTACATCAGCAAATTCAGCCAGAAGATGTTCACGTCGAGGTTCCCGGAATCAGCGCGGGTACCCAGCCTGGCCCGCCTGCTGCCCACCCGTCTCGGCAGCTACCCAAGCAAGACGCCCAGCGAGCACGGGAGATACATCCTCATTCTCGGGAACCACTTTGCGCACAAGAATTCAGATGCGACGGCGAGAACCCTGAGTGCGAGATTTCCGCGTGTGAGATTCGTGGTCCTCGGTTCCCGCACTTTCGACGTCGACAATCTCCAGAGCTATCGATCCGGCACCCTCACGGCCGACAAGGTCGAGTTGCTCTTCACGCAAGCGAGCATCGTCATCCTGCCGTCGTACGTCGAAGGCTTCGGCTTCGGGCTCATGCATGCCCTGTCGCGCCGGAAAGTGGTGTTCGCGCGGGAGATCGAGGCGACGCTGGAAGTTCTTTCCACCTACAAGGACCGCTCCGGCGTCCACCTCTATCAGGACGACACCGAGCTTGTCGAGCTTGTCGGTAGCGCGACCCAGGAGGCAAGCAGTTCGGTCGACGACTCGGAGGCCGATGGTTGGGAAGAATGGGCCGATGACCTGGCGCGATTCTGCAAGTCGGCCATCCAACCGCCCGACGTCTTCTACCGCAATCGGGACCGGATGCGCCAAAACGATTTGTTGCGCCGGGCCTTCGCCTCGGAAGCGCAGGCAGTCGCGCCCACGGCTCCGTCACGCCCCGGTCCGGCTTTTGCCGACCGCAAACGCAGCGACGCGGCAGCGCATTTGTCGGCCGTCGTCGCCGGCGAAGACCTGACCTTGACCGGCCTTCTTGCCACCGAGGGGTCGCAGTTCGTGAAGCTGGCCTATGCCACCGTTCTCAAGAGGTCACCCGATGCCGCTGGCGAGGCCTACTACTTGTCCCGTCTGAACGGCGGCGTGGGAAAGCTCCAGATCATCCAGGAACTCGCCGCATCGGACGAAGCGAAAGCGGTCGGTGCTGTCGTCCCGGGTCTCGAGGAGGCACTGGCGTCGCATCGACGGCGAACACTCTTCGGATGGGGTGCCTATCTTCGCCGGCTCCGGCCTGCGAGACGAGCTTCGGGTCCGCAATGAATTCAGCCCTTTCTTCATCCGAGACGTTGCCGTCTCAGGACGTTTCGGCTTCGAGATGGTCGATCGATTCTGCTTTGCCGGTCTTCGACTTGCGAGGCCGGATCTCCATGCCCTCGAGCGAAGCGACGGCCTCCTCGCCGACCCAGACGCGGATCTCGAGATCGCGAACGTCCGCGTCGAGCACGAGCTCCACCTCCAGCCGCCAGGACCCTTCACCGAGATGAGCGAGCAGGCCGCGAAACAGCTCGACGCGGCCCGAATCGTGAACGACGTCGAAGGCGTCGCGCCGCGACCAGCGCATGGCACGACCCCAGAGCAGCAAGCGATACGTACCGGCCGGCAGCGCGATGTACGGTCCGAACACGAGGTGGCCACTCTGGCCGGTGCTGTGAACGGCCTGGCCGCGCCGCTCGCCGACGAGCGAGTGAAGGCGGTTGTCGGCGCCGCGGAAACGGCGCACGTCGTCGCGCTGCCAGCGACGCGGCCAGTGGTCGTCGACCAGGCAAGCCAGAAGCTGCTGTGTGCTCTGCTTCCAGGTGATGGTCGCCATCCCCTCGGCGCGCGGATGCTCATTGGCGGCGAAGCGATCGAGCCACCCGCGCAGGTGGTCGGCCAGCGCTGCCGCGTCGCTGTCGGCCGCGAAGTCGTCGGCGTGCTCGCCCGCGACCTCCCGAAAGACGGGAATGTCACGCACGATCATCGGCAGGCCGTGCTGCGCCGCCTCGACCAGGGGCAGGCCGAAGCCTTCGCCAAAGCTCGCGGCGATGAGCGCGCTGGAGGCCGCATAGACGCTCTCGAGATATTCGTCGCTGGCCGACTCGAGCCAGAACAGTTGTTTGCCGATGCGCGGATGCGAGCGCAGCTTGAGCGCCAGCTTCTCGACCAGCCACCCGGTCCTGCCGACGATGACGAGGTTCGCTTCGACTCCGGCGGCCCAGAGCGCCTCGAACGCCGCCAGCACCAGTGCATGGCCCTTGCGCGGCTCGAGCGTGCCGACCATGAGAAAGCTCGGAAGGGCGGCGATCGCCGCCAGGGTTCTCGAGGCCACGGACGGCATGCCTCGGGTGGGCGCCGACTTCCCGATGTCGGCGCCGAGATGGAACCAGCCCACGCGCAAGGGCTCGAGCCGGGGCGGTCCGCGGTACTGCAACCAGTCGACGAATTCGTCGGCGACCGACTTCGAGATCGCGATCACGCCGTCGAAGCAAGCGATCGACTCGAGCCAGCGCTGATGTCCATCCGGCGCGCCCTCCGGAAAGGCCTCGGGGAGCAGCACGGGCAGCAGGTCGTAGACGACGAAGCACACCTTGACGCCGCGTTGGCGCCAGGACTTGAGCAGCGGCTCCTGCGCCGACACCGAATGCAAATGGAGACCGAGAAAGATGTCGCCGGCCCAAACGTCAACCGGCAGGTCCTCCTGTGGCGGGCCGGACTTCTCGCGGATGAACCGGTGTCTGAAGGCGCGCGCGTAGCGGTAGCCCGGCGGCTCCGCCGACGCATAGACGGGCTCGACCGTGAAGCCTTCGGGCGGCTCGCTCAGCAACTGGGCCAGGATCGCCCGCGCGACGCGCTGGATGCCGGTCCTGGCGTCGTGGCGAACCAGCTCGGAGACGTCGACGAGGATCTGCCGCCGGGCGGACATGAGGCGGTGGTTGCGCGACACGCTTTCGGCGAAGGCGACGCGCTGGTGGCCGTTGCCCAGGCCACCGTCGAGCGCGGCCAGGTCGCGCAGGAGGACGTCGACGATCTTCGAAGACGAGGGCCTTTCGCTGCCCCGCACCAAAGCCGGCGCGTCGAGTTCACCGGCGCATGCCGCCGACACCTTTGCGTAGACGGCATCGATCGAGATCGAAGCGAGGCAGGTCATGCCGAACGGGCAATCGGCCACCGTAGCGATGTGGCATGGCGAGCACAGCACGCCGGCGTGCACGACGAAGCTCTCGCCGAACGGCGGCGACCACTCTGCCACCGTCTCGTGGCCGCCGTAGACGCCGATGACCGTGCAGCCGAGGTAGCCGGCGATGTGCGCGCCGAACGAGTTGTTGGCGACGCAGACGGTGTTGCCGGCCAGCGAAGCCGCGAGCTCGCGAAACTCCAGGCCGACATGCACGGCGATCTTCTCGCTCGGCGCCAGGCCGAACGACTGGGCCTCGCCGACGCTGCCGAAATAGAGGTTGACCCGGTCCACCGCGTC
>JANXXS010000086.1 GCA_025350505.1 Burkholderiales bacterium
TTCGCCGTTCGACGCCGCGCCGCACTACCGCGTCGTCGTCGGCGACCACTTCTGGCACTGGATCTACCTGCCGGTGGCCGGCCTGGTCGAGCGACTGTCGCACCTGATCGGCCGGCTCCAGCAGGGGCGGATCGCGGTCTACCTGCTCTACAGCTTCCTGACTCTGGTCGGGGTGCTGATTTTGGTGAAGCGATGAGCATTCTCGGCAGCCTCTCGCAACTGCTGGAGATCGTCGTCGCGCTCCTGCTGGCCCCGCTTCTGGTCGGCTGGGTCAACCAGTGGCGCGCTTGGTTGCAGAACCGGTCGGCGCCCGGGTTGCTGCAGCCGTACCGGCTGCTGCACAAGCTGTTCAACAAGGAGTCGGTGGTGGCGGAGCACGCCTCGCCGCTGTTTCGCGCCGCGCCCTACATCGTCTTCAGTTGCATGGTGCTGGCGAGCGCGATCATCCCGACGCTGTCGACCGACCTGCCGCTCGCACCGGCAGCCGACGCGATCGCCCTGGTCGGGCTGTTCGCCCTGGCCCGGGTGTTCATCTCGCTGGCGGCGATGGACATCGGCACCGCCTTCGGGACGATGGGCGCGCGGCGCGAGATGCTGATCGGCTTTCTCGCCGAGCCGGCGCTGCTGATGGTGCTCTTCTCGGCGTCGCTGATCCCGAAGTCGACCTCGCTCGCCACCATCGTCGAGACGCTGGCCCACCGCGATCTCGCGATCTATCCGAGCCTGGCCTTCGCCGGCGTCGCCTTCGCGATGATCTCGCTCGCCGAGAACGCCCGGGTCCCGGTCGACAACCCTGCCACCCACCTCGAGCTGACGATGATCCACGAGGCGCTGATCCTCGAGTACTCGGGCCGCCACCTCGCGCTCCTCGAATGGGCGGCGAGCCTGAAGCTGTTCGCCTATTCCTGCCTCGGCCTGGCGCTGTTCTTTCCCTGGGGCGTGGCCGAAGCGCAAGCACCGCTCGAGTTGGTGCTGGCCTTGCCGGTGCTGGTCCTCAAGCTGGCCATCGGCGGCGTCGCGCTCGCGGCGATGGAGACGGCCAGCGCCAAGATGCGCATCTTTCGCGTCCCCGAGTTCCTCGGCACCGCCTTCCTGCTCGCGGTGATCGGCGTGCTGGTCCACATCCTCCTGGGGGCGTAGCGCGATGAGCCACCTGGTCACGCAGCTGATCAACCTGTTCGCCGCGGTGATCCTGATGCTGGCGTTCGCGATGCTCTCGCAGCGCCGGATCCTCTCGCTGATCCACCTGTTCACGCTGCAGGGCGCGGCCCTGGTCGCGGCGACAGCGGTGGTCGGCTACGTGACCCATCAACCTCACCTCTACGTGTCGGCGGGCCTGACGCTCCTGCTCAAGGTGATCCTGATCCCGATGCTGCTGCACCGGATCGTCAAGCGGCTCGACGTGCGCTGGGACGTCGAGGCGCTGATCAACGTGCCGACGACGATGCTGATCGGCATCGTCCTGGTGATCTTCGCGTTCAACCTGGCCGAGCCGATCTCACGGCTCTCGGCGTCGATCGCCGGCGGCACGCTCGGCATCGCGCTCGCCTGCGTCCTGCTCTCCTTCATGATGATGATCATCCGCTCCAAGGCGGTGCCGCAGGTGATCGGCTTTCTCTCGATGGAGAACGGCCTGTTCTTCGCCGCTACCTCGGCGACCTACGGCATGCCGATGGTGGTCGAGCTCGGCATCGCCCTCGACGTGCTGGTCGGCATCCTGATCCTCGGCGTGTTCATGTTCCAGATCCGCGAGCAGTTCGACAGCCTCGACATCCGCAATCTCGAAAAGCTGAAGGAAAGCTGACCCGTGGAGGCGCTCCTGTTCGTGCTCGGGATCCCGCTGGCCGGCAGCATCGTCCTCGCCTTCACCGGCCACCGCGACTTTGCACGCGACGTCAACGTCGGCTTCAGCTTCGCGACCTTCCTCGCGGCGTGCGCGCTCACGGCGCGGATCGTTTCCTCGGGGCCCCTGCTCGCCCTGAACCAGGAATTCTTCATCGACCCGCTGAACGTGTTCATGGTCACCCTGACCGCCTTCGTCGGCCTGACGACCGCGATCTTCTCGCGCCCCTACATGCGCGTCGAGCAGGACCACGGCAAGATGAATCCGGGCCGCATGCGCCTCTATCACAGCATGTACCAGCTGTTCAGCTTCACCATGCTGGTCGCGCTGACGACCAACAACCTGGGGCTGCTCTGGGTCGCGATGGAAGCGGCGACGCTGACGACCGTGCTGCTGGTCAGCGTCTACCGCACCGCGGCCAGCCTGGAGGCGGCCTGGAAGTACTTCATCCTGTGCGGCGTCGGCATCGCGCTGGCGCTGTTCGGCACGGTGCTGCTCTACATGGCGGCCGAAAAGGTCCTCGGCGCCGAGGGCGGAGCGCTGCTGTGGACCCACCTCGACACGGTCAAGACCCGGCTCGACCCGAACATCATCACCCTCGCGTTCGCGTTCCTGTTCATCGGCTACGGCACCAAGGTCGGCCTGGTGCCGCTGCACAACTGGCTGCCCGACGCCCATGCCGAAGGCCCGACGCCGGTCTCCGCGGTGCTCTCGGGCCTGCTCCTCAACGTCGCGATGTACGCCCTGCTGCGCTGCAAGGTGCTCACCGACGGCGCGCTGAACAGCGCGCTCGCCGGCCAGCTGCTGATGGGTTTCGGCCTGGCCTCGGTGGTCGTCGCGGCCTTCTTCCTGTCGCGCCAGAAGGACGTCAAGCGCATGTTCGCCTACTCGTCGATCGAGCACATGGGCCTGATCGCGTTCGCCTTCGGGCTCGGCGGCCCGATCGCCAATTTCGCCGGGCTGCTGCACATGACGGTGCACTCGCTGACCAAGTCGGCCATCTTCTTCGCGGTCGGCCATGCGACGCAGAAGGCCGGCACCCAGGTCATGAGCGAGATCCGCGGCCTGATCAAGGTCAGCCCGACGGTCGGCTGGGGAATGATGCTGGGCTCGCTCGCCATCCTCGGCATGCCGCCATTCGGCGTCTTCGCGAGCGAGTTCCTGATCCTCACCACGGCGATGCGCGAGCAGCCCTGGGCCACGCCGATCCTGCTGCTCGCGCTCGGCGTCGCCTTCGCGTCGGTGTTCAGCCGGGTCCTGCCGATGGTCTTCGGCGAAACCTCGGTCAGGCCGCTTGCGCACTCGCCGGCCCTGCTGCCGGTGTTCGTCCATCTCGCGCTCGGCCTGATGCTGGGCCTCTACGTCCCGCCCTATCTCGTCGGCTGGTACACGCAGGCGGCCCGAATGCTCGGAGGATGAGGCGATGCGCATCCCCGGACTGAGCCTCGAACTCGACCGCCTGCAGGCGCCGCTGCCGATCTGGCGCGGCAGCGTCGACGCCGACGCCTGGCAGGTCGCCGCCCGCGCCGTGGCCGCAGCCGGCGGCCGACTGGTCGCGCTCTGGGGCACGGACCGCGGCTGGCGCGAACCGGGCGGCTTTGCGGTCTGCGCCGCCTATGCACTCGCCGACGGGCTGGCCTGGCTCGACCTGGCGCTCGCTGCCGAAGCGCCGATCTACCCCGACCTGGCGATCCACTTTCCCTGCGCGGTACGAATGCAGCGTGCCGCGGCCGACCTGCTGGGCATCGTCGCGGCCGGCGCGCGCGACACGCGGCCCTGGCTGGACCACGGCGCCTGGCCTGCCGATCAGTTCCCCTTGCACGAGCAGGTGCCGGCGGGTGCGACCGCTGGCGACACCGGTGTCGTCGACTACGCGTTCGTCCGGGTCGTCGGCGACGGCGTCCACGAGATCCCGGTCGGCCCGGTCCATGCCGGCGTCATCGAGCCCGGGCACTTCCGCTTTTCGGTCGTCGGCGAGAAGGTGTTGCGCCTCGAGGAGCGGCTCGGCTACACCCACAAGGGAATCGAGAAGCGCTTCACCGAGCTTGCTCCGCTCGACGCGCATCGCCTCGCCGGGCGGGTCTCGGGCGACTCGACGGTCGCCTATGCGTGGGCCTACTGCATGGCGCTCGAAGCAGCGGCGTGCTTCGCGATCCCGGCGCGCGCCGCATCGCTGCGCGCGCTGCTGCTGGAGCGCGAGCGCGTCGCCAACCACCTCGGCGACCTCGGCGCGCTCGGCAACGACGCGGCGCTGGCGTTCGGCCTGGCCCAGTTTTCGCGGCTGCGCGAAGACTGGCTGCGCCTGTCGAAGCAGGTCTTCGGTCACCGCTTGATGATGGACTGCGTGGTTCCCGGCGGCACCGCCGGCGATGTCGATCGCGCGGCCGCCGAGCGGATGAGCCGGCAGTGCGAATCCGTGCTGCTCGAAGTCCAGGAGCTTCGCTCGGTCTACGACGGGCACGCCGGTCTGCAGGATCGCTTCATCGGCACCGGACAGGTGAGCCCGGAATTGGCCGCCGACCTTGGCCTGATCGGGCTGGCCGGCCGGGCCAGCGGCCAGGCGTTCGACCTGCGCTCGGACCACCCATGGCCGCCCTACGACAGCCTGGCCGTGAAGGCGGTGACGCAGCGCGCCGGCGACGTCGCGGCGCGGGTCGCCGTCCGCTTCGTCGAGCTGTTCGAATGGCTGCGCCTGATCCAGGCGATCCTGGCCGGGCTTCCGGCCGGCGCGCATCGCGCCGAGCTGCCATTGCGCGACGCGCCGGCAGTCGGCGCCGGCTGGGTCGAGGGCTGGCGCGGCGAGGTCTTCGTCGCGCTCGAGCTGGACGGCGACGCGAACGGCCAGCGCATTCGTCGTTGCCATTGCCATGATCCCTCGTGGCAGAACTGGCCGGTGCTCGAGCATGCGGTGATCGGCAACATCGTTCCCGACTTTCCGCTCATCAACAAGTCCTTCAACCTCAGCTATTCGGGACACGACCTGTGATGTGCGCGTCTCCTCGCAGGAACTGAGCCATGTGGAAGATCCTCCGCCAGATCGCCCGCACCGGCACGCGCAGCGAGGCCGCGCCCGACTGCGACGAATCGCTGCGCGTCGAGGCCGAGCAGATCCGGCGCGAAGTGCTCGCCATCCTCGGCCGCGCGCTGGCGATCCGGCAGGTCGATGCGGGCTCGTGCAACGGTTGCGAGCTCGAGATCAACGCCCTCGACAATCCGTACTACAACCTCGAGGGCCTGGGCATCCGGTTCGTCGCCAGCCCACGCCATGCCGACCTGCTGCTGGTGACCGGCCCGGTGTCGCGCAACATGGCGCTCGCCGTGGCGCGAACCTGGGACGCCACGCCGGCGCCCAAGCTGGTCGTCGCGGTCGGCGACTGCGGCTGCGACGGTGGCATCTTCGGCACCAGCTATGCGACTTGCGGCCCGGTCGCGAGCGTCCTTCGTGTCGACGTCGCGGTGCCGGGCTGCCCGCCGGCGCCGATCGAGATCCTGCGCGGCATCCTGACCGCGGTGCGCCGCGGCCGAACGGCCGCGAGCAAGCCGAAGTAGTCCACCGATCGTCGCCCGTCGGCGCCTGCGGTGGGGCGCGACGAGGCTCCACGCAGGGGCCCCGCCACGGGGACCTAGGCTATCCTCTTCGTCGAGGAAGACCGCCCCGTGGGATATCTCGACGATTTGAAGCGCCAGGCCGATGAGGCTCGCGCCCGACAGACAGTGGACAGCGCCGCGCTCGAGCGCAATTCGCTCGTCGCCGACTCGGCCTGCCAGTCCGCGGCGCGCTACCTGGTCTCGCTGGCGCACCAGCTGAACGTGCTGCAGCCGGTCTCCAAAGCGGTCTTCCGCTTCGACGCGCGCAACGTCTTCCGCGACCTCAAGCTCAGCCACTTTCGCGCCGACTCGCGGATGCGCCGGCATCGTGGTGTCGAGGTCTTCGACCACGTCGCCCTCGCCTTCGACCTGCGTACCGGCAAGCGCATCACCGTGTCCAAGGAC
>JANXXS010000096.1 GCA_025350505.1 Burkholderiales bacterium
CTGCGTCGTCGCGCGCTGCGAATCGGGCGAAGCGAAGTTCGCGCCGCTCTATGCCGACGAGCTGCCGCTCGACGAGAAGATCCGCACCATCGCCCAGCGCATCTACGGCGCCGCCGACGTCGCCTTCGCGCACAAGGCGGCGGCCGACCTCGAGGGCTTTGCCGCCGACGGCTACGGCAGGCTGCCGATCTGCATGGCGAAGACACAGGTCTCGTTCTCGGCCGACCCCAGGCTGCTCGGCGCGCCCTCGGGCCACGTGCTGCCGGTGCGCGAGGTGCGGCTGGCGGCGGGCGCCGGCTTCATCGTCGCCATCTGCGGCGACATCATGACCATGCCCGGACTGCCGAAGGTGCCGGCGGCGCACGGCATCCACGTCAATCCGGACGGCGAGATCGACGGCCTGTTCTAGTGTCCTAACGCCGGCGTTTGCTCAGCCGGCGCGGCCGAACGCAAGGTGCAGCAGCAGCGCCAGCGCCCCGATCAGCCCGATCAGCCACAGCCGGTTGCTCGACCTGGGCATTTCGCCCGGCGCCAGCCCGATCAGCACGTCCGGTGCCTTCGTGGTGGGAGGCTTGTCGACTGCCTTGGCAGGTGCCGGTCGCGCGGCGATCTGGTCGCGCACCGAACGCAGCGCCGCCGCCGGATCGTCGGCTCGCAGTGCAGCGGCCAGTACGCTCGGAAGCCAGCCGGCCGAAGCGGCCGGCACGGCCGGGCCAGCGCCGCCGCGCAGGCGTTGGTTGACGATGTCCCGGGCCTCCTTCCAGCCGAGTCCTTTCGATTCGCGCAGCAGCTTGATCGCTTCGATAGCCTTGCCGCGCTGGATCGCGCCCAGGACGTCGGCGGGCAGCGGGTCGTTGAGCGTTGCCATGAGGATGCGGTCAGACGATGAGCGCGGTGCGAACGATGTCGTAGCGGATCGCGCCGCAGGGGAAAGGCGTTCGCGTCTCGCTCAAAGTATGCCTCGAACCCAAAGCCTGGCCGCCTCGGTCGCCGTGCGCACCGGCGGCCGGCGTCGCCGGCCCGCGCTTCCGGCGAGAAAACCGGCGCGGCGCCTTCGCCGGAAGACAGTCCCGCCTCCGGTCTTTGCGTCGCGGCGTCGACCGGCACCAGGATCGCTTCGCCCGTGGCGACGAGCCGCTCGACGCCGGCCCAACGGTCGAAGGCCGCACTCGCATTGAGAGCGACGAGTGCGTCGCGGCCCGCATTTGGCGTCGCCATGTGCGGCTTCCTTTCCAAGCGGATCGAAAGCCATCATGCGACGCCGCGCGAGGCAAGGCCGTCCCGGCGGCGACAGCCGCGCTGCGCGCTCGCCGACAATGCGTCGCCATGGCAGCGACCACGCCGCGCCGAGCGCCCGGCGACACACAGAAATTTCGCGTCGAGGTCGGGCCGAGCGCCATCGACGGGCGCGGCGCGTTCGCCGCCGAAGCGATCCCGGCGCGGCGCAAGATCGGCGAGATCCGCGGCGAGCAGATCAGCGTGCGCGAAGCGCAGCACCGCGCGCGCGGGCTGGCGCGGATCATGATCGTCGAGATCAGCGAACGACGCGCCATCGATGCCTCGCGCTCCGCCGATCCGCTGCGCTTCACCAACCACTCGTGCGCGCCGAACACGGTGCTGCGCATCCGCCAGGGCCGGATCGAGCTTTACGCCATGCGCGACCTCGCGGCCGGCGAAGAGCTGACCGTGCACTATGGCGAGTCGCACCATCGCGGCAGGCTCGCCTGCCGCTGCGGAGCGCCGCGCTGCAGCGGCAGGCTCTGAGGCGCAGCCACCGACGCCGAGCACTCAATCGCGGAGCAGGTCGCCGAGCTTCATCTGGTCGAAGCGCGCCTCTTTCCAGAACCGCGCGAGGTCGGGCGCCGGCTCGAGCAGCAAGGCAGCGATGCCGGGCTCCGCCGGCGCCTTGGCCGGGTCCGCGAGCAACACGTAGCGTGCCTCGCCGGGCTCGTCGAGGCGACCGACCCAGTCGATGCCGATCAGCGTGTCGAGCAAGGGGTCGATCTGCAGCGGGTCGGTGCTGAGCGTCCTCGACAGCGCGCCGGCACTGAGACCGGCCGCGCCCGCTTCCTCGGCCCGGCGCAGCGCCCCGACGATGGCCAGGGCGAGGTGAAACCGCGATCCCGGGCCGGCCGGCCAGCGCGCGATCTGCGTCCCTGCGACGGGCGCGTAGGCGACCACCACGGCCCCGAGCAGAACGATGACCCAGCTGAGGTAGATCCAGATCAGGAAGATCGGCACGGTCGCGAACGCGCCGTAGATCATGTTGTAGGTCGGCACGGTGCCGAAATAGAGCGCGAGCAGACGCTTGGCGCCGGCGAAGCCGATTGCCACGAACACGCCGCCGATGAGCGCATGAGACCAGCGCACATAGGTGTTCGGCACGTAGTGGAACAGCGCGGCGACGCCGAACGCGATGAGCACGAATTCGAGCACCGCGATGACGATGCCGAAGCCCGGCGGCAACATGCCGCCGTAGCCGCGCGCCGCCGAGACGGCGTACGAGGTGGCCGTCAGGCTGACGCCGAGCAGGAGCGGGCCGAGCGTCACCGCCGACCAGTAGACGAGCACGCGCTGGGCGATCGGCCGAGGCTTGCGCACCCGCCAGATCGCGTTCAGGGCGCGATCGATCGTCAGCATCAGGGCGATCGCGCTGAACAGCAAGGCCACCAGGCCGACGATGCCGAGCCTGCTGGCGCGGCTCGAGAACTGAGTGATCGCGCCGAGCACGGGCTTGGCGATCATGTCCGGAAAGACGTTGGCGACGAAGTAGCGCTGCAGGGTGTCCTCCAGCGTCGAGAAGATCGGAAAGGCGCTGAACAGGGCGAGCATCACGGTCGCCAGCGGCACCAGCGAGATCACCGAGGTGAAGGTCAGGCTGCCCGCGGTCAGCGCCAGACGGTCTTCACGAAATCGCCGCGCCAGCGTCAGCGCGGTGCCGAGCCAGGGCCAGGCCTGCAGGCGCCCGAGCGCGCGTGCGGCCATCGTCGTCGTGGCGTTCAAGAGGCGGGCGTCGGGGTCATTGCTGGCATCATAAGGACGATGACGCCCGACCCTGCGCTGCCTGCCACGATCGCATGGACGCGAGCGCTGGCGGTGACGACGACGCTGGCGCTGATCGTCCTCTGCGTGGCCTGGGAGCTGTGGCTGGCGCCGACCGGCCGCGGCACGCTCGCCATCAAGGCGCTGCCCCTGCTGCCGCCGCTTGTCGGCCTGGCCCGGATGCGCCTCTACACCTACCGCTGGATGAGCCTGCTCGTCTGGCTCTACGCTGCCGAAGGATCGGTTCGCGCGGCAAGCGACCGGGGCACCGGCGCACTGTTGGCGACGATCGAAGTGCTGCTCGCGATCGTCATCTTCGCCGCCTGCGCCTGGCACGTGCGGGCACGTCTGCGCAACGGTGCGGCGGTGCCGTCGTGAGCCTGCCCGAGCGGCTGCGCGTGGTCGTCGGCGCAGCGAACGTATTGACCGAAGGCGACCTGTCGGCCTGGGAGGTCGACTGGCGCAAGCGATATCGCGGCCACGCCCTGGCGGTGGTGCGGCCGGCCTCGACCGACGAGGTCGCGGCGGTCGTGCGGCTTTGTGCCGAACATGGCACGGCCATCGTCGCGCAGGGCGGCAATACCGGCCTGGTCGGCGGCTCAGGGCCCGACGCGACCGGCACGCAGATCGTGCTGAGCACGGCCCGGCTCGACCGCATCCGCGCCATCGACACCGCCAACCTGACGATGACCGCCGAGGCCGGCTGCGTGCTGCAGCGCGTGCAGGAAGCGGCCGCGCGCGAAGGCCTGCTGTTCGCGCTCAGCCTCGCCGCCGAGGGCAGCTGCACGATCGGCGGCAACCTCGCCACCAACGCCGGCGGCACGCAGGTGCTGCGCTACGGAAACGCCCGCGAGCAATGCCTGGGCCTCGAGGTCGTGACGGCCGCCGGCGAGATCTGGCACGGCCTCTCGGCGCTGCGCAAGGACAACACCGGCTACGACCTGCGCGATCTCGTGATCGGCAGCGAAGGCACGCTCGGCATCATCACCGCCGCGACCCTGAAGCTGCATCCGCGGCCGGCGGCGATGCTGACCGCGATGGCCAGCCTGAAGACGCTCGAGGCCGCTGCTGCGCTGCTGTCGCTGGCGCACGCGAGACTCGGGCCTGGCCTGACCGGTTTCGAAGTGATGAACGCGTTTTCGCTCGAGCTCGTGCGCAAGCACTTCGCGCAGCTGCGCCAGCCGCTCGGCAGCGCGTCGTGGACCGTGCTGATCGAGCAATCCGATACCGAGGGCGAATCGCACGGCGCCGCCGCCCTCGAAGGCCTGCTCGGCACCGCGCTCGAGCGCGGCCTGATCCATGACACGGCGCTCGCCTCGAGCCTGGAGCAGGCCAACGCGATGTGGCATCTGCGCGAGGCGATCCCGCTCGCCCAGGCCGCCGAAGGGCCGAACATCAAGCACGACATCGCCTTGCCGGTCTCGGCCGTGAGCGCCTTCGTCGCCTCGACCGACGCGGCACTGGAGCGCACGTTTCCAGGCATTCGCCTGGTCGACTTCGGCCACCTCGGCGACGGCAACCTGCACTACAACGTGCAATGCCCCGAAGGCGCGGATGCGAAGGAGTTCCTGCGCCACGAGGCCGAGATCAACGCCCTGGTCTACGACGCTGTTGACGCCTTCGCGGGCTCGATCTCTGCCGAGCACGGCATCGGCAGCCTGAAGCGCGAGCACCTCGCGGCGCGCAAGTCGCCGGTGGCGCTGGCCATGATGCGGAGCATCAAGCGCGCGCTCGACCCGGCGGGCGTGCTGAACCCGGGCCGCGTGCTTCCGCCGCCAGCCACGCCGTGAAGGCGGCAACCTCGGGCCGCCGCACGGCGCTGGCCGCCACCAGCATGCAATAGCCGCGCGGCGAGACTACCGCATCGGCAAAGGGCGCGACCAGCTTCTTCGCCTTCAGCAGCTGGTCGATCAGCGGCTCGCGCCCGAGCGCGATGCCCTGCCCTGCGACCGCCGCCTGGATCAGCTGGTCGTACGAAGAGAAGTGCAGCACGCCCGCCGGCTTCAGGTCGGCCAGCTGCATTGCAGGCAGCCAGAGGCCCCAGTCCTGCAGCTGATTGCTGCCGTCGGGCTCCATGCGCAAAAGCGTCTGGCCGGCCAGATCGGCCGGCACCTTCAAGGCGCTTCCGGCGGCACGCCGCAGGCGCGGGCTGCAGACCGGAAAGACGGTCTCGCCGAACAGCAGGACGGCCCCCGCCGGCAGCGCCTCGACCGGCCGATAGCGCACCGCCACGTCGACGCCGTCGCGGTCGAGCTTGGCGAGCGCATAGCCGGCCGAGATGCGCACGTCGACACCCGGATGCGCGGCGACGAACGACGACAGACGCGGGATCAGCCAAAGGCCGGCGAAGCCGGGTGTCGTGCTGACGACCACCGCCCTCGCCTCGCCGCTGCCCTTCAGCGCACGGGCGGCGCGGTCGATCGTGCCGAGCGCCTCGGTCGTCGCCTGCAGGAAGCTGCGCCCTTCCTCGGTCAGCACGAGGGCCCGATGCAGGCGCCGGAACAGCGGCACGCCGAGCCGCGCCTCGAGGGCCTGGATCTGCCGGCTCACCGCCGACTGGGTCAGCGCGATCTCGTCGGCGGCGCGCGTGAAGCTGAGGTGACGTGCCGCCGCCTCGAAGGCGACGAGCAGTTCGAGGGGCGGCACCTCGTAGGCGCGACGGCTCACCGGACGACCCTCCGCACTGTGCGGTCCGGGACGAGCCCTTCGGAGCGACCCCGCGCGCTCACGGCGGCCCGTTCTTGCATGCGACACATGCATGCATACCATTCCCGAATACCGCTTGAGAACGCACGTCGATGCACGCAAACTCCCCCTCGTGGACCTTGCCGATAGCCTTGGCGAATCGTCGCAAAGCATGCATGTGAGTCATGCTCACAGGAGAATGCCATGAACAACGACCTGAACCTCGACAGCCGGACCCTCGCCAAGGGCCGGATCCGCCGCATCCACGAAACGCGGCCGTTCGGCCATCGCATCGAGTGCCTGAGCGGCGCGCTCTGGATCACCCAGGACGGCGACAGCCGCGACATCGTGCTCGCGCCGGGCGATTCCTTCTCGTTCGACCGCGCCGGCGACGCGCTCATCAGCGCGCTCGACGACTCGCGCTTCCTGCTCCTCGAGGCCTGCGCTCCGCAAGTCGCGCACTGAACCGGCTACTGGATCGGGCCCTTCAAGGCCTCCGGCAGCGGCAAGGCGACGACGGCGATGCCCTCCTCGCGCAGGGCCTCGGCGTCCTCGCTGGTAGCGCGACCGCGGATGCCGCGCTCCTCGACCTCGCCATAGTGGATGCGGCGCGCTTCTTCGGCAAAGCGGTCGCCGACGTCCTCCGTCGAGCTCATGACGTGGCGCACCGCACGAAGCCACTGCGACTGCAAGGTCATGGCCGTTCCCTGCACCGCATCCGGCCCGGGCGCCGAATGACGCGCCACGTTCAGGCGCGGTGCGCTCGGCATCCTGCTGATCGCGGTGTCGCCGCAGAGCGGGCAGGCGATGCCACCTCTTTCCGTCTGGGTGGTGAATTCGTCTTCCGAAGCAAACCAGCCTTCGAAGCGATGGTCGTCTGCGCAGCGCAGGTTCAGAACCTTCATGACCGCATTATCCGCACCCTTTCTCAAGCGTGTGGCAGCTTCCATCCCAGCGGCCGGCGTCTGTCGCGCCATTGGCGCAACCAGAGCGGGCCGACCCGGGTCTTCGCGTCGGTGCGGTCGCCGCGCACCGAGGCGGCCTCCAGCTCCTCAAGGCTGGCTTCGAACACGTCGAGAAATTCGCCACGCCAAGCCTACCCGGACTCGAGCAGGATTTCGCGCTGGTGGCCGGTATCGCTGCCGAGTCTTGCAATCGCATGCGGTTCGGTGCCTTGCGCGAGTGCGGAAAAACTCAGATTGCGAACATCTGAACAATCGCCTGCGCGCACATCTGCATCAGGCCGCTCGGCAGGATGCCGAGCAGGAGCACGGCCGCGCCGTTGAGCGACAACATGATCCGCGCATCCTGGCTGCCGGCGACGCGATGCGCGTCGACCGGCTCGTCGAAGTACATCACCTTGACGACGCGCACGTAGTAGAACGCGCCGAGCAGCGAGATCACGACGGCCGCGACGGCCAGCCAGATGAAGCCGGGAACGTTGGTCGAGACGAGCGCTTGCAGGACCGCGAGCTTGGCGTAGAACCCGACCGTCGGCGGGATGCCGGCGAGCGAGAACATGAAGACCGCCATCACGCCGGCGAACCACGGACTCCTCTTCGCCAGGCCCTTGAAGTCGTCGATCAATTCGGCCTCGTGGCCGGCGCGCGAGAGCAGCATGATCATGCCGAACGTGCCGAGCGAGGTCAGCACGTCGACGACGACGTAGA
>JANXXS010000103.1 GCA_025350505.1 Burkholderiales bacterium
GGCGTGAAGTGTAGTGATAGCGTTCTTAAATAGTAGTAACTCTGTAACCGGAGCGGTTTAGAGACCTCTTTCTCGGTCATCAAGACACAGTTTTGCCTCGTCTCTTCATAGGCAATAGTAGTAAAAGCGTTGCGAAGCGTAGGCATAACGGCTCCACGCATTTCAACAAGTCGGGCAACAAGGTGACCCGCCGTGGCGTCGGTCCTCGCATCGGAACCATGCGGCGCGCAAGCTGCAGAGCGAACGCATGGACGCGTGCCTCTTCCGCGGCGAGCGCGTGCAGGATCTGACGGCCGTGGTCGAGCTGCTGCCGCACGGTGAAGCGCGACAGCCACCGGACAAGACCCGTGGAAGGGTGTCGGGGAGCAGCGGTGATGTTTGCTGGATTCCTGAAGCCGCGCCAATACATGGTGCAGAGGAGAACCGCGAGCGTCTTGTGCTGAGCTACGTCCACGTGCAATCGCCATCGCTGGATGTCGAAGGTCTTTGCAAGCGCGGTCAGCGATCGAGCGTGAACACCCTCTGTGCTGCGTCTTCGCCGCATCAGCGCCTTCAGCACCGACTCGGCGTCGCTCAGCAGCGTCCGGAAATCGCTGTACGTTTCGGAGCACCATTCCATGGGGCGGGGCAACAGCGGTTGCGGCCATACCGCGCATCTTCGCCTCCAGTGCCGTAAGAGATCGTCACGCAGGGCCGCGGATCCGGGCGCCCTCGGACGTTCATGTCTGGTGTGCCGGCGCTTTGCGGGTTGGCTGTAGAGATGCTCCGACAGTCGCCAACGAAGCCGTCGCTGTGTCGGCGCGGGCCACATCCGCAGGCCGAGCAACGCCAGCTCGTGCGGCTGCGGAACGAGGATAGGCAACGACATGCTGCGACGCTCAGGAAGTCTGTCGCACGGTTTGCTGGGCGGCCACGTAGCCCGACTCACGAACCGCCCGCTCCCAGTGCGCGGGGCCGAGCTCCAGGCCGATGCCGTCCCAATCAAGTCCACTGGTGAGCACCGTCTCGACGGCCCGAGTGAAGTAGTCCATCTGGATCTCGATGGCGCCGGCAAGTTGCGCGCAGGCGTGCGCATGCACGAAGGCATTCCAGAGGTCGGCCGCGGAGCGCTCGAGACGCAGGCCCGACCGCCAGGCCAGCGGACAGAAGAACTGCGTGAAGGTAGGCCCGGACTTCTCCGGGTAGCGGGTGAGGTCGTAGCTGGCCAGGCAGGTGGCGGCCGCCTCGGCGGTGGAGATGCCGCGGAAGTTGAGCTGCTCGATCATGAAGCGCGCGACGATCTGCTCCTCGCCGGCGAGCTGGTACTGCGCCTTGTGTTCCATCAGCTGCGGCTGGCCGACCAGGAAGGTGATGAGCCGCACGCCTTGCTGGGCCAGCTGGTCGTGCACGTCGCGCAGCCATTCGAGCGCGTGCTTGGACAGGCGCTGCGCCTCGTCGCAGAACAGCACGACGATGTGCCCCTCGCGCAGTTGGAGCTGCTCACTGAGCCGACGCGCGAGCGCAAAGCGCTTGTGCGAGATGCTGGCAGGCTGCGTGTCGCGCACTCCGGCGGCGGCGAGCAGGGCGCTGAAGAAGGACCCTTCGAACTGGGTGCGATGGTGTTCGCAGGACATTCGCAGCACGAGCAGGTCGGGGCGCCGGCGGTTGAGGTGAAGCGCCGCGTAGTCGATCGCGTGGGTCTTGCCCATGCGTGGTCGGGCGTGCACCAGCGCGCCCGGGATGAGCAGTCGAACGCAGTGTTCGACCAGGTCGACCAGCTCCTCGATCGCCGTGGTGGCAACGCGGTAGTGGCGTCTGACCAGCGGATGCAAATAGGGGGCTGTTGACGACGGCGTCGCAGGCAACGCGTGCGCAGTCGCAGGTCGGCGCCGGCGCGCGGAGGGCGTGGCCTTGGGCTGCAAGGATGCGGTCGTCGGAGAAGGGTGGTCGGACATCGGAACTCCAATGGGCGAGCCGCGCTCGAGGGCGCGGCTCCGAGTCGGCCGGAGGCGGGCGGGTCCGGCCGTCGCCCGTCGGCGCTTGCTGCGCCGAGCTTGGCGCGACAGCGGCGCGTGCCCCTGCCGCTGAACCTATCGAGAAAAGCCGGGCTCGATGCGCAGGGTCCGGGCCTTGACCGGGCCACTGACCAGGCCCGGCACCGGGCGAGGCTCCGGAGCATCCGGCGGCCCGTTCATCACCGCCGACAGGTCGACGCTGGACGACTGGGGCCTTGCGCGTTCGTGCTGAACCCGTGCGATGTCGCTGGCGGCGCGCTTGCTTCGGCGTGCCTCCTTGCGCCGGTGCGCGAGGAACGCCTCGATCGGATCGTCGCCGTCGGCGAAGTCCAGCTGACGCTGGCGCTTGGCCTTGAAGAACGCGCGGCGCAGCCAGAGCGAATGCGCGTGATTGCGCCATGGCCCGCTGGCCAGCAAGGGCTCCAGGATCTCGCCCGAGCTCGTCGAGACGACGAGCTGACGCAGGTCCTGGGGGTCTGCATGCACGCGCAGCTGTTGCCCGACGAGCCCGGGGCGCTTCGCCAGCTGGAGGCTCGTGTAGCGAACGTGCATGTACGTGATGTACGGGCGCTCGCCGCGTGCGATCTGACCACGCACCCGGCAGAGCACGGGATCATGAAGGAGCTGCGGCTGCTCGCGCAACAGCGTCGGCAGGATGCGAAGGCGCACTGGCGGCCGGTCGATGCCCAGGACATGGCGGCGCATCATCTCCAGCGGCGTGAGCCCTCCCAGACCCGAATGCGGCGTGCCGTGATAGTTCCAGATCGTGTGCTCGAGCAGCTCCGTCAGTTCCTGGGACGTGACGATCATCTGCAAGGAGGGGTCCTTCAGCCGTCGCCGCGCGATGGCCTGGTCCTGGGCCTGGCGCTTGCGTGGGGGCAGGGCGCCGGGGAGACGCCGCGACAGCGTCGCGGTCAGTGTTCCGAAGAAACGTTCGATGAAGGGCCGATCGTCGGGCTCGTAGGCGGGCCCGAAATCGGCAGTGCAACCGAGCGTGTCGCAAAGGACGTCCAGGCTGGTGGTGGCGAGGTGGGCGCGGGCGTTGTCCAGGCGGATCTGACGCCAGCAGGCGAACGCCGTCTGCGGCAGCGCCTGGGAGACGAAGCCACCACTCGGCATCAGCCGCAGGCCGGGCAGGGTGAGCTCAGGCGCGGAGGAGGGAACGACAGCGCGCTTCATGGTCTCGATCGCATCGAACCGGTTGCACTCGCGTCCCAGGCCCAACGACCAGCCGAGGACGCATCGGGTGGCCACGTCGATGACCGCGAGCAGCCACACGCGCTCGATCTCCACGCTGTGCTCGCCGCCGAGCGGATCACGCTCGAGGATGACCTTCAGCCTCAGGTCGATCTTGTGGGCGTCGAACTCGACCGTGTCGAACGCGTCGAGCACGCCTCGTGTCGACTGGCGCAGCGCCGAGGCGGGCTTGATGCGCGTACCCGACGCACGCGCGGCGGCCGCGAAGTTGTCGTCGATCCAGGCGCGCAGGGTTCTTGCAAGCGAGCGCACCGCCTTGTCGTGCTGGTTGAGCGGGTAGTCGCCGATGCCCAGGCCGAGCTCGCGACACGACTTCTGGAAGCGGCCGATGGCTGCCTTGAGGCCGGAGAGCCGGCCACGCTCGCCGCTTGCTTCGAGCTTGACCTTGCCTCCGGTCACCTCGGCGCGCAGTTGCCTGGCCAGGCTCGGATGACGCATCAGGAGCTGCGAAAACGCCCCTGCGTTGCCGGCCTTGGTGTGCACGAGCACCCGCGGCATCATCCCGCGCTCGTAGGCCCTCACGTGCGCCTGGGGCACGAGGGCACGATAGCCCCAGAGGCGCCCATCGGAATGGGGCCGCTGGGCGCGTGCGATCAGCCGCAGCAAGGTGACCCGGTGGACACCGGTGTCGGCTTCGATGCGCCTGAGAGGCAGCGCGAGGGAATACGCAGCAATGGCGGCCGCACGCGCCTGGTACACCTCGGTCTGCGAGTCGGGGAGTGCCCGCGCATCGACCTTGGGCCAATCGGCCAGGCGCAGGACCTGATGCTCACCTCGCTTGCGTGTTGCCATCGTTCATCGCACCGCAAAAATGAAGGTCGACTCAGGCGCGCCTGAAGCGCGTCGAGCCGTTCAGGGGCAACGTCGCCAAGTCGGCACTGACGACGCGGCCGTTGGCAACAAGGCTGTAGAGCGCGGCCTCTGTCATCGCACCGTCGTGTTCGTTGAACCGCGCCAGAATATCGTCGAGCGTGCGAAGCTGGCCAAGATAGACGATGATGGACTGGGCGAGCAGGGGATCAGCAAAACGGCGCCAGGTCACCAGATACGGGACGAGCTGAGCCCAGTTGGCGATCGGTGTGCTCCAAGCGAGAAGGTTGCGGCGCGGGATGAGGCGCAAGGCGGTGCCGCGAACATGCTCCGGGAAGGATTGCGGCACGCTCCCCACATCGGCTTCGGGCGCTTCGGCTTCATCGGCCGGGTCGTCGGAATCGTCGAGCAGCCAGAACTCGTCTGCGCCCTGCCGGTTGAAGCGCACCCAGAAGTCAATGGTGCGCCGCGGTTCGCCTTCGACCACTGCAGGCCGCTCGCAAAACATGCTCGCCGCTGGGTTGGCTTCCAGGGCAATCCACAGCTGCCACGCCGCGTAGCTGGTCAGACTCAGTCGACGGCCCAGCTTGGGGCTGAAGACCTCGATCCGCCGATCGGAACTTCGCCGTACGAAGGGCAACGGGCGCTTGTAAACAGCGCCGGAAGTCGTGGCTTCGGGTCGAGCGGACATGGCTTCGAAGAGTGGGGCAGGGCGGGCAACACGTCAGGTTGCAACCTTACTACTATCCCGCGTCTGGTTGCAAGATTACTACTTGGGAATTCGTAGTAAGCCTGTTACGTTCTGAGGCGCTTACCCGGGAAGACGGCGGTCAAGAGTGGTAACACTCTTACTACACTTGACGGTTCTGGAAAAGAGAACGCTGCAGTCCAAATTCGGCTATTCCCGGGCAACCCTGCTGCTGCTAGAGTCGCCCGATTGATTGGATCGTTGCCACCTTGGAGGCCTCTATGTTCGGGATTTCACTGCAGACCGAGCGCACGACCAGAGCGCTGGCGAGGCTCGTGCTACCCACCATCGTGGCGTTGTGGCCTGCATTCCATGTCACCCATGCGGCGGCGCAGGAGACAATTCGCTTTGGCGCACCACTTCCGCTCACGGGCGCCTTGGCGCCCGAAGCGCTGAAGCAGCAGCAGGGCTACGACCTTTGGGCCGAAGAGGTCAACAAGGCCGGAGGAATCAACGTCGGCGGCAAGAAGATGAAGGTCGAGATCGTCTACGTCGACTATCAGTCCAATACGCCGCGTGCGGTCCAGGCCGCGGAGCAACTGATCACGCAAGACAAGGTGAATTTCTTGTTTGCGGCTTTCGGTTCGGGCGCTGCCAAAGCGGCGAGTACCATATCCGAGAAGTACGGGGTGCCAACGATCGCGTCGACCGCCTCGTCGGCACAGGTCTACGATCAGGGATACAAGTATTTGTTCGGCACGTTCACGCCGAACGACACGCTGACAAACCCCCTCGCAGACATCATCAAGCAGAGGGCGCCGGAGGTGAAGCGGGTCGCGATCCTCGCGCGAAACGATCTGTTCCCGCTCGCCATTGCGCAGGAAATGGAGAAATCGGCAAAGGCTCGGGGGCTCGACGTCGTGTACTTCGAGAAGTACACGATCAACAGCATGGATCACTCGTCGTCGTTGACCGAGATCAAGGCGCTGAAGCCCGACTGGATCGTCCTTACCGGTTACATCAACGACCTCGTGCTGCTGAGAAAGCAGATGGCCGATCAGCGGATTGGAGCCCCGGTCGTCACGATGATTGCAGGGCCGGCCTATCAGGAATTCATCGACGCCACCGGCGCCGGCGCCGAGAACATCACCAGTGCGGCCTGGTGGCACCCGGCGGTACGCTACAAGGGAGTCGGCATTTTCGGCACCACCGAGAACTACGTGAAGCTGTTCCGGGCCAAGTACAACTCGATGCCCGACTATGCGCAGGCCTCGGCGTCGGTATCGGGTGCGCTCTTCCAGATCGCCATCGAGAAGGCCGGATCGCTCGATCGCACCAAGGTGCGCGACGAATTGGCAAAAATGAACATCGTGACCTTCTGGGGGCCGATCAGATTCGGCCCGACCGGCCAGATCAACTCGCTCGAGCCGCCGGTGTTCCAGATACAGGGCGGCAAGACCGTGGTGATCTACCCGACCGCGATCAAGCAAGGCGAACTCAAGCTCGGAGTCAAATAGACAGTCTTGCGTTTACCCGCGTCCGGCGCGTCATTTGGTGTCCTGCGCGCGACTAGGCTGGCCACGGTCGCGAGGTCGATATGCTGACGCTGCAGATTTTCATCAATGGCGTCGTACTTGGCTGCCTGTATGCCTGCATTGCCGCCGGCTTCTCGCTGGTCTGGGGCGTGCTGAACGTCATCAACATGATGCACGGCTCGTTCATCGTGCTCGGCTCGTACCTGGCCTGGGCTGCGTATCACGCGCTCGGCCTCGACCCATGGCTCACGCTGGTGATCGCCGCGCCGCTTTTCTACGCCCTCGGCTATCTGGTGCAGCGGGGCGTGCTGAATCGGGTCATCGCCGCGCCGGTGCTGGTCACGCTGACGATGACGTTCGGACTCGACCTGATGCTCAACAACGCGATGATCCTCGCGTTCACGGCCGACTACCGCAAGCTGATTCTCGACCCGCCGCTGGGAACGCTGGCGATCGGGTCCTTGGTCGTTCCCATCGATCGATTGATCGCGATGGCGTTCGCGCTGATTCTCACCGGCGCCTTGTATCTGATCCTGCGCAAGTCACGCGCCGGTCGAGCGATCATTGCAGTGCGCCTTGATCGCGACGCCGCCATGTTGATGGGCGTGCGCGTCAAGTCGATCTATGCCGTTGCATTCGGCCTCGGCGCTGCGATGGCCGGCTGCGCCGGCGTGTTGCTCGCGCTGATTTTCCCGATCTCGCCGCTGTCGGAAATACCGTATCTCGGCAAGGCCTTCGTCGTCTGCGTGCTCGGCGGCTTGGGCAGCGTGCCTGGCGCGGTGCTCGGCGGCCTACTGCTCGGGCTGGTGGAAAGTTTTGGCGGCTTGGCGCTCGGACCCGAGAACGCCGTGACGCTGTCGTTTACACTGCTGATCCTGTTTCTGATTTTTCGGCCCCAGGGGCTTCTCGGCAAGCGAGGCTTCGAATGACGCCTCGTCGCGACAGGTTGTTGTTCGCCGCAGTGCTGTTGCTCGGCGCGCTTCCACTCGTGGGGGAACCCTACACGCTGCGGCTGGGCACGACGGCGTGCATGTACGCCGTGATGGCCGTCTCATGGAACGTGATCGGAGGCTTGGCCGGGTATCCGTCATTTGCAACGGCAGGATTCTTCGGACTTGGGGCATACGTCGGCGGTGTGACGCTCGCCAAGGGCGGTGGGCTGATCGTGGCGCTGGCGTTAGCCGGCGGCATGGCGTTCGGCGGCGCGATGCTGCTCGGCGCCGTGCTGCTCCGGCTACGTGGGCACTACTTCGCGATCGCGAGTCTCGCGGTGGCCGAAGTGCTGCGTGAACTGACGAACTCTGCCACCGGCCTCACGGGCGGCGGCATGGGGTTGAACATTCCACTCGCGACCTCGACCGGCGGGGGCATCGTCGCCGAGGCGTCGTTCTTCTACTTCGCAATGTGGGGCCTGCTGGTCCTGACGCTGGTCATCGTGGTCGCCGCTGAACGTTCGCGTCTGGGCTTCGGACTGGCCTGCATTCGCCAGAATGAATCGGCCGCCGACATGATCGGAGTCAATGCGACTCTCTACAAGAGCCTCGCCTTTGCGCTGTCGGGTGTGTTCGTCGCGATGGCCGGCACCCTGTATGCGGGCTGGGTGCATTACATCGAGCCGACGGACGTCTATGACATTCTCTTCGCCGTTAAGCCGATCGTCATGGTGTTGCTCGGTGGACTCGGCTCTACCGCCGGCGCGGTTCTCGGTGCGTTCGCCTTTTTCGGCATATCCGAAGCGGTGTGGCGAAATTATCTGCAGATTCATTCCGGCATGCTTGGGTTTCTCATCGTGTTGCTGTTGCTGTTCCTGCCACGTGGAATCATCTCGATCGGGCAGCGGCTTAAGACGCTGGGGTTTGGCCGTGCCTGAACTGCTGCGGCTCGACGCTGTTTCGCGGCACTTCGGTGGGCTGCAAGCCGTTCAGGACGTTTCTCTCGGGATCGATGGTGGCGCGGTACTGGGTCTGATCGGGCCGAACGGTGCCGGGAAAACGACTCTGGTGAATGTCATCACCGGGGTTCATCGCGCATCCGCAGGGCGGGTGTTGTTCGAGGGGCGCGACATCACTCGATATCGGCCGCATCAGATGGCACGCATCGGCCTGGCACGCACGTTTCAGATCGTCCAACCGTTTCCCGAACTGAGCGCACTCGACAACATAGCCGCTGCGGCGCTGTTCTCGGGCGCGAGTGCGAGCATGGGCGAGGCTCGCCGGGTGGCCATGGAGAAACTCGATTTCGTCGGCTTGTCGGCTGCCGCGACCAAGCCAGCGGCAAGTCTCACGCTGGCGATGCGAAAGCGGCTCGAGCTCGCCAAGGCGCTCGCGATGAAGCCAAGGTTGCTGTTTCTCGATGAAGTCAACGCGGGGCTCAATTCCGCTGAGGTCGAGCAGGCAATGAATCTGATTCGACAGGTTGCGCAGGCCGGCATCACCATCGTGCTGATCGAACACCTGATGAAGGTGGTGATGTCGATCTGCTCGAGGATCGTCGTGTTGCAGAACGGCGTCCTGATCGCTGATGGGCCGCCATCGAAGATCGTGGCCGATCGCCGCGTCATCGAGGCTTATCTCGGCAAGAAGTACGCCCAGGCCGCATCGGTGGGCGCTTGACAATGGAAGCCGTGCCCGCCGAGCTGATGCGCGTAGAGGGTCTGCAATCCGGTTACGGTGAAGTGACCGTGCTTTGGGATGTGAACCTCGCGGTACAGGAAGGTGAGATCACCGCGTTGATCGGCTCGAACGGCGCCGGCAAGTCGACGTTGATGCGCACGCTGTCGGGGCTCGTTGCGGTGCGGGCGGGCCGTATCGCCTGGCGCGGACGCGAAATCCAGAAGAGCACCGCCGAGCAGGTTCTCGGCCTCGGCATCGCCCATGTTCCCGAGGGGCGCCGCCTGTTCAGCGCCATGAGCGTCGAAGACAACCTGATCATGGGTGCCTATTTGCGTCGGCTCGGCCGCGCTGAGTTGGCACGTTCGCTCGATCATGTCTACGCGATCTTTCCAAAATTGAGCGAGCGCCGAACCCAGGCAGCGGGCACGATGTCGGGCGGCGAGCAGCAGATGTGTGCGATCGGTCGCGGTCTGATGAGTGCGCCGCGGCTGCTGATGATCGACGAGTTGTCGCTTGGCCTGTCGCCGCTGCTGGTCGAGCAACTGCTCGAGGCATTGGCCAAACTCAATCGCGATGGGTTGACGATTCTCGTCGTCGAACAGGACGTCGTGACCGCGCTCGAGGTGTCGAGCACCGCGTACGTGATGGACACCGGACGTGTTGTGAAGCATGGCCCCAGTCACGAATTGCTACTCGATCCTGCAGTGCGCGCGGCCTATCTCGGCGCGCTCGAAGCGTAGACCACTTTCTCTAGGAGTTGATGTCATGACCACCCGCAAACTTGCCGCTGGCGGCTATCGCTATATTCCCGCAGTGTCGCAGTACTCGGCTGGCGTGGCCGCCGAGCCGGGCTTCAGGATCGATCGAGCGCGTTTCTCGCGCATCGTTGCGCTGCGCGAAGGCTTCGAGTTGATCGAACATGCCCTGGCAGCGGTGGGGCGATCAACGGCTGCCTTTTGTGCCTGCGAGCTGCGCTCACCGAAGCCATTCACCGAGGCGGAGTTTCGGGAATTCAACGCGGTCTACATCGAGGCCTTGGGGCGCTGGGGCCTTATCGAGGGTGGCGTCAACCCGGTCGCGCGCAGCAACGTTTGCCCGGAACTCGACCCCCCGTCCGAGCCCGGCTTCTACGCATTCAGCTACACCGTTCCGGACTCGAGCGCCAAAGATTCCTTTGTCGTCGCCGGCAGCGCCGAAGCACCGGAAGGGCGGGATAACTATCGAGACCATGCGATCGCGCGTGGCGATGTCTCGACCGAAGGGCTGCGCGCGAAGGCGCGCTGGGTGCTGGGCGAGATGGAAAATCGAATGCGCATGCTCGGCGTCGGCTGGGACTCGGCGACGGCGACGCAGGTCTACACGGTGCATGACTTTCATCCGTTCATCGGCGAAGAACTGGTACGTCGTGGTGCGATGCGCGGCGGCTTGGTGTGGCACTTCAATCGCCCCCCCGTCAAGGAGCTGGAGTACGAGATGGACTGCCGAGGCGTTTCGTTGGAACGCATGCTGTGGCTTTGAGGCGAAGACGCTGTCTCATACGGGAGTGGAAAAAACCTGGTCTGTCAGGCGGCGAGTCGCGCGGGCGGCCGATGTCGGTGCGCGTGGTCGTCGCTTCGGCCAGCCAGCCGTCCGGCACGATGCTTTGCCCGTTGACGCGGGCGCCGTTCATGATGAACAGGCCGAGGCGCGCGTAGTCTCGCGACGCGGCCTGGATGCAGCAGCCGCTGATCTCCTTGCCGGTGCGATTGAGGATCCAGGTGGCCTGCTGCTCCATGCCGGCCGGCACCCATATCTTTTCCGAGAGGTAGGTGGCCAGCGGCTTCTTCGTTGCCGCGCCGAGCAGCACGCCGACGAGGTTGGTTTCGCCGGTGCTATAGAGCCAGCGCGTGCCCGCCGGCGCTTCGCGCGGCAGCTTTCTCATGTAGCTCACCAGCGCGTCGACGCCTTCTTCGGGTTTGTGGTTGTTGAACTTCGCGACGTCGGAGTTGGGGTCGGCGTAGTCCTCGTTCCACTTCACGCCCGAGGTCATGGTGAGAAGCTGGCGCACGCTGACGTCGTCGTAAGCCGAGCCCTTCATCTCCGGGACGTAGTCGCTGACCTTGTCGTCCATGCTCTTGATGGTGCCGTCGCGGAGCGCCGCGCCGACCAGGGTCGAGGTGACCGACTTGGCCATCGAGAACGAGGTCCAGCGCCCGCCGGCGTCGAAGCCGAGGCCGTAGCGCTCGAGGCGGAGCTTGCCGTCGTGGACGATGAGCAAGGCGGCGCTGCGCTGGCCGGCCATGTAGGTGTCGACGTCGACCGGCAGCTTCAGCGACGGCCCCGGCGGCAGCGGCGAAGGCGTGCCGCCCGCCGGGACGACGTGCCACTTGGCCAGCACCGATAGCCGATCGAGCGCACGAAAGGCGGCGTCGCGCTGCGGCTGGCTCCAGAAGAGAACGTCGCGGTTCGTCGGCAGCGTGGCGAGCAGGCCGCGCGTTTCCTTGTCGAGGCTGAACCAGCCGGCGACGCCGGCGACGACGAGAACCGCCAGCAGGCCGAGTGCAATCTTCCTGATCTTCATCTCCGTCCTTCTTCTTGTTTGCGACGCCGGCAGCTTTCTGCCGATGGCCGCGCGTGCATGCCTCAGGGACTCGTCTGCGCGAGCCGGAACGACATCAGCTCGTCGACACGTTCATAGATCACCGCGGACGTGGTCTTCGCACTGGTGAAGCCGTAGCTCCTGATTTCGCGACGCACCAGGCGCTTGACCGATGGTGCGAACCAGTCCGTCTCGACCTGGCGACCGGCCAGACCTTCGGAAATGTGGGGTTCGCTTCGCCAACGACCGACGAGTTCGATCCGGTAGGTGTCGAACTCGCCGGCCGGCGTACGGGCGCGTTCGTGGCCTACGACCTTCGCCTCGAGTCGAACGGTACTGAGCTCGTACCCCGTATCGGCATTGTTGTAGCGCTGCGTGACGGACCATTGCGCCCCGACCCGCAGCGGGAAGCTCAACGTGCTGTCGTTCCCGCGCCAGTCTTCCAGCACGGCGCCCGGTCGCCCAGTCAACGCGTCGGCCGCGTAGCGAGCGAGGTATCGATGCCGGCGCTGGTCGAACGTCGTGATCGACCCGCCTTCGGCGACGAACTCGGCCGTGCCGTCTTCGGCAATGGCGCCCACTTGCTCGGTGTAGGTGCCGCGCTCGCTGCCATCCTGCGTGTAGCGATACGTCCATCTGTCACCGGCGACGAACGGCGGCGCGCCATCGTCGGCCGCGGTCACGGGCGACAGGAGGAAGGCGCCGCAGATCGTCAGCAACGTCCATCCCGCTCTTGTCGGCATGCAGGCTCCCCGTTGGTGCCGGCGCCCCGGTTCGGCTCGGCGGTGGATCGATAGTATCGTCGCGCCAACCGAGGATGCAGAGGCCGATGAGACCCACCGACTGTCTCGATGGACCGCGGCTCGCTCGTTGTCTGTGGCTCGCGATCCTGCTCTCCGCCTCGCCGCTCGCCAGCGCCGACGCGCCACAGTGGATGACGCTCCCCCAGGCTCCCGGACAGGACGGCGTTCAGGTCGCGTTGACGAAGGCCGAAGGGGGCTCTCCCCGGTCTCCCGTTGTCGTCTTCCTGCATGGTTCTTGCGGCACCGAGCCGTACCAGCTCGGCAGCTTCGAGCAATGGAGCCGCTGGTTCGCTGCCAGGGGCATCGCCACCCTTCTTGTCGACAGCTATCGAGGCAGAGGGCTCGACGGGAGCTTGGTCTGCCGGACCGACGCATCGCCAGGGTGGTTGGGCAAGCGCGCCGACGACGCGGCACGAGCCATCGACTGGGTTCTCACCACGGACTGGGTAGACGTCGACCGCGTTCTCGTCTTCGGCGAGTCGCAAGGAGGGCGCTCCGCCCTCGCCCTCGCCTTTCGATCGAAGCGGCGCTACCCGACCGTTGGCATGTACATCAACTGCCCGCAGGACTACTGGAAGACACACGATGCGATGTCGGACTTTCCGCCATCGCTGGTGATCCTGGGCGAGCTGGATGCCTTGGCACCGCCCGAGCGTTGCCGCACGTTCCTGTCGGAACTCCGCGCCAAGGGAGGCAACGCCGACGCGATCAGTCTGGTCGTCATGCCGGGGGCGTATCACGCGTTCGACTTCCCCGGCATCTCCGGCAGGTTTTCGATCGGCCGCGTCGAGTACAGCGGCGCGGCCACCGAGGCCTCTCGCAAGGAGGTGGGTGCCTTTCTCGCAAGGCTGGGCTGGTCGAGCCGATGACGCGCCGATGCGCCGCGCGCTGGCGAAGAAGCCTCTTCCGCGCTCAGCGCACCTTCGGCACCAGCCGCGGCCGCCATACGGCGAGCACGACATTGACGGCGGCGAGCGTGAGCAGCAGCCACAGCGTGTTGCGCTCGGAGTGCAGCAGCGATGCGAGCAGGCTCGGGTCGGCGCCCGCCGCCGCGAGCTCGGCCTGGCGTGTGCTGGCGCCGACGGTCACGAGCGTGGCCTCGAACACGCTGAGGCCGAGCAGCGCCTTGAGCCAGGCCCAGCCGGCGTCGTGGAAGGCGCGCGTCGCGGCGATGGCGAGCAGGCCGGTCACGAGCACGAGCGCCAGCGAAGGCACGAGCACGTAGCGGGCGATCGCGGCGATCGCCTGCCGCGCCGCGGCGAACTCGGCGGGCGCTGCGATCTGCGCCGTGGCACCGATGACAAGGCAGGCCGCCAGGCCGCCGCCGACGCCGATGGCGGCGATCTCGTGCAGCACCTTCAGCGTGCGCCGCCACCACGAGCGGCTGCTCATGCGGTGCGCCCTGGCGCGAGGGGCCGAACGATCTGCTGGGGCATCGTGTATCGACGGTGGTGCCGCGGAGCCGGATGGATCGGCATGCTACTCGTGCGCCCCGGCCAAGAGCGGTCGTCAGTGGCCCGGCAGGTGGCGGGGCTGCGCCGGCCAGACGCGCGTCAACGCGACAAAGATCATCGCGCCCGCCAGCAAGGCCATCGCCGCGATGACGAGCGAGCGCTGGAAGGCGGCGTGCGCATCGCCGCCGCTTTGCCGCAGCAGCGCCGCGACCATCGGCGGCCCGAGCGACTGGCCGAGCGCCCAGACCGCGGTGACCATGCCGATGGTGCTGGCCGTCGCGTGCGGCCGGATGCGCCGCACCTCCTGCATGGCGAAGAAGGTGAGCGTGGTGAACGGCAGCCCGAGCAGCAGGCTGCCGGTCGCGAAGCCGGCCTGCGTCGGCCAGGCGACGCCGATGCCGATGCCGATCGCCTGCATCACGTAAGCGGATGCGAGCCGAAGGCGCTGGTCGGGCACCGCGGGCAGGCGCGACGAAAGCAGCGCGCCGCAGACCACGCCGGCGCCGAAGATGGGCCAGAACAGGTCGATCAGCGGCGAGCCGGCGATCGCCGCGCGCGCGATCACCGGCAGGAAGGTCGCGGTGACGATGTAGCCGAAGCCGGAGATGCCGTAGGCGAAGGCGAGCGTGGCCAGCTCGGCGGTCGGGTGCGCTGCCGACGCGCTCGGCGTTGTCGATGCGGTCGATGCGGTCGATGCGGTCGATGCGGGAGCGGGGGCGGGGGCGAGCGGCGCGGCGCTCGCCGGCGAGGCATTCGTCGCGGCCGGCGCCGCGCTGTCCGCAGGCGCGGCGTGGCTCGCGGGCGTGGCTTCGTTCTCGCGCCGGAACACTTGCCACGCCGCCGCGCTCAATGCCCCGGCGAGCAATGCGAACACGATCCACGCCATGCTCGCGCGCCACTGCCACGCGACCATCGCGCTCGCCAGCAGGCCGCTCGCGACGATGCCCGTGCCCGGCCCGGCGAACATCACGCCGCCGAGCTGCGGCGCGCCGCGTGCCGCGAGCTGCGCCAGGCACCAGCCCGACGAGTACACGAAGACGTAGGCGCTGGCCACGCCGGCGGCAAAGCGCAGCGCCGGCCACGCGGCTGGCCACGGCAGCGCCATCGCCAGCGTGAGCAGCGCGGTCGCGGCGAGGCCACGGCGCACGAGGGCGGGGCCGTCGGCCGCGTGGTGCAGGCCGATGCGCCGGCGCAGCCAGGGGTCGAAGGTGCAGAGCAGCGCGCCGACCAGGTAGCCGACGTAGTTCGTGCTCGCCAGCCAGCTCGCGCGCGGCAGGTCGACGACGCCGTCGTGCAGCATCATCGGCAGGATCGGCGTGAAGGCGAAGCGGCCGATACCTATCGCGACGGCGAGGGCAGCGAGGCCGGCGAGGGCGATGCGGCGGGGCGTCAGCTCTTGACCGCCCGGTTCAGGCGCCCGAATCTGAACTCACAAGTGCGGCCGAGGCGCACTGGCAATGAGTTGCCCGCCGGTGGCGAGCAGTTGCTGGCGTTGGTTGTCCAGCGCCTGGGCTTCCCCTTCTGCAGCCTTCAGCGCGTCTTTCGTCTGCTGCGTGACCTGGCCGCCCGCTTGATCGATGAAGGCCTGGATCGCTTTGCGCTTTTCTTCGGCGTCGGTCTTCAAGCCGTCCATGACGCGCAGGCCATTCTGGAGTTGGGACCACAGGCCATCCCACACCTGCTTCGGGTCCGGTGCGCCCTTGCCTGCGCACTCACACGACGACGACGACGCGGCAAGGCAGGTCAGCAGTTTTCGCCAATCGATACCGGGCAGAGCGCCGGGCAGCGGAAACGGAAAGCCCGGCAGGGACAAGCCTGAGGACGTGTTGTTGCCCATGAGGAATCCGGCCCCGGCAGTAGACACGCCGCTCGGACAGCCGGAAAAGGCCAGACCTATCGCGATGGCGCCGGCGACCAGGAACAGGAGGATCGCAGCGGCCAGGAGCGCGCCGGCAATCACGAGGATCACGATGCCAGTCCCCCCGAGCCCAGGGGCAAGCGGCTCCGGCACGCCGGCCATGACCAAGAGCACGACGCCGATGACGCCGACCACGATGCCGGCGCCGAACACCAAAGCCGCCAGCACGAGAAGGGCGGACGAAAGAAGCTGTCCGATCAGGCAAAGCAAGGCTTTCATGAAATTTCCTTCCGTTGGAAAATTTTACCGTCGGCGCGGCGCTCAGTCCGCGCGCAGCCGCCGCTTGTTCATTGGCGCCTCAGGCCGGCGTGACGGCGACGTTGGCGCCGCGCTCGATCACGACCTCGTGGTCGACCAGGCGGCGCGCGTGGTTCAGGTCGCTCTGCGCCAGCAGCACCGAGACCGCGCTGCCCTTCAGGCCGGCGATCACGTCGGCGAGGCGCTTCGAGAGCACCGGCGCCACGCCCTCGAACGGCTCGTCGAGCAGGAGCAGCCGCGTGCCGACGGCCAGCGCCCGCGCCAGCGCGACCAGTTTCTGCTGCCCGCCAGAGAGCAGCAGCGCGCGCCGCTCGCGCATCTCGATCAGCTCGGGCAGCACGCGGTAGACCAGCGCCAGCCGCTCCTCGGCGCGCAAGTCGCGGCTGACCCACACCGGCACGAGGATGTTCTCTTCGACGGTGAGCTCGGGCACCAGGCCGCGATCCTCCGGCATGTAGCCCATGCCGAGCGCGGCGCGACGGTGCGCCGGCAGCGCGGCGATGTCCTGCCCGTCGAAGACGATACGGCCGGCGCGGACCGGCAGGTGACCCATGACGCCCCTCATCAGCGTCGTCTTGCCGGCGCCGTTGCGGCCGACCAGGCCGACCATGGCGCCGTCGGGCACGGTCAGGCTGATGCCGCGCAGCGCCTCGACGCTCTGGATCCGGACGTGCAGCGACTCGATCTGCAGCATCGCCGGTGGCCTATTCGGCGAGCAGCTCGCCGGTGACGTAGCGCCGCACGTCGGCGCTGGCCAGCGCCGGCCCGGGTGCGCCGTCGGCAATGATCCGGCCGGCGTAGAAGGCGATGACGCGGCTCGCGTAGCGCTCGACGATGTCCATGTCGTGCTCGACGAAGAGCACCGTCATCGCCGCGTCTTCGAGGCCGCGCATGATGGTGTCCATCATCGGGAACTTCTCTTCGGCGGCGACGCCGCTGGTCGGCTCGTCGAGCAGCAGCAGGCGCGGCTCGGCCGACAGCGACATGGCGATGTCGAGCAGCTTCCTCACGCCGCCCGGCAGCTCGGCGCTGCGCCGGCCGCGGTGCTCCTGCAGCTTGAAGCGATCGAGCAGCGCATCGGCGCGCTCGGTCGTCTCGCGCCGGCGCGCCGGCTTCCAGAAGCTGAGGCCGGGGTCGTGGCAGGCGTTGGCGACGAGCATGTTGTCCATCACCGTCAGGTCGGCGCAGAGCTGCGGAATCTGAAACGAGCGGGCCACGCCGAGCCGCGTGATGGCGCGCGGCGAAAGTGGCGTGATGTCGCGGCCGTCGAGCAGGATCTGGCCGTCGTCGGGCTTGAGGTAGCCGGTGATCATGTTGACGAAGGTGGTCTTGCCGGCGCCGTTGCTGCCGATCAGGCTGACCCGCTCGCCGCCGGCCAGGCTGACCTGCAGGTCGGCGGCGGCGACGACCGCGCCGAAGCGCTTGTTGACGCCGCGTGCCTCGAGCAGCGCGCCTTGCATCAGCGGCCCTCCCGGTGCCAGAGCGAGCCGATGCCTTTGGGCAGGAAGCGGATCACGAACAGCAGGAAAAGGCCGAGCGCGAGCTGCCAGGTGTTGGGAAAGTACGAGCTCGAAAACGAGCGCACGACCTGGAGCACGGTGCTCGCGACGAACACCGCGACGACGCTTTGCCAGCCGGCCAGGATGGCGACGAACACGAACTCGCCCGAGGTCGTCCAGAAGCTGAAGGTCGGCTCGATGTGGCGCAGCGACATGACGACGAGCGCACCGCCCAGGCCGCCGCAGAACGCCGCGAGCACGAAGTTGATCGCCATCGCCTGGCGCACCGAGCCGCCCAGGTATTCGACGCGCAATTCGTTCTCGCGCGTCGCCAGCGTCACGAGGCCGCGCGTGCTGTCGAAGTAGATGCGCGCCAGTGCCGCCATCGCGACGGCGAAGCCGGCGGTGACGAGAAAGAGGATCAGTCCGACCCGATCGTCGGCGAGCTTCTGGCCGAACAGCGTCGGCCGGCCGAGATTGAAGCCGTCGGAGCCGCCGAGGGCTTCGAGCTTCATGAGCAGGCCATAGGTCACCATCGACAAGGCGAGCGTCAGCATCGCGAAGAAGATGCCGCGATAGCGCGACAGCAGCGGCGCGAACGGCGCCGCGATCAGCACCGCGGCGAAGCCGCCGGCCAGGGCCAGGCCGATCGCGTCGGTGAAGCCGAGCCGGTTGTAGATCAGCGCCGCGGCGTAGCCCCCGGCCGCGAACATCATGCCCTGGCCGAACGGCACGACGCCGCCGCGCATCAGGGTGACGATGCCGAGCGAGACCAGGCCGTTGCCGGCCGCCATCGTCAGCAGGAAGGTCAGCCACTTGGGAGCGAGCCAGCCGACCAGCGCGAGCAGCGCCAACGAGCCGAGCGCGGCCGCCGCATGCCTCATCAGATCAGGCGCGCCTGCGTCCGCTGGAACAGCCCTTCGGGGCGAAACATCAGCACGACGGCCATCACGACATAGATCGAGAACAGCTCCGCGACCGGTGCGACGTGCACCGCCAGCGATCGCGCCAGGCCGACGATCAAGGCACCGATCGCCGCGCCCTGGATGCTGCCCAGGCCGCCGATGATGACGACCGCGAACGAGACGACGATGACGCCGACCGACACGCCCGGCTGCACCGAGATCATCGGCGCCGTGAAGGCGCCGCCGAGCGCGGCCAGGAAGATGCCGACCGAGAACGCCGCCATGTAGACCCGCGAGACGTCGACGCCCATGCTGGCCGCGACCTCGGCGCTGTGGATCACCGCAAGGGTCACCTTGCCGGCGCGCGTGCGGTTGAGCACCCACCAGACCGCGACGCCGACGACGATGGCCAGCGCCACCAGCGCGAAGTCATAGCCGACCCAGGTCTGGTTGCCGAAGCTGACGTTGCCGAACAGGCCGTAAGGCTCCGAGACGTAGTACGGGTTGGCGCCCCAGACCAGCTTGGTCACGTCTTCCATGATCAGGAAGAGCGCATAGGTGACGAGCACCAGCAGCACCTCGTCGCGGCCGTAGAAGAAGCGCAGCAGCACGCGCTCGGTGAGCGGCGCGACGACCGCCGCGACCGCGACCGCGGCCAGCATCATCGCCACGATCGAGAACGCCGGCGCCAGCTTCAACGACGCGCCCCAGGCGACGAAGCTGGCCGCGGCGTAGGCGCCGAGCGCGTAGAAGCTGCCGTGCGCGACGTTCAGGATCTTCAGCACGCCGAAGACCAGCGTCAGCCCGAGCGCGACGATGAACAGCCACGACGCGTAGGTCAGGCCGTCGACCAGGATCGTGACCGCCGCCTGCATGACGGCCAGGTCCTAGGGGCAGCCCTTGGCGCCGGGAAAACCGGCCTTGATCCAGTCCTCGGACTTCATCGTCGCCGGCGGATTCACGCAGTCGGCCGGGAAGCGGACGATGTCGTCGAGCACGACCATCTTCTTCGCCGCGTCGAAGCGGGTCCGGCCGATCGCCGTGTCTTGCACCGCCTGGTGGCCGTTGCCGAGCGCCATGCGGATGCGGCCGGCGGGCGAGTCCCATTCGAGATCCTTCAGCGCCGCGGCGAGCTGCTCGGAGCTCGGCTTCTTGCCGCCGTTGGCCGTCATCGCTTTTTCGGCGGCGACCTTCAGGCCGAGCAGTGCCTGGACCATGCGGTACGGCGCCTGCACCGGATAGACGTTGTAGGCCTTCGAGTAGAGGTCCCACCACCAGTCGTTGAGCGCCGACTTCGGCGACATCAGGCCGTAGGCGCCGCGCGCGCCGAGGATGACGCCGTT
>JANXXS010000104.1 GCA_025350505.1 Burkholderiales bacterium
CACGTTCTGCGCACCGAAGATCGAGCGCACCGCCTGCTGCAGCATCAGGCTGATGCCCCAGGTGGTGAGCAGCGTCTCGAGCGGCCGGCCGTAGAGGAATCGGATCACCCCGCGCTCGAGCACCGCGCCGACCAGCGCCGCGACGAGAAACGAGGCCGGGATCGCCGCCAGCACGTAGGCGTCGAAGCCGCCTGGCAGGTAGTGGCGAAACAGGTTCTGCACGACGTAGGTCGTGTAGGCGCCGATCATCATCAGCTCGCCGTGCGCCATGTTGATCACACCCATGAGGCCGTAGGTGATGGCCAGGCCGAGCGCGACGAGCAGCAGCACCGAGCCGAGCGAGATGCCGGTGAAGACGACACCGAGCCGCTCGCCCCAGGCCAGCCGCCCGCGCACCGCATCGAGCGCCTGCTGCAAGGCGATGCGCACATCGGGATCGGCCTCGCCGCCGGCGGCGAGGCGCTCGACGAGCAGGCTGGCCACCGTGCTCTGGCTGCTCGTCTGCAGCTCCTTGGCGGCGGCGTGGCGCTTGTCCCGGTCCGTCGACGAGATCAGGATCGCCGCGCGCATGCGCATCAGGTTGTCCTTGAGCTGGGCGTCGGTCTCGGCGGCGAGCGCCTTTTCGACCAGCGGCAGCTGGCCTTCGTCGAGCGTCGCCTTGCCGAGGTCGACGATGGCGGCGCGGCGTACCGAGAGCTCGGGGGAGAACAGGCGCAGCGTCGACAGCACGGCATCGAGCGCGCCGCGCATGCGGTTGTTGTTGCTGACGTCTTCGGCGTCGTCGGGCAGCGGCGCTGCCTGGCCGCTCGCGGCGAGCGTCGTCTTGCCGTCGTGGACGATGTAGATCTTCTCGCCGGCGACCTTCACCTCGTCGTCGAGCAAGGCCTTGACGAGGCCGGCGAGCTGGGCGTCGCCGGCCGTCGCCGCCGCGTTCAACGCGGCGATCCGCGCATCGTTGTCGCCGGCCGCGATAGCCAGCGTCTGGGGCGCGCTGAGTGCGAAAGACGTTGCCGGCAGGAGCAGGAAAAGCAGCGAAACGAGGAGGCGGCGAGCTGTCATCCTGAGCGAAGCGAAGGATCCCATCGGTGGTCGCGGAGAGATCCTTCGCTTCGCTCAGGATGACATTCGAAAAGGGCGCGGCGACCGCGCCCCTCGAATGTCACTTCTTCTCGGGCTCGTCCACCTTGCCCTTGTTCTCGGGGATGTAAGGGCTCCACGGCTAGGCCTTGACCGGGCCCGGCGTCTTCCAGACCACGTTGAACTGGCCGTCGGCCTTCACTTCGCCGATGAACACCGGCTTGTGCAGGTGATGGTTCTTCGCGTCCATCGTCGACATGAAGCCGCCCGGCGCCTTGAAGGTCTGGCCGGCCATCGCCGCGATCACCTTGTCGGTGTCGGTCGACTTGGCCTTCTCGACCGCCTGCTTCCACATGTGGATGCCGATGTAGGTGGCCTCCATCGGGTCGTTGGTGAGCGGCTTGTCCTTGTGGCCGGGGATGCTCTTGGCCTTGGCGTAGTCGGTCCACTCCTTGATGAAGGCGGTGTTGGTCGGGTTCTTGATCGACATGAAGTAGTTCCATGCCGCCAGGTTGCCGACCAGCGGCTTGGTGTCGACGCCGCGCAGCTCTTCCTCACCGACCGAGAACGCGACGACGGGCACGTCGGTCGCCTTCAGGCCCTGGTTGCCGAGCTCCTTGTAGAACGGCACGTTGGAGTCACCGTTGATGGTCGAGACGACCGCCGTCTTCTTGCCTTCGGACGAGAACTTCTTGATCTTGCCGATGATGGTCTGGTAGTCGGCGTGGCCGAACGGCGTGTACTCCTCCATGATGTCGGCGTCGGCGATGCCCTTGCTGTGCAGGAAGCTGCGCAGGATCTTGTTGGTGGTGCGCGGGTAGACGTAGTCGGTGCCCAGCAACACGAAGCGCTTCGCGGAGCCGCCGTCCTTGCTCATCAGGTACTCGACGGCGGGAATGGCTTGCTGGTTCGGTGCGGCGCCGGTGTAGAACACGTTCTTGCTGAGCTCTTCCCCCTCGTACTGCACGGGGTAGAAGAGCAAGCCGTTGTTCTCCTCGAACACCGGCAGCACCGACTTGCGGCTGACGCTGGTCCAGCAGCCAAAGACGACGGCGACCTTGTCCTGCGTCAGCAGCTGCTTGGCCTTCTCGGCGAAGAGCGGCCAGTTCGACGCCGGGTCGACGACCACGACCTCGAGCTTCTTGCCCAACACGCCACCCTTGGCGTTGATCTCGTCGACCGTCATCATGACGGTGTCCTTGAGCACGGTCTCGGAGATCGCCATCGTTCCCGAGAGCGAGTGCAGCACGCCGACCTTGATGGTGTCGGCGGCGAACGCGGGAAGGCTGACGAGACCTGACGCAGCGAGGGCTGCGCAGGCGGCTTTGAGCGCGAAGCGACGTTTCATGGTGGCATCTCCCGAGGAGGATTCGAATGGATGGGGCAGACGACGATTCGTCAGCGGGCGGGCAGTCAGCAAGGCCTATGCCATGCCGGACGGCCGGCCGATCCGGCGAAGAGGCAGCCACTGCCGGCGTCGGCAGTCGCACCATCGGCGCCCGCTGGCATGCACCGGGTTCGCACCAATGCCGGACCAATGCCGCACCAACTTGGAGGCGATGCGGCGCGGTGCCCATCCCTTAGAGTCCGCCCGCATGCCCCCGCCCGCACCGACGCAGCACGAACGCCGGTCGGCGTTCGTCTTCTGGTGGCTCTGCGCGCTGGCTGGACCGCCGATCGCTTTCGCCACGGCTGCGGCCGGTCTCGGCATGGCCGTCACCGAACCGCTGCGCGATGTCGCGCTGATCGTGCTTGCCTCGGTCGCCGAGGAAATCGTCTTTCGCGGCTTCCTCCAGCCGGCCCTGGCGACGTGGTTCGAGCGGCACGCGGAAAAGGAGGGTCGACGCAAAGCGCCGCTGACTCCGGCCAACGCGGCGACGAGCCTGCTTTTCGCCGCGCTCCATCTCTGGGGTCATCCGCCGATCGTCGCTGCGTCGGTGTTTCCCGTCTCCCTCGTCTTTGGCCGCGCCCGCGAGCTGAGCGGCCGGACATGGCCGGCCGCCGCCCTGCATGTCTACTTCAATCTTCTTCTCTACGCCGCGTCGTGGCTGCTCGCCTCCGGGCGATGAAGAGCAGGCCGGCCGCGACGATCAAGAGCAAGGGCAGGCTCGCGTCGCGCTGGCCATTGCCGCCGATCGTGCAGCCGCCGGAATCGGCGCTCGTGCCGACGGTCGGATCGGCGAATGTGCCGCTGACCGCGATCGTCGCTTCGGCTGCCGACTTGGCCGCCTCGCTGTTGCCGGCGCCGTCGCTCGCGCGCACGTAGAAGGCGTAGCTGTGACCGGAGACGCCGGTGTAGGTGGCGGTCGTCGCCGCCGTGCTGGTCTGCCATGCGGCATAGGCCGCGCCGTTGTCGGAAACGAAGACGGTGTAGGCGGCGACGCCCGCGCCGGTGTCCGTGCCGCTCCACTTGACGTCGAAGTCCGTCGTGCCCGGCTTGCCCGTCAGGGTCTGAACCCGGCTCGACGGCGTCGTCGTGTCGATGGTGTTGACCCAGGCCGGCGTGAGGATCGGCGGATTGGTGTCGAAGACCACGGACGCCTGGTTCGAAACGACGCTGCCGTTGGCCAGCGTGGGCAGCAGCGAGACGGTGAAGTTGACGTAGCCCTGGCCTTTCGCGCCGTCGCTGTCGGGCGGCAGAAAACCAAGCGTCGGGTCGCTCGGTGGCAACCGGGTCGCCGGATCGATCGTCGTGAAGGTCCACTTCAGGACGCCCGTCGTCGCGTTCAGACTGCCCTGCACCCGCACCGATATCGTCGCGTCGATCGGATAGGTCGTCGCATAGCTCTTCAGGCCCGCCGGCACCGGGATCGTGTGGCTGCCGAAGTTGATGTCGCCGAGCGCGACGGTGGTCAGGTCGACCTTGCTCGCGTCGAGCTGATCGGTCACTACGACCTCGGCGGCAGGCAGGCTGGCGGTTGGCTGGTTCTCGAAGGCGATCCGGTATTGCATCGCCGCGGGGCGCATGAAGTGCGCGGCCGAGCCGTCGCCCATCGGGCCGAACTTGTCGTTCGGATCGATCGAGCCGCCCGAGCCCGAGCCGCCGGTGCCCGAGGGCAGGATCGGCGGCGGCGGCGGCGGCAACGGCTGGACCACCGGGCAGGCGCCGCTCGCCGTGATGAACCTGCGGTCGGCTGCGGACTGGGCGAAGCTGCGACCGGCGCTCAGCGATGCGCCTGGAAGTGCGGCGTTGTACACACCCATCGCGTAGCCCGTCTCCCACGACCAATGGCGCGGGTCGGCAGCCCAATAGGGATTGGGCGTCTTCTGCGGCTTGTTCTTGGCGTCGCTTCGACCCGCCGCCTCGCCCGCATCGAAGTCGCTCTTCGAGTCCTTACAAAGGTCGAGTGCGTGCAAGCGCGGCGCCGACAAGACCGTGCTGCTCGTGCCCGCGGCGGGCGGCACCGACGGGTCGGCCAGCGGCCGCTGCCCGGCTTGCAGATAGGCGAACACGGTGCCCGAACAGTCGACGAACGCATCGTTGGTCGGATCGGTGACGCAGCCGGCCGGCGCCGACTCGGTGGCGAGAATTCGCGCCACGTCGGCGGGTGTGCGCGCCCACGGCGCCTGCAGGATCGCGCGCATCGGAATCGACGCCAGGTCGGTCGGCGCGGTGATCACGACCGGAATCGTCACGCTCTTGTGCGCGGCGACCACCGGGAGCATACGGAACATGTAGTAGTTGCCGTTCTGGACGCCGGCCACCGGGCCGGTCATGCCGACCGGAATATCGACGCCGTCGAGCACGATGTCGACGTTGCTCGGCATGACGAGCCAGAGCGGCACCAGGATGGCGTCGATCGATCCGTTGTTGAGGACGGTGACATCGAATGAGGCCGGCTTGCCGGTGCGGATCTTCGGTCGGCCGACGATCTGCACGGACAAGTCCGGTCGGCCTCCGGCGTTGACCGTGAAGGCCGCGGGCCGGGTGAGCACCGTTCCGTCGGCCTGCGTAAGGCGTAGGTCGTAAACGCCGGGAGCGGCGCCGTCGAGCACGAAGCCGATGTTGCCGATCGTGCCGGTGGCGTCGACATCGACGCCGGTTGCGGCGAGGGTGGTTCCGGTCGGCCCGACCAGAGCCGCCGTGGTCGCGGCCGTGATGCCGGAGGTGGTCACGCTCAGCGACACGGTGCCCCCGTTGCCGCCGTTCGCCGGGTACACGGAGCCAATCGTGCCCGAGCCCAGGATGCTGAAGAACCAGTCGGCCCCGTCATACGCGTTGGCGGTGAGCGTCGGCTGGAAGGCGTTGCTCGTGACCGGGAAATTGCTCGAGGCCGTCGTCCCGGCCACGTAGGCATTGCCGGAGCGATCCAAGGCGAAGCCAGCGACGCTGTCATCGCCAGTGCCGCCCATGAAGGTGGAGTAGAGCATCGCGCCGCTGGCGGCGTCGAGCCGGGTGAAGCTGGCGTCGAAGGTGCCGCCGCCGTGAGTTTTTTGCAGCGCGTCGGCGCTGATCGGGAAGTTGCTGCCGCCGGCGCTGCCGGCATAGATCCACAGGTCGCCGCTGGCATCGGCGGTCAGGCCCGACATGTAGGTGCGGCCGCGGTCGCCGCCGAGGTAGGTGCTCCAAAGGATGGCGCTGCCGTCGGGCTTGAGCTTGGTGACGAAGCCGCTGTAACCGTCGAAGCCGCTGTTGGCCGGCGATGCAGGTTGCACTGTGCCAGCCGTCGTCGGATAGGCCAGCGACGACGTGGTGCCGCCGACGTAGACGTTGCCGGCGGCGTCGAACGCAAGGCCAAAACCGTATTCGGCGCAGGTGGCCGGCCCGCCGTTGCCGCCGCTCAGATAGCTCGCATAGAGCAGCGAGCTCAGGTCGGCGCTCAGGTGCGCAACATAGGAGAAGGAGTTGAGCGGCACCGAACCCGGCGAGCAGCTCGGCGTCATCGCCGTCGGCGACGGCCGCACGGCGTTGGCCGTGACGGGCAGGTTGGTCGTATAGGCCTGGCCGGTCAGCCATGGCGTTCCGGCGGCGTCGAGCGCGAGCGTGTACGCGTAGTTGCCGGTGGCGAGGAAGTTGGTCTGCGGCGCAGCGGCGCCGTAGTAGCTCGCGGCAAGCAGTTGGGCTGCACCTTGGGCGGCGATATCGAAGCGCGCCACGAACGCGGCGTAACCGACGGCGAGGCTGGTCATGTAGGCGCCGGTCGTCGTCGGCAGGCCGGTGCCCGCCGAGCCGCCGATGACGACCTTGCCGCCGGCATCGAGGCCGACAAACCGCGCCGACGCACCGCCGTTGCCGCCGTAGAGGCTCGAGTAGGCGAGCGACGCGCCGTCGGAAGACAGCACCGCCAGGTAGGCGCTCTGGCTGCCGAGGAAAGCGCTCTGAAACGCGCCCGCCGTGACCGGGAAGTCCGCCGAGTTGGTAACGCCGGTGATGTACGCCCGCCCGGCCGCGTCGACGGCGATCGAATTGCCGTAGTCGTTGGTGGTGCCGCCGATGAAGGTCGAATAGATCAGCGTTCCCGAGGCGTCGAACTTGGTGACGACAACGTTGCGAACATAGCGACCGATCGCCTTGCGTGCGGTCTGGTACCCGTTGCCCGAAACCGGCCAATCCTCCGAGCCCGAGTTGCCGACGACGTAGGCGTTGTTCTGTGCGTCGAGCACCATGCCGCCCACCTGGTCGTCGTGCACGCCGCCGAGGTAGGTCGAATAGAGCAGCTTGAAGGTCGGGTCAATGATCAACGGCCGCGAGTGGTCGTAGGCCGGCAGGCGAAAGCCGACTTCGTTGGCGGCCAGCATCACGTACTCGCCGTCGAGCACTTTCTTCTCGCCATCGATGTGTTGATAGAGAACCGGGCGGTGCATGCGCAGGTTGCCCTCGGCGCCGTCGAGCAGCAGGTCGCCCTGCGCGTCGATGACCGGGCGCGCGTCGCTCGAGATCGCGATCCGGATGCGCGACGGATCGGCGCCGGCCTGGACGACGAGGTCGTATTCGAAGGCGCTGTCGCGCCCGTAGTACACAAGGTCGATTCCGGGGTAGAGCCCGGACTGGCGCAACTGCCGGTAGCTCGGCACGTTGTGCAGCCATTTCGACGCGTCGCCGCCGACCATGTAGTTGGTGGTTCCTTCGGAGCGCTCGCGCGGTTCGAAGTGCTTCGGGGTTCGGGCGCCGACGAAGCGCAGCCGCGCCGCGGTCCCTGCGTTCGCGTCGCCGCCGCTCCTGGTGTGCGGGCTCGCCGGCCGACTGAGCTGCACGCCGTCATCGAAGACCTGGGCGCTGAAGTCCGGGCCGCGCGCGATGAATCGTGCCCCCGGCGCGGCCTGGCCGAGGTTGGCTTCGAACTGGATCGGACGCGGGCTCGCGGCATGCAGAACCGGCCTGGTTGCAGCGCCTTCGAGACCGGGCGAAATCGCGGCCTGCGTTTGACGGCCGCGCGCATGCTGCGACTGGAACGCCGCGAACGCGACCACGCCGACAGCGAGGGCCGACGCAAACGCAACGCCGGTTCGCAGCACCGCACTCCTTGTTCCTGAACGCGCCTTGTCGATTGAGTTCATCCCCTGCTCCTCGTGCGCCGGAATCAGCGCCAGGCGAATGGTCGAAGGTCACGAGGTCTGCTGTAAATCGGACCGAAGTCCCGGGCATGGTCTCGCGACTTTGGTCGGCCTTGCGGCCTTGCACGGCGCGCGCCGACAATCCGCAGATGAAGCTGCTCATCGTCGACGACCACGCGATCCTTCGCGAGGGGCTTGCAGCGATGCTGAGACAGGCGGGACCCGACACCGAAGTGCTGCAAGCCAGCGAGAGCGCAGAAGGCTTGCGCATGGCCGAACTGCACGCCGACCTCGACGCCGTGTTCCTCGACCTCGAGATGCCGGGCAGCGGCGGCATGTCGGCGATTCCGGAGTTCGGCAAGCGCCGTCCGGAGTTGCCGGTGATCGTCCTCTCGTCGTCGGAGGATCCGCGCGACGTGCGGCGCGCGCTCGCGCTCGGCGCGCTCGGCTACATCCCCAAGTCCTCGCCGCCGCGGGCGCTGCTGTCGGCGCTGCAGCTCGTCCTGTCGGGCAACATCTACGTCCCGCCCTTGATGCTGGCCCCGTCGGCAGCGGCACCGAAGTCGACCGGTGTCGACGCTGCGCGTTCCGGAGCCTCGCTCACCGAGCGACAGCTCGACGTGTTGCGGCTGCTCAGCAAGGGCCTTTCCAACAAGGAGATCGGCCGCGACCTGGGCCTCTCCGAAAAGACCGTGAAGGCGCACGTCACGGCAATCTTCAAGACGCTCAACGTCGTCAACCGCACCCAGGCGGCGAGCGCGGCGCGCGAGGCCGATTTGGCCTAGGTTCCTTCAGGCTTCGGCTTCTGCGGCTTCGTTCGGCGCCGCGCTCATGAGGTTGCCGATGGCGGCGCGCAGCTTGCCCCGGGGCACCGGCTTGTGCAGCAGCAGGAAGCCGCTCTCCTGCGCTTCCTTGAGGCGATCGGGCGCGGTGTCGCCGGTGATCAGCATCGCCGGAATCTCGGCGTTGAATTCCGATTGCAGCCGCAAAATGGTGTCGATGCCGTTCTCGGCGCCGCGCAGGCGGTAGTCGCAGATGATGAGGTCGGGCCGGGTCGCGCAGTCGGCGATGCGCTCCAGCATCTGCTCGCACGAACCCGCAACGATCGGCTCGTAGCCCCAGCCTGCGAGCAGGCTTCGCATCGCCTCCTGGATCGCGAGCTCGTCGTCGACGACGAGGATCAAACCGCCCGCGGCCGCCTTCGGCAGCGCCTCGAGCGGCGGTGACTCGTTCGACGGCACCACCGCTTGCGACAGTGGAACGGCAATCCTGAACACCGATCCCTTGCCGGGCTCGGAGACGAGGGTGACCGGGCAGTGGAGCAAGAGCGACAGCCGCTTGACGATCGCCAGGCCGAGGCCCAGGCCCTTGGCGCGGTCGCGCTCCGGGTTGTCGAGCTGGTAGAACTCTTCGAACACCCGTTCCTGTTGCTCGCGGGCGATGCCGCGGCCGGTGTCCCAGACCTGGATGTTCAGGCGCCCGCCGCGCCGACGGCAGCCGACCACGACCCGGCCGGATCGCGTGTAGCGAACCGCGTTGGACACGATGTTGCGAACGATGCGCTCGACCAGCACGGCGTCGCTGTGAACTATTGCCGCGCACGGATGAAGCACGAGGCGAATTCCCTTCGCCGCCGCCTCGCCGGCATGATCGGCGCAGATCCGCTCGAGCATGGGCTGGACCGGAAAGGATTCGAGCTGCGACTGGACGATGCCGGCGTCGAGCCGCGAGATGTCGAGCAGGGCGACAAACAGGCTGTCGAGCGCCTCGACCGATCCGTCGAGATGCTCGACCAGACGTTCGGCCTCGGCGTCCATCGTTTGCCCGCGCAGGGCACTCACGAACATGCCGAGGGCATGAACCGGCTGGCGCAGGTCGTGGCTGGCCGCCGCAAGAAAACGCGACTTGGCGACGTTGGCCTGCTCGGCGATGTTCTTCTGCTGCTCGAGGCTTTCGACCAGATCGAAATTCTCGAAGCGCAGAAGCAGGGAATGCAAAAGATGAGTGTTGAACCGCCAGGCCAGAACCATGTACGCGCTGGTGAAGACGATGGCCAGCACCGTCAGCGCCGGGTGAAGCGCGTCGCCGCGCATCGCGCTCCATACGATGAACGGCAGCATCGCCGGAACGGTGTACGCGTAGGTCGCCGGCAGGTAGTTCCCGAACGCCGGCACCGCGCCCGAAGCGGTCGCGGAAATGACGACCATGACGATCAGCTGCTCGGTGCTCGACGGCGTCATCAGGTAGACGGCGCCGACGCCCCACACGAGGCCACCGACCAAGGTCGCGACGGTGAAAGCTGCGGCCCACCGTCGCCAGCGGTAGGGGCCGGATTCGACTCTACGAAACGCCGCGCAAATGCCTTGTCGCACGACCAGATCGGCGATCACGAATGCCATCCAGGTGGCGAGCACGGCGGGCGCCTGGGCGTCCAGGTAGAGCAGCACGCCGCAGAGCACGAGCGCGCCCACGAGAGCGGCGTACAGGGCCACCGGTGCGGTACGGAACAGGCCCCGGATCTGCTCGGCGCGGATGCGGTCTTGTGAAACGGCGGCCTTTAAGCCTGCCGCCGCAGCGCCGCCGTTCAAACTGCGACCCAGGTCATGGCTGCACCGGCGTGACTTCGGTCGGACCGGGCGCAGGCCGCGTATCGCGCGTCGGCAGCCACCAGACGGCGCCGTCGCGCTCTTCGACCTCGATCACGGTCAGGCGACCGTTACCGCAAGGGCCGGCCAGGCAGCGCCCGCTGCGCGGCTCGTAGGCCGCGCCGTGGATCGAACACAGGATGAACTCGCGGCCGCTGTCGAGAAACTCGCCGGGCTGCCAGTCGAGCTCGGTCGGAACATGGGCGCAGCGATTGAGGTAAGCGACGACGCGCCCTTCGAAGCGCAACGCGAAGGCGCGCGCCGGCTCGCGGTAGTGCAGCACATCGAAGAGCACGGCGCGGCCCTTTTCCTCGAGCGCGGCCGAGGCGCAGAGCGCTTGCGGAACGCGCGCCGCTGCAGCGGCTGTCGAGGACTCAGCCATGCTGCGCAAGCCAGCTCGCGAGCTCGGCGGTGGAATGCGCGACGTGCAGCGGCTCAAACGGCGCGAACGCCTCGTGCTCGTGCGCACCGAAGCCGACCGCGACGCTGGCGCAGCCGGCGTTGGCCGCGAGCCGCAGGTCGTGCGTCGTGTCGCCGATCATCAGCGTTCGATCGGCGCCCGCGCCGAGCTCGCGCATCAACTCGTGCAGCATCAGCGGATCTGGCTTGGAGGCGGTTTCGTCGGCAGTGCGGGTGGCATCGAACAGGCCCTTCAAGTCCGAACGCTGCAAAGCGTCGTCGAGGCCGCGCCGTGTCTTGCCGGTGGCGACTCCGAGCCAGTGATTCCTGAGCTTCAGCGCCTTGAGCATCTCGAGCGTGCCGTCGAACAGGACGATGTCGTTCTGGTGCGCCATGTAGTGATGTCGATAGCGCTCGCCGAGCTCGCGGTAGCGCGCTGGCGGCAAATCAGGCGCGGCGTGACGCAGCGCATCGGCGAGGCCCAGCCCGATCACGAAGCTCGCGTCGCGATCGCTTGGAATGGTGGTGCCCAGGTCTGCACAGGCCGACTGGATGCAACGGGCGATCAGCTTCGTCGAATCGAAGAGCGTGCCGTCCCAGTCGAAGACGATGAGATCGAAGCGGCGCGTCATGATCGCTCGGACCGGGCGCTGGCCAGAGCCAGCAGCAGCTTCGCGCAAGCCTCCGGCAAGGGCGCCTCCAGCGCGACCGGTTCGCCGTTCGAGGGGTGCGTGAACGAGAGTCGGCGTGCATGCAGGAACATGCGCTCGAAGCGGGTGCCCGGCACGGCGGTGCCGCGGGCGAGCGCCTTGTTCAGCGCGAAGTCGCCGTACTTGGGATCGCCGGCCACGACATGTCCCGCGTCGGCGAGGTGGACGCGAATCTGATGCGTGCGGCCGGTCTTGATCGTCACGTCGAGCAGCGTGAAGCCCGGAGCCAAAGGGAAGCGCTCGGCGACGCGTACGAGCGTGATCGAGCGGCGACCGTCGGCATCGTCGGCGTCCACAGTTTTAACGCGACGCGTGCCTTCGGCATCGAGGTATTTGTGCAAGGCGACGTCGATCACCTTGAGCTTTTCCGGCCAGGCGCCGGCGACCAGCGCCGCGTAGGTCTTGCCGAAGGCGCGCACCGGGTTCCTCGAGCGCAGGTCGTTCTGCAAGGCGACCAGGGCTTTTCGCGTCTTCGCGATCAGGAGCAGGCCCGAAGTTTCCTTGTCGAGCCGGTGCACGAGCTCGAGGAACTCGGCCTCGGGCCGGGCGCGGCGGAGCTGCTCGATGACGCCGAAGCTTTCACCGCTGCCGCCATGGACCGCGACGCCGGCGGGCTTGTCGATTGCGAGCAGAGTCTCGTCTTCGAAGACGACCGGAAACTCGCGACCGGGTGCGTCGGGCACCGCGCTTCGGTCGGCAGTTCGCATGGGCGGAATGCGGACTTCGTCGCCGACTCCGAGGCGAGTGTCGGCGGCAGCGCG
>JANXXS010000186.1 GCA_025350505.1 Burkholderiales bacterium
GTCGCCTTGCTGAATGCGCCGGCGCCGTACGCGGTCGTGCTCATGATCGACGTGCTGATCGCCGTGCTCTTCGCCGCCAGCCTGCACTTCCTGATAGGCCCGGCCGGCATGCATTCGTTCGGCCATGCCGCGTACTTCGGACTCGGCGCTTACGGCGCGGCCTTGTGCTTCAAGGCGCTCGGATTGCCGATGGAAGCATCGCTGCTGCTGGCGCCGCTGCTCGCCGCGATCGGCGCCTTCGTGTTCGGCTGGTTCTGCGTGCGCCTCTCGGGCGTCTATCTGGCGATGCTGACGCTCGCCTTCGCGCAGATCGTCTGGTCGGTCGTCTTCCAGTGGGACGCCTTGACCGGCGGCAGCAACGGCCTGGTCGGCATCTGGCCCTCGGCCTGGCTGGCGCCCAAGCCGGCCTACTACCTGCTCGTGCTCGCCTGCACGGTGGCCGGCTGCGGCCTGCTCGTGCGCATGCTGCATGCGCCGTTCGGCATGGCCTTGCGCGCCGGCCGCGACTCGCCGCTGCGCGCGGCGGCGATCGGCATCCGCGTGCCGCGATTGCAATGGGTGGCCTTCGTCGTCGCCGGCACCATCGCCGGCCTGGCCGGGTCGCTGTTCGCATTCGCGAAAGGAACGATCTCGCCCGAGACGCTCGGCGTCGGCAAGTCGGTCGACGGCCTGGTCATGGTGCTGCTCGGCGGCGTGCAGGCGGTCTCGGGGCCGTGGTTCGGCGGCGCGCTCTTCACCTGGTTGCAGGATACGGTGGCGCGGCAGACCGACTACTGGCGGGCGCTGCTCGGCATCGTCATGCTGGCGCTGGTGCTCGTGTTTCCGCTCGGCGTCGCCGGCGGGCTGAAGCGGATCTTCATCCGCGACGCCACTGCATGACCGCGCCCCTGCTTGCCGTGCGCGGCCTCTCGAAGTCGTTCGGCGGCGTGCGTGCCGTCGACGACGTGAGCTTCGTGCTCGCGGCCGGCGAGATGCTTGCCCTGATCGGTCCCAACGGCGCTGGCAAGACGACCTGCTTCAACATTGCCTCCGGCCAACTCGTACCCGACGCCGGCTCGGTCTTGCTCGGCGGCACCGAGCTGGTCGGCCTGCGCCCCGACCAGATCTGGCGGCAAGGCGTCGGCCGCACGTTCCAGATTGCCGAGACCTTCGCCTCGCTGACGGTGGTCGAGAACGTGCAGCTGGCGCTGCTCTCGAACGCCGGCCGCATCTTCGGCTTCTGGCAGTCGGCGCGCAGTCAATTCCGGGCCGAGGCGGTCGCCTTGCTAGACAGCGTCGGCATGGCGGCGCAGGCCGATCGCGCGACCAGCGTGCTGGCCTACGGCGACGTCAAGCGCGTCGAGCTGGCGATCGCGCTGGCGCACCGGCCACGCCTCTTGCTGATGGACGAGCCGACGGCAGGCATGGCGCCGCGCGAGCGCAACGAATTGATGGCGCTGGCGCGAAAGCTCTCGCGCGAGCAGTCGATCGGCGTGCTCTTCACCGAGCACAGCATGGACGTGGTGTTCGCCCATGCCGACCGCATCATCGTGCTGGCGCGCGGCGAGCTGATCGCCGAAGGTTCGCCCGAGGCGGTGCGCGACGATGCCAAGGTGCGCGAGGTCTACTTCGGCGGCGGCACGACCTTCGCGGGCGCGGCGACGGCGGGCCATGCTTGAAGTCGCCAACCTCGACGCCTGGTACGGCCAGGCGCGGATCCTCTACGGCGTGAGCCTCGCGGTCAACGCCGGCGAGTGCGTGGCCCTCGTCGGCCGCAACGGCGCCGGCAAGTCGACGACGATGAAGGCGGTCATGGGCTTGATCGCGAAGAGGCGCGGCCGTGTCGCCTTTCGCGGCCAGGACATCTCGACCTTGCCCGCCCATCGCATCGGCCGCCTCGGCCTCGGCTGGGTGCCCGAAGACCGGCGCATCTTCACCGACCTGACGGTGCGCGAGAACCTCGCCGTCGCGAAGCAGCCGAAGCGCGAAGGCGCGCCGGAGTGGACGCCCGAGCGGCTCTACGCGCTCTTTCCCAACCTCGGCCGGATGCCCGACCGGCCGGGCGGCCGCATGAGCGGCGGCGAGCAGCAGATGCTCACCGTCGCGCGCACGCTGATGGGCAACCCTTACCTCGTGCTGCTCGACGAGCCTTCGGAAGGCGTGGCGCCGCTCATCGTCGAGGAAATGGCGCGCATGATCCTGGCGTTGAAGCAGGCCGGCGTGGCGGTGCTTCTTTCCGAGCAGAACCTGCACTTCGCGCGCCTCGTCTCGGATCGCGCCGTCGTGCTCGAAAAGGGCGAGGTCAGGTTCGACGGCACGATGGAGGCCCTGATGAGCGACGACGCGCTGCTGCGCACGCACCTGAGCGTGTAGTCGAGGCTATTCTGCGGAGAAACGACGTATGAGCACGCCCCAGACCGACAGCGCCTTCGCCGGCTCGATCCCCAGGCTGTACGAGACGCTGATGGTGCCGCTGATCTTCGAGCCCTATGCCGAGCACCTGGCGGCGCGACTTGCCGCGATGGCCCCGAAGCGCGTCCTCGAGATCGCGGCCGGCACCGGCGTGGTGACGCGGCGGATGGCGTCGCTGCTGCCCGAAGGCGCGACGATCGTCGCGACCGACCTCAACCAGGCGATGCTCGACGAGGCGGCGGCGGTCGGCACGGCGCGGCCGGTGCAGTGGCAACAGGCCGACGCGATGCAGTTGCCGTTTGCCGACGCCAGCTTCGATGCCGTCGTCTGCCAGTTCGGCGCCATGTTCTTTCCCGACAAAGGCAAGGCCTACGCCGAGGCGCGGCGCGTGCTCGTGTCCGGCGGCGTCTTCCTCTTCGATGTCTGGGACCGCCTCGAGGACAACGAGTTCGCCGACACGGTGACGGCGGCGCTGCGCACCGTCTTTCCCGACGATCCGCCGCGCTTCATGGCGCGTGTCCCGCACGGCTATCACGAGCTGGCGGTTATCGCCGAAGATCTGCGCAACGGCGGCTTCGACGTCCCGCCCGACATGGCGACCGTCGCCGCGCGCAGTCGTGCGGCGACGGCGCGCATCGCCGCGGTAGCGTATTGCGGC
>JANXXS010000316.1 GCA_025350505.1 Burkholderiales bacterium
GAGCAGCGCGTCGATCTGTTGGCGGGCGAGCTGCTCGGGGGCTGTCACAGGGGCCGAATTCTAGGAGCCGCGTGCCGGCGGCGGCCGTTCCGGCTCGGCGACGACCCGCGCCGAACGCTCGTACGTGAAATACGCCCAGGCCCAGTCGACCATGACGATCAGCCGGTTGCGAAAACCGATCAGGAAATAGATGTGCGCGAACAGCCAGAACAGCCACGCCGCCAAGCCGCTGAAGCGCAGCGCGCCAAGGCCGGGAACGGCAAGATCGACCACCGCGGCCTTGCGCCCGACGGTGGCGAGGTTGCCATAGTCGATGTAGCGGAACGGAGTTGTCGGCTCCCGCTCGATCCGTCGCAGCACATTGGCCGCCGCGGCGCGGCCCATCTGCTTGGCGGCGGGACTGACGCCGGGCACCGGCTTCGGCTCGCCCTTGCCATGGCTCTTGGCCGCGGCGAGGTCGCCGACGACCGAGATCTCCGGATGGCCCGCGAGACTCAGGTCCGGCTCGACGACGACACGGCCGGCGCGGTCGAGCGCCGCGCCGCTGCCGCGCGCCAGCTCGGCGCCGAGGCGCGAGCCGGCGACGCCGGCGGCCCAGATGACCGTGCGGCAGGCCAGTCGCTGCGTCGTCGGTGCGCCGCTGGCCGTGGTCTCGAACGAGACGCCCTCGGCATCGATGCCGGTCACTTTCGATCCGGTGCGAACCTCGACGTGAAGCCGCTCGAGCTGCTGGCGCGCCTGCTGCGACTGCTTCGTGACGAAGGCGCCGAGGACGCGGTCCGAGCCTTCGAGCAGGATCACCCGCGTCGCCCGCGAATCGATCCGGCGAAACTCGCGCGACAAGGTGTGCTGCGCGATCTCGCTCATCGTGCCGGCCATCTCGACCCCGGTCGGGCCGGCGCCGATGACGACGAAGGTCATCCAGGCATCGCGCGTTGCATCGTCCTGCGCGCGCTCGGCGTTCTCGAAGGCGCCGATGACGCGGGCGCGGATGTCGAAGGCATCGGCCAGCGTCTTCAGCCCCGGCGCGTAGCGGGCCCAGTCGTCGTGGCCGAAGTAGCTGTGCGTGGCGCCGGCGGCGACGATGAGATGGTCCCACTCGATGCGCTCGCCGCCGTCGAGCGTCGCGGTGTGGCCGGCGACGTCGATCGCTTGCACCTCGGCCTTGAGGATGGTCAGGTTGCCGCGCTTCATCTCCGGGCGCAGCACATGGCGGATCGGCGCGCTCACCGCCGGCGCGCTCAGGCCTGCGGTCGCCACTTGATAGAGCAGCGGCTGGAACAGGTGGTGGTTGGTGCGGTCGACGAGCGTGATCTCGACCTCGGCCTTCGACAGCGCACGCACCGCCTCGATGCCGCCGAAGCCGCAACCGATGATGAGGACGTGCGGCCGTGCCATGGGCCCATTTTCACCCGACGCGCCGCTGCCGGCTATGCTCGCCGCGCGATGCGACTCCTCCTCGTCGAAGACGACCGAATGATCGGCGAGAGCCTGCAGCGGGCGCTCCGGCTCGAGGGCTACGCGGTCGACTGGGTGCGCGACGCTGCCGCCGCCGACGGCACGCTGGCGAGCGAGCGCTTCGACCTCGTGCTGCTCGATCTCGGCCTGCCGGCCGGGGCCGGGTCCGGCGCCGCCGCGCGGCCGGCCGACGGCCTGGCCGTGCTGCGCGCGCTGCGCGCCCGACACGACGCGACGCCGGTGATCGTGCTGACGGCGCGCGACGCGCGCGGCGACCGCGTCGCCGGCCTCGATGCCGGGGCCGACGACTACCTGGTCAAGCCCTTCGAGCTCGACGAGCTGAACGCGCGCATCCGCGCCGTGCTGCGCCGCCACGCCGGCCGCGCCGAGCCGCTGCTTTTGGCGGGCGGCGTGACGCTCGATCCGGCGAGCCGGCGCGTCACCCGGGACGGCGCCGCCGTGACCCTCTCGGCGCGCGAGTTCGCGGTGCTCGAGGCGCTGCTCGCCAAGCCCGGCGCGGTGCTGTCGCGCTCGCAGCTCGAGGATCGCCTGTACGGCTGGGGCGAAGAGATCGAGAGCAACGCGGTCTCGGTCTACATCCATCAGCTGCGCAGGAAGCTCGGCGCCGACTTCATCCGCAACGTGCGCGGCGTGGGCTATTTCATCGACGCCGCGTCGTGACGTCGATCCGCGTCCGCCTGCTCGTCTCGCTGCTCGGCCTGCTTGCGCTGGCGGCGCTGCTGATGGGCGCGGTGACCTATCGCAACGTGCTCGCCGAGACCGAGGCGATCTTCGACTACCAGCTGCAGCAGATGGCGCTCTCGCTGCGCGACCAGGGCGAGATCGCGGCGGCGCAGGCCGACAACCTGGCTGATTCCCAGCTCGACTTCGTGGTGCAGATCTGGACCGTCGACGGACGCAGCATCTACGCATCGCGCCCTCATTCGTCGCTGCCGGCACGTGCTCTGCTTGGCCTGGCCACGCTCAATGTCGAGGGCCATGCCTGGCGCACCTACAGCGTGGCGACGCGCGATCGCGTCATCCAGATCGCCCAGCCGGTCGAGATCCGCGAGCGCCTCGCCGCGCGCGCCGCCTGGCGCAGCGTCGTGCCGTTGTTGTTGATGGCACCGTTCGCGGCCTTCGTCATCTGGTGGCTGGCGGCACGCCATCTCGCGCCTCTGGAGCGGATCGCCGGCGACGTGCGATCGCGGGATGCGCAGTCGCTGGCGCCGTTGGCGGTGGTGGGCCTGCCCGACGAGGTGTCGCCGCTGGCGCGCGCCCTGAACGCGCTGCTGGATCGGTTGCGCCAGTCGCTCGACACCCAGCGCGCTTTCGTCGCCGACGCGGCGCACGAGTTGCGCTCGCCGCTCACCGCCTTGAAGCTGCAGCTCGAGCTGCTGCGCCGCGCCGGCAACGACGCCGATCGCGACGCCGCGCGCGACGCCATCGCTGCCGGCATCGATCGGGCGACGCGCCTGGTCGAGCAGCTGCTTGCGTTGGCGCGCAGCGAGCCCGGTGCCATGCCGCCATTGAAGGAGCGCGTCGATCTCGCCGAGATCGCGCGCCGCGCGATCTCCGAGACGGTCGCCTTTGCCGCGACGCGTGGCATCGAATTCGAGCTCGCTGCCGAGGCGCCGGCTTGCGCCTGCGGCGACGCGGTCTCGCTCGGCCTGCTCGTGCGCAACCTCGCCGACAACGCGGCTCGTTATGCGCCGTGCGGGTCGCGTGTCGAGGTCGCGGTACAGCGGCGCGGCGACGAGGTCGTGCTGGTCGTCGACGACGCCGGGCCAGGCATTCCCGAGGCCGAGCGGCAACGTGTCTTCGACCGCTTCTATCGCCGTGCCGACGGCGGCGAGTCGGGCTCGGGACTGGGCCTGTCGATCGTCAAGAGCGTGGCCACGGCGCACGGCGCCGCTGTGGCGCTCGAGCGCTCGCCGCAAGGCGGCCTGCGCGTTGTCGTCCGCTTCGCGGCGAGCCACGACAAAGCCGCGTCCTTAACGCCGGCTTAACCGAACCCTAATGGTGGTCTAACCGGGCCGCTCTATCTTCAGCGGCATGCGGAATCTTCCGCGCGCTAGTCCACAGCTGGAGACGTCATGAACCTGAAACCCCTGAGCGCGGCCCTCGTCGGAGCGGGCCTCGCCGTCGTCGGCACCGCCGGCGCCTTCGATCTTCCGCACTGGCTCAAGGGCGACACGCGGGTCGCCGCGGCAGCGCCGCAACCGGCGCCAGCCGCCGAGCGCGTCGTGCCGCCGGTGCCGCTCATCGCCGCGCCGGGACAGGTGCCCAACTACCGCGCCATCGTCAAGCAATCGGCGCCTGCCGTCGTCGGCATCACCGTCGAAGGCACGCACAAGATGAGCGCCGAGGAGCAGGGCCTTCCCGACGGCATGGAAGACGACCCGTTCTTCAAGTTCTTCCGCGGCATGCCCGGCTTTTCGCAGCGCGGTGGCCGGCAGAACCCGTCGCAGCCGTTCAAGGGCATGGGCTCGGGCTTCATCATCAGCGCCGACGGCCTGATCCTGACCAACGCACACGTCGTGCGCGAAGCCAAGGACGTGACCGTCAAGCTCAGCGATCGCCGCGAGTTCACGGCCAAGGTGCTCGGCGTCGACACGACCACCGACATCGCGATTCTGCGCATCCCGGCCAGGGACCTTCCGGTGGTCCGCCTTGGCGACCCGAAGAGCCTCGAGGTCGGCGATCCGGTGCTGGCGATCGGCGCGCCTTACGGGCTCGAGCAGACCGCGACCTCGGGCATCGTGAGCGCCAAGGGCCGTTCGCTGCCCGGCGATGCGGTGGTGCCCTTCATCCAGACCGATGCGGCGGTCAACCCCGGCAACTCCGGCGGCCCGCTCTTCGACGGCTCGGGCTCGGTGGTCGGCATCAACTCGCAGATCTACTCGCGCAGCGGCGGCTTCCAGGGCCTGTCGTTCGCGATTCCGATCGACGTTGCCCTGAAGGTCAAGGACCAGATCGTCGCCACCGGCAAGGTGGCGCATGGCCGCCTTGGCGTGACGGTGCAGGACCTCAACCAGTCGCTCGCCGACTCGTTCGGCATCAAGCGCGTCGAGGGTGCGCTGATCTCGAATGTCGCACCGGGCAGCGCTGCCGCCGACGCGGGCCTGAAGTCGGGCGACGTGATCACCGAGGTCAGCGGCGAACCGGTGCTGCGCTCGGGCAACCTGTCGAGCCTGATCGGCATGGCGGCGCCGGGCGAGCGGGTCAAGCTGAAGGTCTGGCGCGACCACGCGGAGCGCACGGTCGAGGCCAGGCTCGGCGGCGCCGACGACGCCGAGAAGAAGGTCGCCGACGCCGGCGCCTCGGGCGAGCACGGCCAGCTCGGCCTCTCGCTGCGCCCGTTGACGCGCGACGAGAAGCGTGAAGCCAAGCTCGACAGCGGCCTCGTCGTCGAGGACGTCGACGGCGCCGCGGCGCGCGCCGGCATCCAGACCGGCGACGTGCTGCTCGCCATCAACGGCAAGCCGGTGCAGTCGATCGACCAGCTGAAGGGCGTGCTCTCGGGCAAGCCGAAGAGCGTGGCCCTGCTCGTGCAGCGCGACGGCGAGAAGATCTTCGTGCCGGTCAAGCTCGGCTGAGACGACCCGTCGACAATGAAAAAACGCCGGCCTCGCGCCGGCGTCTTTCTTCGTCCGCCGCGGCGGCCCCGACGCTAAGGCGTCTGGTTGCCGTAGGTCGCGGCAAGGTAGTCGACGATGACCGGAATGTCGGCATCGTCGAGCGGCGCCTTGAAGACCGCCTTCATGCGCTTGGTCATCGCGTCCCAGTAGGCGCGGCCGGCGTTCGGCGGCTGGTAGAGAAAGTACTCGGCTGAATGGCAGCCGACGCAGTTGGCCTGCGCCTTCGCATAGCCGGGCAGGGGGCTGGGCCGCAGCTGCGTGCCGTCGGCGGGAAGGGCGATGTTGCGCGGCGTCGCCGTCGCGAAGCCGGCTGCGGAGACGAGCGCGATGGTGGCCGAGGCGATGAGGATTTTCTTGTCCATTGGCGGTGCTCTCCGATCAGGCGGCGGTGACGTTGACCGATTCGACGACGTTGCGCATGTAGCCCGCCGGCTGCCAGACCGCAGTGCTCGGTTGGCCGACGCCGGCGCGGTTCCAGGCGCAAGCGCGCAAGTCGTAGGCGCCCGACTTTTCGGGCACGAAGGCGAAGGTGAATTCACGGAACGAATACCGGCCGAGATCCTCGCCCAGGAAGGCGGCGCGCCAGCTCTTGCCGCCGTCGGTCGAGACGCCGACCTCGCGGATGCCCTCGCCGCCGTCGAAGGCGATACCGCGGATGACGGTCTGGCCGCCGACCGGAATCCGCTGGCCCTCCTTCACCGAGGTGATGAACGAGCGCACGTTGAAGCGGCCGATCGGACGCGTCGCCGCCGGCGCCGTGCCGGGCGCGACGCAGATGCAGTCGTTGTCGGGAATGCGATAGGCCGGGCGCATCCAGAAGCCGTCGTAGACCTCGTCGACGACGTCGATCTGCGACAGGTGCTTGATCCAGTAGGTGCCGTAGTAGCCCGGCACGACGAGCCGGACCGGATAGCCGTTGAGCCATGGCAGGTCGGTGCCGTTCATCTGCCAGGCGATGAGCACGTCGGCATCCATGGCCTGGTCGAGAGTGAGCGCCTTGACGAAGTCGCCGCCGCCGAAGAGCGCGTTGTCGAGGCCGTCGAAGGTCACCTGCTTGGCCGACTTCCTGACCTCGGCCAGCGCCAGCACGTCGCGCAGCCGCACGCCGGTCCAGCGCGCGTTGCCCATGGCGCCGTCGCCGAGCTGGCCGCCGGTGACGCGCGGGTTGAAGCGGGCGCGGCTGTTGCCCGCGCACTGGTTGACAGCAACGATCTCGACCGGTTTGAACTTCGTCTTCAGGTCGGCGAGTGTCAGCGCGAAGGCCTTGCCGGTGGCGTTGCCGCCGATCTTGATGAGGTGCGTGTCGGGGTCGATCGAGGTCGGGATGCCGGCGTTGTGATAGCGCACGAAGAACGCGTCGTTCGGCGTCAGGATGCCGTCGTTGAAGACCTCGAACGGCGTCTCGAGCTGGGGCGGCCGCGAGGTGAGCACGATCAGCGGCCGCTTGCCCGGGTAGGCGACCATGTTGCGACCGCCGTTCGCGAACGGATGATCGAAGGTGGCGCCTTGGGCGAGCGCCGAGCGGCCGAAGCCTGCGGTCACGGCGGCGCCGATGCCCGCCGCGATGAGACGGCGGCGGCTGGACGAAAGCGGGGGGACGGCCATGGTTGCTGGTTCCTCTCGTTGTGACAGGGCGTAAATGTGGCGCAGCAGCAATACCCGTGAAGGAATTTCCGCTTGTCGAAGGCGATTTTGAACCCAAACGCCGACACCGGCCTTAAGCTCCGGCGGGTTTCGGGGAGAGCCGCATGAAGCAACCGTCATTGTCCGCTGTGGGAGGCCTGCGCGCGCTGCTCGGTGCGGCCTTGCTCAGCGTCGCCGCCACGCATGCCGGGGCTGCCGTCTCGGAGGTCCGCGTGCTGCTCGGCATCGACCCCGCCGACTCGACCGGTGACGTGCTGCTGAGCGCCTCGCTGGCGCCCTCGCAATCGCTGACCCGGACCACCGGCGTGCGCACGACGATCACGCAGACATCGAGCATGGCCGAGGTGATGCGCGCGAGCCGCACCGTCGAGAACGAGATCATCATCGCGCCGGCGCACGTCACCGCGTCGGCCATCCTGCATGCCTACCAGCTGCTCGCCACGAGCGGCCAGGAGCAGGTCTACGCGCTGGTCTCGAAGAACAGCATCGACTCGGTCGACAAGCTCGCCGGCAAGCGCATCTACCTGCCGCAGCAGGATTCGCTGCGCAGCTACGTCGCCAAGGGCCTGCTCACGGAGTCCGGCATCAAGCTCGCGCAGTTCTCCAAGGTCACCTACGGCAACACGAGCGGCGGCGGACTGGTCGCGCTGGCCTTCGACATGGCCGACGTCACCGTCGCCGACGAAGCGCAGGCCAAGGAGTGGCTCACCGCGCATCCCGGTCAGGGCCGCATCCTGAAGACGACGCGGCCGGTTCCGGGCGGCATGAGCATGGTCGTGCGCAAGGACTTCTGCGCCACCGATTGCGCCCGCCTCGGCGACTGGGTCAACTCGAACGACGGCGCGATCCCCGGCGTCGGGCGCTTCCGCCTCGCCTCGGCCGACGCCGGCAAGCAGTTCACCTACGTCGCTTCGCTCGGCATCACGACGCCCGACGCGCTGAAGGGCGCGACCCGGGTCAGCGCCGAAGAGGTCGCCGAGCTGGCCAAGCAGGGCGCGACCATCGTCGACACGCGCAGCCAGAAGGAGTACGACAGCGAGCACGTGCGCGGCGCGATCCTGGCCTCGTACATCGAGAAGAGCCTGAAGGAGGTCGACTTCGACGTCGCCAAGGACGACTTCTCGGCGTTGAAGACGGTGCCCAAGGACAAGCCCGCGGTCTTTCTCTGCAACGGCCCGGAATGCTGGAAGTCGTACAAGGCGTCGCGCGCCGCGGTCGCCGCCGGCTACGCCAAGGTCTACTGGTTCCGCGGCGGCATGCCGGAGTGGCGCGAGAAGCACCTGCCGGTCGACGGCAGCGCCGGCGCCGCGCTGGCCAAGATCCCGGCGCCGCAAAAGCCGGGCGGCAAGGCGGTCGTCGCCGCCGTGCGCTGAGGCCCTCGCCAAGCGCTCGGCCGGGCTACGCCGAGCCTGGCTCGGCGCCCTGTCAAACAGAGTGCAGTCGCGTCGGCGCCGGCTGCGCCGGTGACACCGGCCCCTCGGCGATCCTGCCGTCGCGCAGGTACAGCACCTCGTCGCCGAACCAGTCGAGGTCGATCGGGTCGTGCGTGATCATGAGCACCGGCACGGCGACGCGATCGAGCAGCTCGTCGAGCTCGGCCCGCATGCGCTGGCGCAGCTCGGGGTCGAGAGCGGCAAAAGGTTCGTCGAGCAGGAGCGCGCGCGGCGTGTCGACCAGGGCGCGCGCGAGCGCCACCCGCTGGCGCTGGCCACCGGACAGCTCGCCCGGCCGCAGCCGTGCCACGTCGACAAGCTCGAAGCTGCGCAGCCAGCGCTCGACCGCTTCGCCGCCGGCCTGCTCGCCCGGATTGCGCAGGCCTTTCGACAGTCCGAAGGCGATGTTCTGGCGCACGCTCAACTTGGGGAACAACGCGTAGTCCTGGAACAGATAGCCGAAGCCGCGCTGCCCCGCCGGCAGGTCGATGCCAGCGCCGCCGTCGTAGACGATCTGCTCGTCGAACGCGATGCGGCCGCGGTCCGGCGTCAGCAGTCCGGCGATGGCTTGCAGCGTGAGGGTCTTGCCAGCCCCCGATGGACCGTAGATCGCGGTGCGCCGGCCGCGGGTGCGAAAGCGGACGTCGAGCGCGAAGCGGCGCCGCTCGCCGCCCACGACCTTTGCGATGTCGACGTCGAAGCTCATCGTGCAAGCCGAAACGGCGCGAGCCGTCCGGCTGCGAGCAGGACGACGATGCAGGTGACCGAGATGATCACGACCAGCGTGTTGGCCACCGAGTCCTGGCCGGCCTGCACGGCCTCGAAGACCGCGATCGAGAGCGTCTGGGTCCGGCCGGGGATGCTGCCCGCGATCATCAGCGTCGCGCCGAACTCGCCCAGCGATCGCGCGAAGACGAGCAGCGTGCCGGCGAGGATGCCCGGCCAGGCCATCGGCAGGGTGATGCGAAAGAAGAGCGCTGCCTCGCCCAGGCCGAGCACGCGCGCCCCCTTTTCCAGCTGCGGGTCGACGCCCTCGAAGGCGGTACGCGCCGATTTCAGGATGAGCGGGAACGACACGATCGTCGCGGCGATGACCGCGCCTTGCCAGGTGAAGATGAGGTTGATGCCGAAGGCCCGGTCCAGCCAGCCGCCGAGCCAACCGTGCTTGCCGACGACGACGAGCAGGTAGTAGCCGAGCACGGTCGGTGGCAGCACGAAGGGAAGGGTCAGTACCGCGTCGAGCAGGTCACGGCCGAAGAAGCTTCGTCGCGCCAGCAGCCAGCCGACGGCGGCGCCGAGCACCAGATTGATGGCGGTCGCCCAGACGGCCACCTTCAACGTCAATGCCAGCGTGGTCCAGGTCGCGGCGTCCATCCCGGCCCGATCAGGGCTTGGCGAAGCCGTAGCGGGCCAGCACCGCCTGCGCTGCCGGCGTCGGCAAGAACTCGACGAAGCGGCGTGCCGCGTCGGGTTGCGCACTGCCGGCAATGGCGGCAACCGGATAGGCGATCGGCGTTCCGGTCGCTACCGTGAAGGCAATCCTGACCCTGTCCTTCTGGACCGCCGCGTCGGTGGCGTAGACGAAGCCGGCTTCGACCTCGCCGCGCGCCACATAGTCGAGCGCCTGACGCACGTTCTGCGCGTACACCGCCTTGGCCTCGATCGCCGGCCACAGGCGCGCCGCCTCGAGCGCGGCCTTGGCGTAGCGGCCCGCCGGTACGCCCGCCGGTGCGCCGAGGGCGACACGCTTGACCTCGGGCCTTTCAAGATCCGCCAGCGAGCCTAGGACCATCCGGCTGTCGGCCGGTGCGATCAGCACCAGCGCGTTGCCGGCGAAATTGCGCCGCGATCCGGTCGCGAGCAGCTTCTGCGCCTCGGCGCGATCCATCGACTCCTGGTCGGCGGCGGCGAAGACGTCGACAGGCGCGCCCTTGGCGATCTGTGCCAGCAGGGCGTCGGAGGCAGCGAAATTGAAGACCACCCGAGTGCCTGCGTTCTGTGCCTCGAACAACGGGCCGAGCTCGCGAAAGGCGTTGCTCAGGCTGGCCGCGGCCGATACGGTGAGGTCGGCGGCATGCGCGACCGGGCCCGCCGAGGCGGCCAGCGCGACGGCGCAGCCGGCGAGCATGCGGCGGGTCCGGGAGAGCATCGTTTGTGGTGGGTGAGGCACGTGGCAGGAATGGGGCGCAATATAGCGCAGTACATAACGCTCGGTCGTCCACGGCCCCCGGCGCCGCAGTGCGCCGATCCTTGCCCCCTCAGCGCGCCAGCAAGCCGATCGCCTGGCGGATCTCCGCTGCGCAGGCTCGCTCGGCGGTCGCCTCGATGCCTCGATACAGCGCGATCAGCTTGCGGCCGGTGTCGGTGAGCTCGCTTCCGCCGCCATGCTCGCCGCCTGTCGCCGTCGCCACCGCCGGATTCTTCAGCGAGCGATTCAATTGATCCAGCAGCAGCCAGGCGCGCCGATAGGACATCTCGATGCGCTTGGCCGCGGCCGTCAGCGAGCCGGTCTCGCCGATCGCCTCGAGCAGCGAGATCTTGCCCGGGCCGATCGCGATCTCGTCGCCGGTCGTGACGCGAAGCCTGAAGCGTGCCTTCGGTGCGGCCGATGCGGCTGCCCTGCGGCCGGCGCGCTTGGCGTCGACCTTCGCGCTTCGTCTTGGGGTGCTGGACGCCATTGGCCGCTGCGGTGCCTCTGCTTCACTCGACGAGTGCCTGTTCACGCCAACGCGTGCTCACGCCTCAACCGCCGCTGCGGCGCAGGTCCATGACCCGCTCGGCCTGCTCGCTGCGCAGCCAGAGCCGGCCGTGGATCCACCGGTCGTCGGTGTCGACGATGCCGCGGAACACGCCTTCGTCGATCGTTTCGCTGTCGCTGCCCGGCGTCGCGATGTGCACGTCGACGATGACGCGGCGCAGTGCGACCGGGCGTGGTGGCAGGCGGACGAGCTCGGGCCTTTTCTTCTTCGGCGGCGGTGCCGACGGCGCGGACGCCGCCTCCTCGGCGCCGTCTTCGGCGTCCGAGGCGGCGCTGGCCGGCGCGGCGACCGGGGCCGCCGCGTTCGGCGCGAAGCCCTCGTCGTCGCGCAGCACCTTGCCTTCGCCGCGATAGAAAATACGGGTCAGGTCGTTGCCGGTGCGCTGCTTCCAGAAGTCGCGATAGTTCTCCCACTCCGGATCGTGCTCGATGTCGAGGGCGCTGCTGGCCAGACGCAGGTTGTCGCCTTCCTGCGCCAGAGTGATGATCATCAGCTCGCCCGCGCGCGAGGTCGGCGCACCGCGTGCGCCGATGTGCGCGCGCCAGGGCCCGGAGAGGAGGGCGGCGCGCTTTTGCCGCCAGCGCCAGACGCCCCAGCCGCCGAGCGCCAGCACGGCGATCGCGACCAGGCCGAACACGCCGCGCCGACCTTCGTCGGGGAGAACCTCGTGCGACGAGGCCGGCGCGGGCGCATCGAGCGGCATCGGCGTCGTCGTCGGCTCGTGCAGCGGCACCGGCATCGTGCCGGGCATCGACAGCGGCCGCGGCGTCAGGCCGAGCTCGCCCAGGTCGTCGGCGAGGCGGCCCATGTCGGCACGCCAGTCGTAGGCGCGCAGCCGCCCCCATTGCAGGTCGCACAATTGGTTGAAGGGGCTGGGCAGCTCGCTCGCCGCCGGCACCGCCGTGACGCCGTCGCAGAGCAGCGGGATGATGTGCGCCTTGGCGGCAAGGGCGGCCTCGAGCTCGTCGCGCGCCGGGTCGTCGGCGCGGTCGATGCAGCGCTGGCCGGCGGCGTCGACCGCGCCGAGGTAGTTGGGCGTTACCAGCACGAGCAGGATCGGCGCGTTGCCGAGCGCGGCGGCGATGCCGTCGCGCCAGCGCGATCCGGGCGCCAGGTCTTCCTTGTCGAGAAAGATCTGGTCGTCGCCGAACATTGCGTCGAGGTCGCGCGCCAGCGCCGTTGCCTTGTCGGCGCCGTCGCTGCTCCGGTAGCTTATGAAGACCCGCGAAGTCATGACTGCGTCGAGTCTCGCCGAGGCCGCGCCGCGAGACAAGCGGTTTGCCCCAATGAAAGCGCCGCTGGCTTGGTGCACAGTTGTTTCCTTGCCGCAGCCGGGGAGACGACAAGGTGAACGACAGAAAATCGGTGCTCGTGATCGGCGCCGGCGATTCGACGGGCGGCGCGATCGCCCGGCGCTTCGCCCGCGGCGGCTTCGTCGCCTGCGTGACGCGGCGTACCGCCGACAAGCTCGAGCCCCTGGTCGAGTCGATCCGCGCCGAGGGCGGCGAGGCGCACGGCTTCGCCTCCGACGCGCGCAAAGAGGTCGACATCGAGACGCTGGTCGCCCACGTCGAGCGCGAGATCGCGCCGATCGAGGTGGCGGTGTTCAACGTCGGCGCCAACGTCCGCTTCTCGCTCACCGAGACGACCGAGCGCGTCTACCGCAAGGTCTGGGAGATGGGCGCGCTCGGCGGCTTCCTGATGGGCCGCGAAGTCGCGCGGGCGATGCTGGCGCGCGGCCACGGCACCATCATCTTCACCGGCGCGACGGCGAGCCTGCGCGGCTCGGCCGGCTTCTGCGCTTTTGCCGGTGCCAAGCACGCCCTGCGCGCGCTGGCGCAGAGCATGGCGCGCGAGCTCGGGCCGAAGGGCATCCACGTCGCCCACGTCGTGATCGACGGCGCCATCGACACGCCCTTCATCGCCGAGAACTTTCCCGAGCGCTACGCCAAGAAGGCCGAGCAAGGCATCCTCAGCACCGAGGCGATCGCCGAGAACTACTGGAACCTGCACCGCCAGCCGAGAAGCGCGTGGACGCACGAGCTCGACCTGCGGCCCTGGACCGAGACCTGGTGAGCGCGATGACCAGGACCGTCGAGTACTTCTTCGATTTCGGCAGCCCGACCTCTTACCTGGCCTGGACCCAGCTGCCGAAGATCGCCGCCGAGACCGGCGCCGAGATCGTCTGGCGGCCGATGCTGCTGGGCGGTGTGTTCAAGGCGACCGGCAACGCCAGCCCGGTGACGGTGCCGGCGAAGGGCCGCTGGATGAACGGCGACATCGCCCGCTGGGCAAAGCGCTACGGCGTGCCGTTTCGCTTCAACCCGCATTTCCCGATCAACACGCTGACGCTGATGCGCGGCGCCGCCGGCCTGCAGATGCGCCAGCCCGACGACCTGATGCGCTATCTCGAGGTCGTGCACCGGGCGATGTGGGAGCTACCGGTCAACCTGGGCGACCCGGCGGTTCTTGCCGACACGCTCGCCGCGGCGGGCTTCGACGCCGATGCGTTCATGGCGCTCGTCGCCGATCCGGAGGTGAAGGCCCGGCTCGTCGCCAACACCGAGGAAGCGGTGGCCCGCGGCGCCTTCGGCGCGCCGACCTTCTTTGTCGGCGAGGCGATGTTCTTCGGCCAGGACCGCCTCGACTTCGTGCGTGAGGCGCTGGCCGGCTGACCGTCGCGCCTCGGCGCCCTACCTCCTGACGTGTACCAGGCCTTCCAGAATCTTCACGCGCGACTCCAGCATGATCTCGAGCTTCTGGAGGCGCTGGTTCAGCATCTGTTCCGAGACCATCTTGTCGATCTGCGCCAGCTGCTCTTTTTCGGCCGCCTTGCGCGCGTTCTCCTGCTTGTCGATCGAGGCCTTGAACTCGGCATCCGAGCGAATCTGTCGCGCCTTCGCTTCGCGGTCCCATTCGTCGGCTTCGAGCTTGGTGGCCGTCTTGAGATCCTTCTTCAGCACCATCTGGACGTTGATTTCCTGGACGGCGACGTCCAGCTTGTCGAGCCGGGCTTCGAGCTTGGTACCGAGCGCTTTCAGTTGAGCGCCGGTGTCGTTCGAGTTGCTGTCCTTCTTCGGGTTCTCGATCGAGCGTTCGATCGCGTCGAGCCGCTTTTCCGCGGCCTTGAGTTGAATCTCGGTCTTGTCGGCCATGGAGCTTTCGGGTTCGGTGAAAGGGAAGAGTCCGGCCCGACTCTAGCAAGCCGCCCTCAAAGGTCGGTACGGAGTTTCCAGATTTCCGGAAAGAGCACGACGTCGAGCATCTTGCGCAGGTAGCTCACGCCGCCGGTGCCGCCGGTGCCGCGCTTGAAGCCGATCACGCGCTCGACCGTCGTGACGTGGCGGAAGCGCCAGAGACGGAAGGTGTCTTCGAGGTCGGTCAGCTCCTCGCCGAGCTGGTACAGGTCCCAGTGCGCCTCTGGGTTGCGGTAGACGACCAGCCAGGCCTGCTCGACCCCTTCGCTCGCCTCGTAGGCCTGCGACCACTCGCGCTCGAGATGATCGGCAGGCACCGGCAGGCCGCGCCGCGCGAGCAGGCGCAGCGCCTCGTCGTAGAGCGAAGGCGCGTCGAGGGCGGCCTTGACCTGGGCGTGCAGGTCGGCGCGGTGCTCGTGCGGCTTCAGCATCGCCGCGTTCTTGTTGCCGAGGCGGAACTCGATCATCCGGTACTGCCAGCTCTGGAAGCCGCTGCTCGAGGCGAGCGCCGGGCGCATCGCCGAATACTCCGGCGGCGTCATCGTCGCCAGCACGTCCCAGGCGTGCACCAGCTGCTCCATGATCTTGCTGACGCGGGCCAGCATCTTGAAGGCGCGCTGCAGTTGGTCGCCGCAGACCGCGGCGATCGCCGCCTCGAGCTCGTGCAGGAGCAGCTTCATCCACAGCTCGCTGACCTGGTGCTGGACGATGAAGAGCATCTCGTCGTGCGCCTCGGAGCGGCGCTGCTGGGCGCCGAGCACCGCGTCGAGATGCAGGTAGTCGCCGTAGCTCATGTCGCGGCTGAAGTCGACCTTGGCGGCGGCCGCGTCGTCGTCGTTCGGCGGCGGCGGGTTCGGCATCGGCTCGGTCATCAGGTGACGGCAGCGCGGCGGTGAAAACGCGGCTCGCGCCAGGCGCCGCTGCCGAGCACCTCGGCGAGGATGTCGGCGGCGTCCCAGGCATCGATGTAGCGCGTGTAGAGCGGCGTAAAGCCGAAGCGCATCAGGTTCTGCTCGCCGGTCTCGGCATGGCCGGCGCGGAAGTCGCCGATCACGCCGCGCTCGATCAGCGCTTGCATGATGGCGTAGCCGTCGGCATGGGCGAAGCTCGCCTGGCTGCCGCGCAGCGCCGGGTCGCGCGGCGTCGTCAGCTCGAGCCCCTGGCCGGCGCAAATGGATTCGACGCGTGCGATGAAGAGATCGGTCAAGGCCAGCGACTTCGCGCGCAGCGCCGTCATGCCACCCAGCGCGTTCGCCGCCGCGAAGACCTCGAGGCCGCATTGCAGCGCCTTCATGGCGACGATCGGCGGTGTGCCGCAGACGAAGCGGCCGATGCCGCTCGCCGGCCGGTACACCGGCACGAAGTCGAACGGCGCGGCGTGGCCGAGCCAGCCCGAGAGCGGCTGGCGCAGCCCCTCGCGGTCCATGCGCGCGGTGTGCCGCGGATGCGCCCAGACGAAGGCCGGCGCGCCCGGGCCGCCGTTCAGGTACTTGTAGCCGCAGCCGACCGCGAAGTCGGCCTCGGCGCCGAGCAGGTCGACCGGCACCGCGCCGGCCGAATGCGCGAGGTCCCAGACCGTCAGCGCGCCGGCGGCGTGGGCGATGCGCGTCAGGTCGGCCAGGTCGTGCATGCGGCCGCTGCGGTAGTTGACGTGCGTGAGCATGAGCACGGCGACGTCGTGGTTCAGGTGATCGGCGAGATCGCCAGCGTCGACCAGGCGCAGCTTCAGCCCGGCGGCGGCGGCGACGCTTTCGGCGATGTAGAGATCGGTCGGGAAGTTGCTGCGCTCGGAGAGCAGAGTCGTGCGCGACGGCGCGTCGGACTTCTGCAGGCCAGAGGCGGCGCTCAAGGCCTTGAACAGGTTGACCGAAGTCGAATCGCCGACGCTGATCTCGCCCGGCGCGGCGCCGACGAGCGTGCCGATGCAATCGCCGATGGCCTGCGCCAGGTCGATCCAGCAGGCGGTGTTCCAGCTGCGGATCAGGCCCCGGCCCCATTCGCCTTCGATCGTCGTGGCGACGCGCGCTGCGGTTCGCCTGGGCAGGGCGCCGAGCGAATTGCCGTCGAGGTAGATGACGCCCTCGGGCAGCTCGAACTCGTCGCGCAGCGAGCGCAGCGGGTCGGCCGCGTCGCGGGCCAGCGCTTCCTCGCGGCTCGCCGTCATGGCCGTCGCGCCACGCTACGCGCCGGCTTCGGCGACACTGGCGAGTCGATGCGCCTGCAGATGTTTTTCATGACGACAGTGACGGTAGCAAAGCTTGGCGCCGCGTGGTGTCGGTTATTTCGGACACGGCCATGAACGCCGGCTATTCCGGAACGCCGCTGGCGAAAAAGCTCGGCATCGCCGCCGGCGCGCGCGTCTGCCCGCTGTTTGCCCCGGCCGACTACCGCGAGCTGATCGCGCCCTGGCCGGAAGGCGCCGTCGTCGTCGCGCGCGCCGACGCCGGCACCGACATCGCCCACCTGTTCGTGCGCGAGCGCGCCGTGCTCGAGAGAGAGGCGGCGCGTCTGCGCAAGAGCCTGCGCGACGACGCCGTGCTCTGGGTCTCGTGGCCGAAGAAGGCGGCCAAGGCGGCCACCGACATCACCGAGGACGGCATCCGCGAGCTCGTGCTGCCGCTCGGCTGGGTCGACACCAAGGTCTGCGCCGTTGACGCCGTCTGGTCGGGGCTGAAGCTCGTCGTGCGTCGCGAGCTGCGCGGCCAGGCGCGCCCGTGAGTACGCCGCATCGCGCGGTGCCGGTGGCGCCCTCGGCTTCGTCGCGCCTCGCGCTCAGCAGCTATTTCGTCACCGTCTGGGGCACCGGCTTCGTCGTCACCCGCGTCGCGCTCGGCTACGCGGCACCCTTCACTTACATCGGCGTTCGCTACGCCATCGCCTTCGTCGTCGCCATGCTCGCATTCGGCCTGCGCGCACGGTGGCCGACGCGGCGGGCCGAGTGGGGTCACATCGCCATCGCCGGCCTGCTCAGCCACGCCGGCTACCTGGGCGGCAGCCATTACGCCCAGCGCTGGGGACTCTCGGCCGGCGTGACGGCGCTGATCCTCGCCCTGCAACCGCTGCTCACAGCCTTGGTCGTGTCGCGCTGGATGCACGAGGCGCTGTCGAAGCTGCAGATGCTCGGCGTGGCGGTCGGCCTCGGCGGCGTCGCGCTCGTCGTCGCGCACCGCGTCGACGGCGCGGCGATCGCGCTGCCGAGCCTGCTCGCGGTAGCCTGGGCGCTCGCCTGCGTCACCGGCGGCACGCTCTATCAGCGGCACTACTGCGCTGCCGTCGACCTGCGCTCGGCGGTGTGCATCCATTTCGCGGTGACGGCCGCCGTCATGCTGCCGCTCGGCGCGCTGTTCGAGGGCTTCGCCATCACATGGAACGCGCAGATCGCCGGCACCTTGCTCTATCACGTGGTGCCGGCGTCGATCGGCGCCTACACCATCCTGCACTTGCTGCTGCGCCGGGGCGAGGCGACCGGTGTGACCAGCCTGCTCTACCTGACGCCGCCGGTTGCGGCGCTGGTCGAGTGGGCGGTGTTCGGCACCGCGCCGACGCCGACGATGTGGCTAGGCATGGCGATCGCCTGCGTCGGCGTGGCGATGGTCTCGACCAGCCGCGCCGCGCAGTCGAAGACGCCGATCATCGAGGAGCCTTCGTAGCAGCGCTGAAAGGTCTCGGTCGTGCCGGGGTCCGCTCTTGCGTCGGATGGCCTCGGGCACGGGGCGGCCCCCTCCGCTCATGTCCCCCGAAGGCCGCCCGCGGCGGCCTTCTCCCCCTCGGGCTCGGGGGACATGGAGCGGAGCAGAGCGCCCCGGCGGCCCGATCTATCCGGCCGACCGACGATCGCGTCCCCGCGTCAGCCGATCCGGCCGAGCAGCAAGTACTCCATGAGCGCCTTCTGCACGTGCATCCGGTTCTCGGCCTCGTCCCACACCACCGACTGCGGACCATCGATGACATCGGCCTCGACCTCTTCGCCGCGGTGCGCCGGCAGGCAGTGCATGAAGAGCGCGTCGGGCCGGGCCGAGGCCATCATTTCGGTGTCGACGCACCAGTCGGCGAAGGCGACCTTGCGCTCGGCGTTCTCGGACTCGTAGCCCATGCTGGTCCAGACGTCGGTGGTGACGACGTCGGCATTGCGGCAGGCGTCGATCGGGTCCTTGAAGACCTCGAGGCAATCGTCGCGGCGCAGGCCGACGGCCATCGGGTCGATCTCGTAGCCGTTCGGCGTGCTCACGTGCAGCGTGAAGCCGAGGATGTCGGCGGCCTGCAGCCATGTCGTCGCCATGTTGTTGCCGTCGCCGACCCAGGCGACGATCTTGCCTTCCATGCTGCCGCGCTGCTCGATGCAGGTGAAGACGTCGGCGAGGATCTGGCAGGGGTGGTATTCGGTGGTCAGGCCGTTGATCACCGGCACCCGCGAGTGCGCGGCAAAGGCCTCGAGCTTGGTCTGCTCGAAGGTGCGGATCATGACGATGTCGACCATCCGGCTGATGACGCGCGCCGTGTCTTCCACCGGCTCGGCGCGGCCGAGCTGGCTGTCGGTGGTGGTGAGGTTCACCACCGAGCCGCCCATCTGGTACATGCCGGCTTCGAAGCTGACGCGGGTGCGCGTCGACGCCTTCTCGAAGATCATCGCCAGGGTGCGGTCGACCAGCGGCGTGTACTTCTCGTAGTTCTTGAAGCGCTTCTTGATCGTCGCCGTGCGCTCGAACAGGTAGGCGTATTCCTCGGCGCGGAAGTCCCTGAACTGGAGAAAGTGCTTGATCAGGGCCATGCCGGGTTTCATGCCGCGGGCTTCAGGAATTCCTTGATCAGCGGGCAGAGCAGGGCGGTGACCTGGCTCGCCTCGTCGGCGGTCATGACGAGCGCCGGCAGCAGTCGAACGACGCGCTCGGCGGTGACGCTGATCATGAGCCCGGCCTCGGCGGCGCGGCCGAGCAGCGCCGCGCAGGGGCGGTCGAGCTCGATGCCGATCATGAGGCCCTGGCCGCGCACCTCGACGACGCCGGCGACGCCTGTCAGCTCGCGCTCGAGGCCACCTCTCAGCACCGCGCCGACCTTGGCGGCGTTGTCGAGCAGACGGTCCTCTTCCATGATGCGCAGCGTCTCGACGCCGGCGCGCATGGCCAGCGGGTTGCCGCCGAAGGTCGTACCGTGGTTGCCGGGCCCCATCACGTCGGCGGCCTTCGGCCCGCAGACGACGGCACCGATCGGCACGCCCGAGCCGAGTCCCTTGGCGAGGGGCATCACGTCCGGCTGGATGCCGGCCCACTGGTGCGCGAACCACTTGCCGGTGCGGCCCATGCCGCACTGCACCTCGTCGAGCATGAGCAGCCAGCCGCGCTCGTCGCAGATGCGGCGCACTTCCTTCAGGTAGCTCACGGTGGTCGGACGGATCCCGCCTTCGCCCTGGATCACCTCGAGGAATACGGCGACGACGTTCTTGTTCGTCGCCGCGACCTTCTCGATCGCCGCCACGTCGTTGAGCGGCACGCGCACGAAGCCCTCGACGAGCGGGCCGAAGCCGGCCTGGATCTTGGCGTTGCCGGTCGCCGACAGCGTCGCGATCGAGCGGCCGTGGAATGCGGCCTCGTAGACGACGATTTCCGGACGCTCGATGCCGCGGTCGTGGCCGTACTTGCGGGCGATCTTCAGCGCCGCCTCGTTCGCCTCGAGGCCCGAGTTGCAGAAGAAGACGTTGGTCATGCCCGACAGCTCGCACAGCTTGGCGGCGAGCTGCTCCTGCAGCGGCACGAGGTAGTAGTTCGAGCTGTGCATCATCTTGCCGACCTGCTCTTGCAGGGCCGGCACGAGCCGCGGATGGGCGTGGCCGAGGGTATTGACGGCGATGCCGGCGAGCGCGTCGAGGTATTTGCGGCCCTCGGTGTCCCAGACCCAGCAGCCGCGGCCGTAAGACAGCGCGATCGGCAGCCGCCCATAGGTCTTCATGACGTGGGGCTCCGGCGCGGCGGCGGGCAGCTTCTCGGGCGCGTTCATGTCGTCACTCCGGCAAAGACGGCGAAAGGGGGTGCGATTCTAAAGCCGGCATTCGTGCACGATGGCGCGGATGTTGCAGCGCAACAAGGTCGCTGCGCAGGCGCGACAATCGCACCCAACTCCCTTTCATCGCGTGGCCGAGCCTCCAAAAGTCTTCATCCAGGGCGTGACCCGCGACGGCAAGCCGTTTCGTCCGAGCGACTGGGCCGAGCGCCTGGCCGGCACGATGTCGTGCTTTCGCCCAGACGGCGCCGGTGCGCGCGGCCCGTTCATCGGCTATTCGCCGTACTGCGTGCCGCGCCACCTCGGCAACGTCAAGGGCGTGCTCGTCGACCCGGCCCTGCGTGAGATGGAGCCGATGGCCTGGGACTTCGTCATGCACTTCGCCCGCGACAACGGGCTCGTCGTGATCGAAGACCCCGTGCTCGACTGAACAGCGGATCTCGGCAGCAGAAATGACAAGGGGCTCGCGATGCGAGCCCCTCTTGTCCTGCCGGTGCGGGACGCTCAGGCCGTGGCCAGCGCCTTCACCTTGGCCGAGAGCCGGCTCTTGTGGCGGGCCGCCTTGTTCTTGTGGAACAGGCCCTTGTCGGCGACCGAGTCGATGACCGGCTGAGCCGCCTTGAAGAGCTCGGCAGCCTTGGTCTTGTCGCCGGACTCGACCGCCTTCTGCACGTTCTTGATGACGGTGCGGAAGTGCGAGCGCATCGCCGTGTTGGCGGCATTGAGCTTCAGGTCCTGGCGGACGCGCTTGAGGCCCGACGCGATGCGGACGGTCTTTTTCTTGGCTTTGGAGGCGGTGGCCATGTCTGGTATGAGCTGGAGCTAGCTGGATTTCGGCAAAGACCGCGAGTATAGCATTCGCACCCATGAATTTGCTCCGCGCAGCGTCCACGATCTCCTTCTTCACGCTGCTGTCGCGCATCACCGGGCTGCTCCAGATCATCGTCGTCTCGGCACTGTTCGGCGCCGGCGCCTCGTTCGACGCCTTCAACGTCGCCTTTCGCATCCCGAATCTGCTGCGCCGGCTGTTCGGCGAAGGCGCTTTCTCGCAGGCCTTCGTGCCGACCCTGGCCCGGGCCCGCGCCACCGACGGCGACGAGGCGACGCAACGCCTCATCGACGCCGTCGGCACGGTGCTGTTCTGCGCCCTGGTCCTGACCTGCATCGTCGGCGTGATTGCCGCGCCGCTGATCGTCTGGCTGATGGCCTCCGGGCTGGCCCGCTTCGACGAGGCGGTGGTCATGACGCGGATCATGTTTCCCTACATCGGGTTCATCTCCCTGGTGTCGCTGTCTGCGGGGGTGCTCAACACCTGGAAGCGCTTCGCCGTGCCGGCGGCGACGCCGGTGCTGCTCAACCTGTCGATGATCGCCGTCGTGGTGCTGATCGGCCCGGCCTTCGAGCGCGCCGGTGTCCAGCGCATCTACGCCCTGGCCGCCGGCGTGATGCTGGGCGGCGTGCTGCAGCTCGCGGTGCAGGTTCCGGCGCTGGCCCGGATCGGCCGATTGCCGAAGATCGGCCTCGGCTTCAAGGCGCTCTCGGCGGCCTGGCACCACCCGGGCGTGCGCACCGTGCTGCGCCAGATGGCGCCGGCCCTGCTCGGCGTCTCGGTGGCCCAGCTTTCCATCCTCATCAACACGCAGATCGCCTCGCACCAGGGCGTGGGCGCGGTGTCGTGGCTCTTCTACGCCGACCGGCTGATGGAATTTCCGACCGCGCTGCTCGGCGTCGCCCTCGGCGCGGTGCTGATACCGCAGCTTTCGGCGGCGCAGGCGCGTCAGGACGTGGCCGGCTACTCGGGCATGCTCGATTGGGGCCTGCGCGTCGCCCTGGTCCTGACCCTGCCCTGCGCCGCTGCCTTGCTCGTCTTTCCCGAGGCCCTGATCGCGACCCTGTTCCAGCACGGTGCCTTCGACGCGCGCGACGTCGCCAAGACGGCGATCGCGCTGCGCGCCTATGGCGTCGGCCTGGTCGGCATCATCGGCGTGAAGATCCTCGCGCCGGGCTTCTACGCCCGCCAGGACCTGCGCACGCCGGTAACCATCGCCGTCATCGTGCTGGTGCTGACGCAGGCCATGAACCTGCTCTTCGTGCCCCTGCTCGGGCACGCCGGGCTGGCGCTCTCGGTCGGCCTCGGCGCGACGATCAACGCGATCTGGCTTTTCGTCGGGCTCAAGCGTGGCGGCTGGTATCGGCCGATGCGGGGCTGGGGGCGCTTCACCGCAAGCATCGTGCTGGCGACGCTCGTCATGGGCGCGCTGCTGGCCGGGGCGACGGCGGCCATCGACTGGGTCGGCCTCGCCGGCCACGACGGCCTGCGCGTTGCCTGGCTCGCCGCCTGCCTGGGCGCCGCCACGCTGGTCTATTTCGGCGTTCTCTTCGTGGCCGGCTTTCGGCCGCGCGATTTCTTCCGCCGCGGTTAGACCGCGGCGGCCCGAGGTTCTAAACTCGTCGCATGTCCGGGCTTTTGCCGCTCCTTCCGCCGACCGCGCTCGACTACTTCGCCTCGCTCGTGGCCGAGGACTCGAGCCTGCCGCTGCTCGAGGCGGCGATCGCGGTCGCCCAGCACGACTTTGCACGCCTCGATACGCAGGCGACGCTGGCCGAGATCGACACGCTGGCGGCGCGCCTCAACCAGCGCATCGCCCGCGACGCCGCGCCGATGCAGCGGCTGCGTCTGCTGAACCGCTTCTTTTTCCAGGAGCTGGGCTTTTCCGGCAACGTCAACGACTACTACGACCCGCGCAACAGCTACGTCCATTGCGTGCTCGAGACGCGGCGTGGCATCCCGATCACGCTGGCCCTGATCTACATCGAGCTGGCGACGCAGATCGGCCTGAACGCCTGCGGCGTCTCCTTCCCCGGCCATTTCCTGGTCAAGGTGCGCATGCCGCAGGGCGAGATCGTCATCGACCCGTTCACCGGCCAGTCGATGTCGCGCGACGCGCTCGATGCCCTGCTCGTGCCGTACCGGCGGCGCAGCAGCAAGACCGGCGGCAGCGAACCGCTGCTCAGGGACTTTCTGCAGGCCGCCGCGCCGCGTGAAGTCATCGCCCGGATGCTGCGCAACCTGAAGGAAATCTTCCGCAACAGCCAGGATGCGGCCCGCCTGCTCGGCATCGCCGAGCGGCTGGTGATCCTCCTGCCCGACGCCTGGGAGGAGCGGCGCGACCGCGGCCTCGTGCACGCCGCCCTCGGCGCCCGTTTCCCGGCCATGGCCGACCTGGCCGGCTACCTCGAGCATGCGCCCCACGCGCCGGACCGTCCGGCGATCAGGAAGCGCCTGGCCGAGCTCGGCCACGATGGCACGTCGCGGCTCCACTAGCAGGACGATGACCGACCCCCGACGTCGCGTCGCTTCGAGCCGCCCGAGCGCTGCATGCTCCTGACGCCCGCCCAGCGGCGCACCCTCAACTGGGCGGCGCTCGCCGTTGCCGTGGCTGCGCTCGTCTGGCTGCTCGGGCCGGTGCTGACGCCGTTCCTGATCGGCGCCGTGCTCGCCTACGCCTTGCATCCTGCGGTCGAAAAACTGGCGTCGCGGCGCGTGCCGCGGCTGCTCGCCGTGGCGCTGGTTGAGATCGCCTTCATCGTCGCCGCCGCGGCGCTGGTGCTGCTGGTCGTGCCGATCCTGTCGAAGGAGCTGCCGTTGTTGCGCGACCAACTGCCGCTGCTCGCCGAGCGCATCAACCACGCCGTCTCGCCCTGGCTGATGCAGATGGGCGTCAACGTCGGCCTCGACGCGGCCAGCCTGAAGGCCTTTCTTCTCAAGTACCTCGACGCCAACTGGGACGACTCGATCGCCACGGCGCTGGCCTCGGTGCGCATCGGCGGCAGCATCGTCCTCACCGTCGTCGGCTACGTCGTGCTCGTGCCGGTGGTGCTGTTCTACCTGCTCGACGACTGGCCGCTGTACGTCGAGCGCGTCGTCAACCTGGTGCCGCCGCGCCTGCGCGGCGCGGTCTCGTCGTTCGTCGGCGAGTGCGACACGGTGCTCGGCCAGTACCTGCGCGGCCAACTGCTCGTGATGCTGATGATGGCCGCCTTCTACAGCGTCGGCCTGGCGCTGTTCGGCTTCGAGCTGGCGGTGCCGGTCGGCGTCTTCACCGGCTTGGCGATCTTCGTGCCCTACGTCGGCTTCGGCATCGGCCTGATCCGGGCGCTGCTCGCCGGCGCGCTGCAGTTCGCCGGCTGGTACGGGCCGGCCGCGGTGTTCATCGTCTACGGCATCGGCCAGATCGTCGAAGGCATGTTCCTGACGCCCAGGATGGTCGGCGGGCGCATCGGCATGAGCCCGCTTACCGTCATCTTCGCGTTGTTCGCTTTCGGCCATCTTTTCGGCTTCGTCGGCGTGCTGATCGCGCTGCCGGTGAGCGCGCTTATTGCGGCCGTCGTCGGGCGGCTGCGCTCGGGCTACGCGAAGAGCAGTCTGTACGTGGGATGAAGCAGATTCCCCTGGCAATCGGGCCCGAGCCGGCGCGGACTTTCGAGAATTTCCTGCCCGGCGCCAATGCCGGCGCGCTCGCCCATCTGCTGGCCCTCGCGCCCGGCGCGCCGCCGGTCTACCTCTGGGGGCCGCCCGGCAGCGGCAAGACGCATTTGCTGCAGGCCTTCGTGCAGCAAGCGCAGCAGCATGGCGAGTCGACGGCATGGTTCGGTGCCGGCGACGCCGCGCCCTGGCAGGCACCCGAACACTCCGACTGGCTCGTCTTCGACGATTGTCAGGACTTCGATGCAGCCCGGCAGCAGGCCGCGTTTTCGCTTTTCGTCGACACGGCCGGGCGCGGCGCCGTCGTCGTCGCCGCCGGCAGCGTGCCGCCGGTCGACCTCGTCGTCCGCGAGGACCTGCGCACGCGGCTCGGCTGGGGCCATGTCTTCGCGCTCTCGCCGCTGGCCGAGCCCGAGGTGCGCTCGGCGCTCCGGCGCGAGGCGGACCGCCGCGGCACCTTCCTGTCCGACGAGGTGATGGACTACCTGCTGACCCGCTTCGCGCGCGACCTCAAGCACCTGATGGCGCAGCTCGACCGGCTCGACGAGTTCTCGCTCTCGACCAAGCGCGCCATCACCGTGCCCTTGCTCAAGCAGATGCTGGCCGAGGAGGGCGAGTCTTGACGCCGGCGCTCGATGCCGGGCCTGCGTCCACCCCCGTCCGGCGACGCCGCCGTGGCGCCGGACGGCGTGGCAACCTGGCCCTGTTCGACCTCGACCTGACGCTGCTGCCGATCGATTCCGACCACGCCTGGGGCGAGTTCGTGGTCGGCCTCGGCTGGGTCGACGCAGCGCGATTCCGCGTCGGCAACGACGCCTTCTACGCCCAGTACAAGCAGGGCCGCCTCGATATCGCCGAATACATCGCCTTTGCCACCGCGCCGCTGCGCGACCGATCGGCCGACGAGCTGGCCGCAGCCCATGCGCGCTTCATGCGCGAGGTCATCGAGCCGGCACTGCAGCCGGCCGCGCTCAAGCTCGTCGCGGTGCATCGCGAGCGAGGCGACCGGCTCGCCATCGTCACCTCGACCAACGATTTCATCACCGCACCGATCGCGGCACGCTTCGGCGTGCAGGCGCTGATCGCGGTGCGGCTGGAGCGCGACGCCGGTGGCGCCTTCACCGGCCGGATCGAGGGCACGCCCTCATACCGCGAGGGCAAGGTCGCGCGTGTCGGACAATGGCTGGCGGAAAGCGACCTCGGCTGGGGCGACTTCGAGCGCATCAGCGTCTACAGCGATTCGCGCAACGACCTGGCCCTGCTCGAACGCGCGACCGACCCGGTTGCCGCCAATCCGTCGCCCGACCTCGAAGCCATCGCTCGCGAACGGGGCTGGCGCATCCTGAGACTCTTCGAACAATGATCAAGAAATTCATCGACAGGCTGCTCGGCAAGTCCGCCTCGGGCACGTCGGCGGCGCGCGCCGGCAAGCGCGTCGAGGTTGCCAAGGCCGAGCACGGCATCGACCCCAAGCTCGTCGACGAGCGCGCCGTCAAGGTCGTCGCCACGCTGGTCGATGGCGGCTACGAGGCCTACGTCGTCGGCGGCGCGGTGCGCGACCTGGTGGTGGGCCTCCGGCCCAAGGACTTCGACGTCGCCACCAACGCCACGCCCGAGCAGGTCAAGGGTCTGTTCCGGCGCGCCTTCATCATCGGCCGGCGCTTTCGCATCGTCCACGTCGTCTTCGGGCGCGGCCGCCAGGACCGGGGCCTCTCCGAGGTGATCGAGGTCTCGACCTTTCGCGCCCGTCCCGACGCCGCCGCCGCCGACCTGGTGAGCGGCAACGAGAAGACCTCGAAGAGCGAGATGGCCGGCAAGAGCCACGTCGTCGACGCCGAGGGCCGGGTCCTGCGCGACAACGTCTGGGGCCCGCAGATCGAAGACGCGGAGCGTCGCGACTTCACCGTCAACGCGATGTACTACGACCCCTTGCGCGAGATCGTCGTCGACTATCACGGCGGCATGAAGGACGTGAAGAAAAAGCTCCTGCGCATGATCGGCGACCCGGTGCTGCGCTACCGAGAAGACCCGGTGCGCATCATCCGCGCGGTGCGCTTCGCGGCCAAGCTCGGCTTCGAGATCGAGGCCAAGACGCGCGCGCCGATCAAGGAAATGGCGGCGCTGCTCGACAACGTGCCGCAGTCGCGCACCTTCGACGAGATGATCAAGCTGCTGCAGACCGGGCACGCGCTGGCCTCGATCGTCGAGCTGAGGAAGCTCGGCCTGCATCGCGGCGTCTTCCCGGTGCTCGACGTCGCCCTCGACGAGGCGCAGCGCCATGACGGCCGCGAGAAATTCGTCCGCCTCGCCCTTGCCGACACCGACGCGCGGGTCGCCGCCGACAAGCCGGTGGCGCCCAGCTTCATGCTCGCGGCGATGCTCTGGCACGACGTGCAGGACGGCTGGAAGCGCCGCCAGGCAGCCGGCGAAGCGCCGTTCCCGGCGCTGCAGGCGGCCATCGACGCCGCCTTCGACGCGCGCATCGGCGACATCTCGGGCCGCGGCAAGCTGGCCATCGACATGCGCGAGATCTGGATGCTGCAGCCGCGTTTCGAGCGGCGCGCCGGCAACTCGGCGATGACCCTGCTCGAGCAACCGCGCTTTCGCGCCGGCCTCGACTTCCTGCGCCTGCGCGGCGAGGTCGGCGAGGCCGACCCGGCGCTGGCGGTCTGGTGGGAGGCCTTCTTCCAGGCCAGCGACGACGAGCGCGGCCGCATGCTCGACGCGGTGCGCGAGCCACGCAGCGGGCCGCGCCGCGTCAAGCGCGCGGCGGCGGTGGGCGAGGCGGCGACGTCGTCCCACGCAGCGGAGACGCCATCGTCCGCGGCTTCGACCGACGCCGACGAGTCCGATGCGCAAGCGCAGGAAGGCGAGGCGCCGCGCAAGCGCCGTCGCCGGCGTCGCCGGCCTTCCGGGGCGAGCGACACGCCATCGTGACGCCCGATCCCGAGCGCGCGGGCTTCGATCCGGCGCGCCTCACGGCCCTCGGCGCGGCGCTGCAGCGACAGGTCGACGCCGGGCGAATGCCGGGCGCGGTCTTCCACGTCGAGCGGCGCGGCGCCGTCGCGGCGTTCGAGTGCGTCGGTGCTGCCGATCCGGCGCGCCGCACGCCGATGCGCGCCGACACCATCTTTCGCATCTACTCGATGACCAAGCCGATCGTCTCGGTGGCGCTGATGCGCTTCTTCGAGAGGGCGTTGGTTCGCCTCGACGATCCGGTGGCGCGCTTCCTTCCCGAGTTCGCGACGACGAAGCGGCTGACCGAAAGCTACGGCCACGAGGTGCTGGTCGCGCCGACGCGCGCCATGACCGTGCAGGACCTGTTGCGCCACACCGCCGGCCTGACCTACGAGTTCCTGCCGCCCTCGTCGGTGCGACGCCGCTACCTCGCGAGCGACCTGTTCTCGCGGCGGCGCAGCAACGCCGAACATGTCGCGGCGCTCGCCGGCTTGCCTCTTCAGCACGAGCCGGGCAGCACCTGGGAATACAGCCGCGCCACCGACGTGGCGGGCCGGCTCGTCGAGGTGTTGGCGGATCGTCCGCTCGGCGAGCATTTGCGCGAGGCCCTGTTCGAGCCGCTCGGCATGACCGACACCGGCTTTCAGGTCGCCGCCGATCGGCATGACCGGATCGCCGACGCTTTCGCCGTCGATCCCGACGGTGGCTCCGCGCCGACGCTGATCGACGTGCGCGAGCCGGCGCGTCTCGAATCGGGCGGCGGCGGGCTGGTCTCGACGGCGGGCGACTACGCGCGCTTCCTGCGCATGCTGCAAGGCGGCGGTCGACTGGACAATGCGCGCGTGCTCGGCCCGAAGACGGTCGAGTTCATGACCAGCGATCACTTGGGGACGATACCGATCGCCTGCCCGGACGTGCTGCCGCCGGGCCACGGCTTCGGCCTCGGCTTCGCAGTGCGCCTGGCCACCGGCATCGCCGCGGTGCCGGGCTCGACGGGAACCTACGGCTGGGGAGGATCGGCCGGCACCGTGTTCTTCGTCGACCCCCACGAAGAGATGTTCGCGCTGATGATGATCCAGGCGCCGAACCAGCGCAAGGAGCTCCAGCAGCTGTTCCGCAATATGGTCTACGCGGCGATCGAAAAATAGGGCAAGCCGATGCAAACGCGGGGCGAAGACGCCTTCATCGCGCTCGGCTCCAACCTCGGCGACCGCGGCGCCGAGATCGAGCAGGCCCTGGCGGAGATCGCGGCCTTGCCCGGTACGCAACTGCTGGCGCGCTCGTCGCAGTACGAGTCGGCGCCGTTGCAGGCCGGCGGCGGCGACTATCGCAATGCGGTCGCGCAGGTGCGGACGACGCTGGCGCCGCTGGCGCTGCTTCATGAGCTGCTGGACATCGAGGCGCGCCACGGTCGCGTGCGCCGCTTCGTCAACGCGCCGCGCACGCTCGACCTCGACCTCCTGTTGTACGGCACGGCCGACGTCGCGAGCGACGAACTGGTGCTGCCGCACCCGCGCCTGCACCTGCGCGCCTTCGTCCTCGCGCCGCTCGCCGAGATTGCGCCCGGCCTCGTCGTGCCCGGCCGCGGCAAGGTGCTGGACCTGCTGCGCGGAGTCGCCGACCAGCGCATCGCTAAACTCGATCGATGACCTCGTCCCTGCAGCGCTTTCGCCACATTGCCGTCGAAGGACCGATCGGCGCCGGCAAGACGACGCTGACCCGCCTGATAGCCGCGCGCATCGGCGCCGACGCGATGCTGGAGCAGCCGGCCGAGAACCCGTTTCTCGACCGCTTCTACGACGACATGGCGGGCTATGCCTTCCAGACCCAGCTCTTCTTCCTGTTCCAGCGCGAGCGCCAGATGCGCAGCATGGCGCAGCCGAGCATGTTCGCCCACGCCGTAGTGAGCGACTTCATGTTCGCCAAGGACGCCCTCTTCGCCAAGCTCAACCTCAGCGACGACGAGTACCGGCTCTATGCGCAGATGCACCGGCCGATCGCGGCGCAACTGCGCGAGCCCGATCTCGTCGTCTGGCTGCGCGCCGCGCCGCGCACCCTGCTCGCACGCGTGCGCAGCCGCGGCGTGGCGATCGAGCGCGGCATCGACCTCGCCTATCTCGGGCGTTTGTGCGACGCTTATGCCGAGTTCTTCGACGGTTACGACGGCGCGCCGGTGTTCGCCGTCGATACCGAGCAGTTCAATCCGCTCGAGCGCGGGGGCGACCTGGACGAGCTGTTGGCCGGGCTCGAGGGCTTCGATGGGCGTCGCGGCCATTTCGGCGCGCGGGCCGACTCGGCGTTCGGTTGAAGCTGCGCTCAGACTGCGCGTCGGATCGAAAGCCCCTCTTGTCCGAAACCCGGAGATCTCGATGAATTCACGCCGTCACTTCATTCGCCTGGCCGCCTGCTCGGGTGCCGTCCTGCTTGCCAGCCGCGAGGCGCTGGCCGCCGACCCGCCGATAGTCGACGAGAAGGACCCGCAAGCGGTCGCACTCGGCTACGTGGCCGACGCGACGAAGGCGAACAAGGCCAAGTACGCGAGCTACAAGGACGGTCAGGCGTGCTCGACCTGCCAGTTCTATCAAGGCAAGGCGGGCAGCGCGAGCGGCGCCTGCCCCGTGCTCGGCGGCAAGCTGGTCGCGGCCAAGGGTTGGTGCAGCGCCTACGCCAAGAAGGCGGCGTGACCGCCGTCCCTCCGCGCGGCGCCTGACGATGGCGCTCGCCTTCCCGTTCTCGGCCATCGTCGGCCAGGACGAGATGAAGCTCGCGATCCTCGTCGCCGCCGTCGATCCGACGGTCGGCGGCGTGCTCGTGTTCGGCGATCGCGGCACCGGCAAGTCGACCGCGGTGCGCGCCCTCGCGGCACTGCTGCCGAAGATGCGCGTCGTCGTCGGCTGTCCCTACGGCTGTGCGCCCGAGGCCGTGGCCGGGGTCTGCGCAGTCTGCGGCGATGGCCGCGCCGCGGTCGCGGCGCCGAAGTCGCGGCTCGTGCCGGTGCCGGTGGTCGACCTGCCGCTCGGCGCGACCGAGGATCGCGTCGTCGGCGCGCTCGACCTCGAGCGCGCCCTCTCGCATGGCGTCAAGGCCTTCGAGCCCGGCCTGCTGGCGCGCGCCAATCGCGGCTTTCTCTACGTCGACGAGGTCAACCTGCTCGAGGACCATCTCGTCGACCTGCTCATCGACGTTGCCGCCTCGGGCGAGAACGTCGTCGAGCGCGAGGGGCTGAGCGTGCGCCATCCGGCGCGCTTCGTGCTGGTCGGCAGCGGCAATCCCGAAGAGGGCGAGTTGCGGCCTCAGCTGCTCGACCGCTTCAGCCTCTCGGTCGAGGTGAAGACGCCCGAAGACATCGCCTCGCGCATCGATGTCGTGAAGCGCCGCGAGGCCTTCGAGCGCGACGCCGCGGCCTTCATCGAGGTCTGGCGCAAGGAAGACGAACGCGTGCGCCGCCGCCTCGTCGCGGCACGATCGCGCATCGCCACCATCGACGTGCCCGACGCCGTGCTCGAGCGCGCGGCGCGCCTGTGCATGGCGCTCGGCACCGACGGACTGCGCGGCGAGCTGACCCTGATGCGCGCGGCGCGCGCCGTCGCTGCGCTCGACGGTGATGCGGTGGTCGGCGACATGCATCTGAAGCGCATCGCCGCGCCGGCGTTGCGCCATCGCCTGCGCCGCAACGTGCTCGACGAAGCCGGCTCGACGGTACGCGTCGAGCGCGCCGTGGCCGAGTTGTTCCCGGCCTGATCCTGCGGCCAGGCGACGCATGGCCGCGCCGGTTCCTGCCTTGCTCTCGTCGGGCCTGTCGGCCTTGTCGGCGCAGGCCGCCGATGCATGGCTTGCGGCGCGACTGTTCGCGATCGATCCGGCGTGGGCCGGCGGCATCGTCGTGCACGCCGCCGCCGGGCCGGTGCGCTCGCGCTGGCTCGACGACTTGCGCGCGTCCCTGCCGGTCGCCATGCCGTGGCGCGCCGTGCCGATCCACGTCGACACCGAGCGCCTCCTCGGTGGCATCGATCTCGCCGCCACCCTGCAGCGCGGCCGGCCGGCGGCGCAACGCGGCCTGCTCGCCGAAAGCGACGGCGGCGTCGTGCTGATGGCGATGGCCGAACGCGCTGCCGAATCGACGGTCGCGCAGCTGGCGGCGGCGCTCGACCGCGGCGAGGTCGTCTGCGCGCGCGACGGCATCGAGCTGCGCGAGCCGGCCCGCTTCGGCGTCGTCGCCCTCGACGAAAGCAGCGAAGACGACGAACGCGCGAGCCCGGTGCTGCGCGATCGCTGCGCCTTCCACGTCGACCTGCGCGATGTCGCCTGGCGCGAGCTCGATGCGATCGCCGCGCCGCCGTCGCGCGACGAGATCGCGGTGGCGCGCCTTCGCTATCCCGCCGTCGTCGTCGCCGACGACGTCATCGAGGCCTTGTGCGCCGCCGCGCTCGAGCTCGGCGTGGCCTCGATCCGCGCCTCGCTGTTCGCGGTGCGCGCGGCACGCCTGTCGGCCGCGCTTGCCGGTCGCAAAACCGTCGCGCCCGACGACACGGCGTTGGCAGCGCGACTCGTCCTGGCGCCGCGTGCGACGCGCCTGCCGTCGCCGCAGCAGGTCGCGAGCGAGAACCCGGCAGAGCATTCGTCCGATGACGCGCCGACCGAAGATCCGGCCGAGGCACCCGAAGACTGCAACGACGACACGGACGACAAGCTTCCCGAGCCGAGCGATGCTGCCGAGCCGCTCGACGACGTCGTGCTCGCCGCCGCCGCAGCGGCGATTCCTGCGGGCCTGCTCGCGCGCCTTGCCGCGCTCGGCGCCTCCGGTCCGCCGCGCGGCGCCTCGGGCCGCGCCGGCGCGTTGCAGAAGAGCCGCCGGCGTGGCCGTCCCGCCGGCGTGCGTCGCGACCTGCCGCGTGCCGGCACGCGCCTCGACCTGATCGCAACCTTGCGCCCCGCCGTGCCCTGGCAGCGCGTGCGGGGCCGGGCGATGCCATCGACCGAGGGCGTGCCGTCGCCGCTGCGCATCCGCGTCGAAGACTTTCACGTCGGGCGCTTCAAGCAGCGCAGCCGCACGACAACGATCTTCGCCGTCGACGCGTCCGGCTCGTCGGCCTTGCACCGCCTCGCCGAAGCGAAGGGCGCGGTCGAGCTCTTGCTCGCCGATTGCTACGTGCGGCGCGACAGCGTCGCCGTGCTCGGTTTTCGCGGCCGCGCCGCCGAGCTGCTGTTGCCGCCGACGCGTTCGCTGGTGCGCGCCAAGCGCTCGCTCGCCGAACTGCCCGGCGGTGGCGGAACGCCGCTCGCCGCGGGTCTGGACGCGGCCCGCGAAGCGGCGCTGGGAGTGCGCCGGCGCGGCGAGACGCCGATCGTCGTCGTGCTGAGCGACGGGCGCGCCAACGTCGCCCGCGACGGCCGTCCGGGACGTGCGCAGGCGGAGAGCGATGCGCGATCGGCGGCGCGACGATTGCGCGAAGACGGCGTGACCGTTCTCTTCGTCGACACCTCGCCGCAGCCGCATCCCCTGGCGCGGGAGCTGGCCGAGGCGATGGGTGCGCGCTACCTGCCGCTGCCGCATGCCGAGGCGGCGTCGCTCTCGGCGGCGGTGCGCGTCGCCACCGCGCCGGGCGAGCGCGGGCGCTGACGCCGATGCCGGCGGGCCTCGACTGGGAGCGCGACGGCGCCGATTGGCCGAACCGCAACGCGAGCCGATTCGTCGCTGCCGGCGGCCTGCGCTGGCATGTGCAGGCGATGGGCGAGGGGCCGGCGCTGCTGCTGCTGCACGGCACCGGCGCGTCGACGCATTCATGGCGCGACCTGCTGCCGCTGCTGGCCGCGCACTACACGGTGATCGCGCCCGACCTGCCGGGCCACGGCGTCACGCCGAAGCCGGTGCGCGCGGGCATGTCCTTGCCCGGCATGGGCGGCCTCGTTGCCGAGTTGCTCGCGGTGTTGCAGGTCGAGCCGCGCTTCGCCGTGGGTCACTCGGCGGGCGCCGCCATCCTGGCGAAGATGACGCTCGACGGCCGCATCGCGCCGCGCGCCCTGGTGAGTCTGAACGGCGCCTTCCTCCCCTTCGCCGGCGTGCTGCGCGTCTTTTCGCCGGTGGCGAAGTTCCTCGCCTCGACCTCGTTCGCGGCGCGCATCGCAGCAGTTCGCGCGCGAGATCCAGCCGCTGTTCGCCGCCTTCTCGCATCGACGGGATCGACGATCGACGCCGCCGGCATGGCGCTCTGGGCGCGGCTCGTGAGCAGTCCCGGCCATGTCGCCGGCGCGCTGGCGATGATGGCAAGCTGGGACCTCGACGCCATGCCGGACGACCTGCGCAAGCTCGACCTGCCGGTGCTCCTCATCGCCGGCGGCAACGACCGCACCGTGCCGCCCGAGCAGGCGGAACGCGTCGCGTCGCTGCTGCCGCGGGCGCGTGTCGAGTGCCTGCCAGGACTCGGCCACCTGGCGCACGAGGAGCGGCCCGACCTCGTCGCCGCGGCGGTCGTCGCCTTCCCGAACGAGGCCTCAGCCAGCGACTGAATCGCCGATCAGGGCGGCGTCGTGGGCGCGCAGATAGGTCTCGGCGTTTTCGAGCATGGCGTAGCGAAAGGCCTCGGCCGCGGGCGAGAGCACCTTGGACAAAAGGTGCACCAGGTTCCAGGTCTTGACGATGGGCGTGCCCTCGACCTCTAGCCGCGCGATCAGGCCGCTCTGCAGTTCCAGCCCCAGCGTGTGCAGCGACAGAAAGCTCAGGCCCAGGCCCGCCATCACGGCCTGCTTGATCGTCTCGTTGCTCGACATTTCCATCGCAATGCGCGGCGAAAAACTGTGCGCCGAGAAGAAGTCCTCCATCGCCCTGCGCGTCCCCGAGCCGCGCTCGCGAACGATGAAGGGCAAGCCTTCCAGCATCGCCACGGTGACGGCCTCGCGGCCGAGCAGTGCGTGGCCGATGGGCGCGACGAAAACGAGCGGGTGTGCGGCAAAGGGCTCGCTGCGCGTTGCCATCTCTTTCGGCGGCCGACCCATCACTGCGAGATCGATCTCGCCTTCGTGCAGCAACGCGAGCAACTGCTCTCGGTTGCCGCTCACCTGCAGGCGAACCTCGACGGCGGGATGCTCGGCGCAGAACTGGGCGAGCAGGCGGGGAATGAAGTACTTGGCGGTGCTGACCAGGCCGACGTTGAGCACGCCGCCTTCAACCTTGCGCAACCGCGCCATCGCGTTTTCGGCGTCCTTCAACGTCGCCAGCATGCGCTTGGCGTAGACAAGGAAGTATTCGCCGGTGGTCGTCAGCGAGACGCTGCGGCCGCGACGGTCGAAGAGGGGCAGGCCGACGCCAGCCTCCAGCTCCTTGACCTGCATCGTCACCGCGGGCGGCGTCAGGTGCAGGGCCTCGGCCGCGCGCACGAAGCTGAGCCTGCGGGCGACCTCCGCGAAGACGCGCAGCTGCCTAAAAGTGACATTCTTCATTCAGCGTTCCTGAATCGAAGGCCAAGCAAGTTTGAATTTACCTTGAGCAATCCGACTTCTACATTCGGTCCAACCCCTTCCACGCCGGAGACCGCCCCAGTGAACAAAGTCGTCGACGACGCCGTCATCACCGACGCCAAGAAGCGCTACGCCGCGGGCGTGCTCAAGTACAAGCAGATGGGCTATTGGCAGCCCGACTACGTGCCCAAGGACACCGACGTCATCGCTCTGTTCCGGATCACGCCACAGGAAGGAGTCGATGCCGAGGAATGCGCAGCGGCGGTGGCCGGCGAGTCGTCGACCGCGACCTGGACCGTGGTCTGGACCGACCGTCTCACCGCTTGCGAGCTGTATCGCGCCAAGGCCTATCGCGTCGACGCGGTGCCCAACACCGGCGTGGGGACGAAAACAGAAGCGCAGTTCTTCACCTGGATCGCCTACGACCTCGACCTGTTCGAGCCGGGCTCGATCGCCAACCTCACCGCCTCGATCATCGGCAACGTGTTCGGCTTCAAGGCCGTCAAGGCGCTGCGTCTCGAGGACATGCGCATTCCGGTCGCCTACCTGAAGACATTCCAGGGGCCGGCGACCGGCATCGTCGTCGAGCGCGAGCGGCTCGACAAGTTCGGCCGGCCGCTGCTCGGTGCTACGACCAAGCCCAAGCTCGGTCTGTCAGGCCGCAACTACGGCCGGGTCGTCTACGAAGGGCTGAAGGGCGGGCTCGACTTCATGAAGGACGACGAGAACATCAACTCGCAGCCCTTCATGCACTGGCGCGACCGCTTCCTCTACTGCATGGAGGCGGTGAACAAGGCGAGCGCGGCAACGGGCGAGGTCAAGGGCCACTACCTGAACGTCACCGCCGGGACGATGGAAGACATGTACGAGCGCGCCGAGTTCGCGAAGTCGCTCGGCAGCGCCATCATCATGATCGACCTGGTGATCGGCTACACCGCGATCCAGTCGATGGCGAAGTGGGCGCGCAAGAACGACATGATCCTGCACCTGCACCGCGCCGGCAACTCGACCTACTCGCGGCAGAAGAACCACGGCATGAACTTCCGCGTCATCTGCAAGTGGATGCGGATGGCCGGCGTCGACCACATTCACGCCGGCACGGTGGTGGGCAAGCTCGAGGGCGACCCGCTCATGATCGCCGGCTTCTACGACACGCTGCGCGAATCGCACACGGCACAAAACCTCGAGCACGGCCTCTTCTTCGACCAGGACTGGGCTTCGCTGCTGAAGGTGATGCCGGTCGCTTCGGGCGGCATCCATGCCGGGCAGATGCATCAGCTCTTGCACTACCTGGGCGAAGACGTCGTGCTGCAGTTCGGCGGCGGCACGATCGGCCATCCGCAGGGCATCCAGGCCGGCGCCACGGCCAATCGCGTCGCCCTCGAAGCGATGGTCCTGGCCCGCAACGAAGGCAAGGACATCTGGAACGATGGCCCGCAGATCCTGCAGGAGGCGGCGCGCTGGTGCACGCCGCTCAAGCAGGCGCTCGATACCTGGGGCGAGGTCAGCTTCAACTACGAGTAGACCGACACCGCCGACTTCGTTCCCACCGCGACCGTTTCCGTCTGAGGAGCCTGCAGACCATGATGACCAATCCCGGCCAGCGCCTGACGCAGGGCCAGTTCTCCTTCCTCCCCGACCTCAGCGACGCGCAGATCGCGGCGCAGGTCGACTACGCGCTCGGCAAGGGCTGGTCGGTGGGCATCGAATACACCGACGACCCGCACCCGAGGAACACCTACTGGGAGATGTTCGGCAACCCGATGTTCGACCTGCGCGACGCCTCGGCGATCGTCTTGCATATCGGCGAATGCAGGAAGACCTTTCCGAACCACTACGTGCGCGTCACCGCCTTCGACGCGACGCGCGGCTGGGAAACGCCGCGCATGTCCTTCATCGTCAACCGGCCGAAGCGCGAGCCCGGCTTCGGCCTGGCGCGCACCGAGGTCGAAGGCCGCAGCATTCGCTACCGCATCTCTTCGTACGCCACGGATCGTCCCGAAGGCGAGCGCTACGAGTGAGCGCGACCGCCGCGCCGAGAACGGTCGCCGACGTCCTCGCCGAGAGCCAGGTCGAGGCCATCCTCGGCGAGCTCGACCGCGACCTCGTCGGCCTCGCGCCGGTCAAGGCGCGCATCCGCGACATCGCCGCGTTGCTCGTCGTCGACAAGTTGCGTGCCGACCTGGGCCTCTCGGCAGAAAATCCGTCGCTGCACATGAGCTTCACCGGCAATCCGGGCACCGGCAAGACCTCGGTGGCGATGCGCATGGCGAAGATCCTGCATGGCCTGGGCTACGTTCGCAAAGGCCACCTCGTCGCCGTGACCCGCGACGACCTGGTCGGCCAGTACATCGGCCATACCGCGCCGAAGACGCGCGAGGTGCTCAAGCGGGCGATGGGCGGCGTGCTCTTCATCGACGAGGCCTACTACCTCTATCGCCCCGAGAACGAGCGCGACTACGGGCAGGAGGCGATCGAGATCCTGCTGCAGACGATGGAGAACCAGCGCGACGACCTGGTCGTCGTCTTCGCCGGCTACGCCTCGCGCATGGAAACCTTCTTCAAGTCCAACCCGGGCCTCAGCTCGCGCATCGCCCACCACCTGGAATTTCCGGACTACGACGAGACCGAGCTGCTGCACATCGCCGACCGCATGCTCGAGGCGCGCAACTACCGCTTCGGCGACGATGCGCGCGACGCGTTCTCGGAATACCTGCACCGGCGTCTGCGCCAGCCGCACTTCGCCAACGCGCGCAGTGTGCGCAACGCGCTCGACCGGGCGCGACTGCGCCAGGCGAGCCGCCTGTTTGCCGAGCGCGATCGGGTGCTGACCCGCGAGGAGCTGACGACCATCGCGGCCGCGGACATCCGCGCCAGCCGCCTGTTCGCCACCGACGCGCCGGTCGCGGAGACGCGCCCGTGAGCCCGAGCCTCGCCGAGTGGCTGGACGACCAGCCCGCACCGCTCGCCGACGTGATCGCGGCCCTGGCGCTGGCCTGCGAAGAGATCGCCACCGCCGTCTCGCTCGGCCCGCTCGCCGACTTGCACGGCAAAGAGGACCGGCGCAACACGCACGGCGAAGCGCAACAGAAGCTCGACGTCTTCGCCGATCGCCGCATCGCCGAGGCGCTCGCCTCGTCGCGCCACGTCGCCGGCTGGGCCAGCGAGGAGCAGGAGTTGCCCACCCAGTCGGGAGCGAATGCCGACCGGGGCGAGTACCTGGTCGTCTTCGATCCGCTCGACGGCTCCTCGAACATCGAGGCCAACATCAGCGTCGGCACCATCTTCTCGGTGCTGAAGCATCCGTTTCGCGGCACGCCACCCGGTGAAGCGGGCTTCCTGCAACCGGGTCGGCGCCAGATCGCGGCCGGCTATGCGGTCTACGGACCGGCGACCGTGCTGGTGCTGTCGTGCGGCGCCGGTGTGGCTGCGTTCACGCTCGATCCACGCGAGCGCGCGTGGCGGCTCACCCGCGCGTCCGTGCGCGTTCCCGAGCAGACGCGCGAGTTCGCCATCAACGCATCGAACCAGCGTTTCTGGGAAAAGCCCGTGCAGCGTTACGTCGCCGAATGCCTGGCCGGCGAAGAAGGGCCGCGCGCCGCCGACTTCAACATGCGCTGGGTCGCCAGCATGGTCGCCGAGGTGCATCGCATCTTCAGCCGGGGCGGCGTCTTCATGTACCCGCGCGACAACAAGGAGCCGAGAAAGCCCGGGCGGCTGCGCGTCATGTACGAGGCGGCGCCGATGGCCTTTCTCGTCGAGCAGGCGGGCGGCGCCGCGGTTACCGGCACGCAGGCCCTGCTCGACATCGTGCCCGACACGCTGCACCAGAAAGTGCCGGTGATCCTGGGCTCGAAGAGCGAGGTGGAACGCATCGTGCGCTATCACGCCGACCCGCACGAGAACACGCACTGGCCACTGTTCAAGGAACGTTCGCTGTTCGTTCCGCCGGCCGGCTGATTCGAGTTCCGGAGACCCTGCATGTCGAAGAAGCATCCCATCATCGCCGTCACCGGGTCGAGCGGCGCCGGCACGACGACGGTCAAGCGCGTGTTCGAGAACATCTTTCGACGCGAGGGCATTTCAGCGGCAGTGATCGAAGGCGATGCCTTCCACCGGTATCCGCGCAAGGAGATGAAGGAGCTCATCGCCGACGCCGATCGCGAGGGTCGCTCGATGAGCCACTTCGGTCCCAAGGCCAACGAATGGGGCATGCTCGAACAGCAGTTCCGCACCTATGGCGAGACCGGGCGTTGCCAGTCACGCCTGTACCTTCACAGCGACGAGGAGGCCGCGTCCTGGAAGCAGGAGCCGGGCACCTTCACGCCGTGGCAACAGACCCCCGCCGACACCGACCTGCTGTTCTACGAAGGGCTGCACGGCTGCGTCAAGACGGCCGAGGTCGACCTGGTTCGCCACGTCGACCTGAAGCTCGGCGTGGTGCCCATCATCAACCTCGAGTGGATCCAGAAGATCCATCGCGACACCCAGCACCGCGGCTACTCGAAGGAAGGCGTCACCGACACCATCCTGCGCCGCATGCACGACTACGTGCACTACATCTGCCCGCAGTTCGTCGAGACCGACATCAACTTCCAGCGCGTGCCGATCGTCGACACGTCGGATCCGTTCATCGCACGCGACATTCCCACCGCGGGCGAGAGCGTGGTGATCGTGCGCTTCAGAAATCCGCGCGGCATCGACTTCTCGTACCTGCTGACGATGATCGACCAGTCGTACATGTCGCGCGCCAACACCATCGTCGTGCCCGGCGCGAGAATGGACCTGGCCATGCAGCTCATCCCCACGCCGCTCATCCTTCGCCTGATGGACATCCGCCGCGCCCAGCATCAATGAGCGGCGCACCGCGGTTTCGCATCGTCAGCTTCGATCTGGACGGCACGCTCGTCGACACGGCGGGCGAGATCGCCGAGGCGGCGAACCGCACGGTCGAGGAATTCGGCTTGCCGCGCCAGCCCGCCGACGAGATCACGAAGCTCATCGGCGCGGGCACCCGGGAGTTGATGCTCGGCCTGCTCCAGCGCATCGCCGCCGACGGCTCGGGCGAGGGCGTCTCCGTCGACACTGCCGCCGTGCTCGAGCGCTTCGTCCACCACTACGCGGCTACTGCGGGAACGACTTGCCGCGCCTACCCCTCGGCGCTCGACGCGCTCGAGCGCCTGCGCAAGGCCGGCGTGCGGCTGGCCTGCGTCACGAACAAGGAGGAGCGCTACAGCCGCAGCGTGCTGGCCGCGTGCGGGATGAATGGCGCGTTCGACCTGCTCGTCGCCGGCGACACGCTGGCCGTGAAGAAGCCGGACGCGCGCGTGCTCGGCCACGTCGTCGCGATGCTCGGTGCGACGCGCGAAAGCACGGTTCACGTTGGCGACTCGCGCACCGACGTCGAGGCGGCGCGCAACGCCGGCGTCGCCGCGTGGGTGGTGCCCTACGGCTACAACCGTGGCGTGCCGATCGAGGAGGCGATGCCGGACTCGATCTGCCGCGACCTCGGCGAAGTTGCCGACCTCGTCCTCGGCTGAATCGCGGCCGGGCGCTACGGGCCGCTGCCGACGACCTTGTCGATGCGGATCGCGACGCCGCTCGCGCCCGGCGCCACCGGCACCGCTTCGCCCGAGAGATCGCCCGCCTGCGGCAGGGCGTTGCCCGACTTGCTGATGCGCGCGCCGACGATCACCTGTTTGGCGCTCGAAATCGTCACGCCGGGCGCCATCGCCATGCTGTCGTCGAGCCTGAAGGCAAGCGGCAGGTCGGAGACTGTGGCGCGCTGCATGGCGAGCGGCATGCGGCCGCCGCCTGCTGCGCGCGCGAAGACGAATACCGAGTCGCCGGGCGCGGCATTGGCGGCGAGCGCAGCATCGAGCGTGACGGTGCCGGTCAGCGCCGTGGCGGGCGCGGCTGCCGGCGTCGGGCGCGCGGTGGCCGCAGCGATCGGCGTGCCGCTCGCCGTCGCCCGTTCGCGCGCCTCGACGATGCTCGCGTTGACCTGCTTGGCAAGATCGCTCTCGGGCGGCAGGCGATCGGCGATCTTCTGCCAGCTCGCGACCGCACCGGCATAGTCGCCGCGGTCGTACAGCGCGGTGCCGGCGAGCGCCAGCGCCTTCGGATGCTCGGCGTCGACGGCCAGGGCGCGCGCCACCAGGGCCATCGATTCCGGATTGTTGGCAGTGCCCTTGGTGGCGGCCACGGCGTCGGCATAGTCGGCGAGCAGGTCGGCATTGCGCGGTTGCAAGTGGCTCGCCTGGGCGTAGGCCGGCAACGCGTCGGCGAAGCGGCCGAGCACCGTGTAGGAACGTGCCAGCATGGTCCAGCCTTGGGCGTCCTCGGGGTGATCCTTCATGCGCGCGGCGAGCTTGTCGACCATCGCTGCGATCTGCTGCAGGCCGTTCGCGGCGGCATCGCTGGCGGCAGGGTCGACAGTGGCGGCACCCGGCGGCGCCGCGGCGACACTCGTTCCTGCACCGGCAAGCGAAGGCGACCCTGTCCGCCAGTAGCCGACGCCTGCGAGTGCGAGCACGGCGACAACCAGGCTTGCGATGAGGCGTCGCGACGGCCGTGCCTGGCCTTCGGCCGGAGTCGCGTCGGCCAGGTGGTTGCCGATCTCGCGCTCGACAGCACGTCGTTCGTTCTCGTAGGTCGCGGCGTCGAGCGTGCCGGCGTCGTGCAGCGCCTTCAGCTGCACGAGGCGGCCGCGCGCCGTCGCGAAGAAGTCGTCCGCCATCAGGGCTTGCTCATGGCGCCGGTGGACGCCTCGTCGACGGCCACGTCCTCGTCGGGCTCGAAGGCACCGGCCGGCATCCGGGTGCGTCGCCGCAGGACGACGACCAGGACCGCCGCGCCGGCCAGCAGCATCGCTGCCGGACCGAACCAGAGCAGGGCGGTATTCGCCTGCAACGGCGGCCGGTACAGCACGAAGTCGCCATAGCGCGCGGTCATGTATTCGACGATCTCGCGGTCGCTCTTGCCTTGCTTCAGCAACTCGCGCGTCTGCCGGCGCAGGTCGACGGCGAGGTCGGCGTTCGAATCGGCGATCGTCTGGTTCTGGCAGACCAGGCAGCGCAGCTCGGAGGTGATGCGGGTCATGCGTGCCTCGAGCACCGGATCGGCGGCCTCGGGGGCGGCTTCTTTGGCCGACGCCGTCAGCGCCGCCAACGCGAGCGCTGCCGCGAAGGTCAGCCCGATCACTCGTTCACGCATCGAGCTTCTTGAGCAGCGGCTCGATCTTGGTGGCGATCACTTCCGGCGTGAGCGGGCCGATGTGCTTCATGCGGATGACGCCGTTCTGGTCGATGACGAAAGTCTCGGGCACGCCGTAGACGCCGAAGTCGATGCCGACCCGGCCCTCGTTGTCGAAGAGCGACGCGTCGTAGGGGTTGCCGAAGCGGGCCAGCCAGCCGTTGGCATCGCCGCGCTGGTCCTTGTAGTTGAGACCATAGATGGGCATGACGCGCTTCTTCGAAAACTCGACCAGCAGCGGATGCTCTTCGCGGCAGGCGACGCACCACGAGGCCCAGACGTTGAGCATCCAGACCTTGCCGCGCATGTCCTCGAGGCGGATCGTCTTGGCGGCGTCGTCGAGCCGGGTCAGGGCGAACCTGGGCGCCGGCTTGTCGATGAGCGGCGAAGGAACTTCGTGCGGATCGAGTTTGAGGCCGAAGGCGAGCATCGCCGCTAGGGCGAAGAAAGCGCCCAGCGGAATCAGGAACCAGAGACGCCTCATGCCGCCACCGTGCCCGCCGCGGCTGCGCCCGCCGGCTGGCGGACGCGCGCCCGATAGCGGCGGTCGCTCGCCGCGAGCAGGCCGCCGAGCGCCATCACCAGGCAGCCGCCCCAGATCCAGTCGACGAAGGGCTTCAGGTAGACGCGCACGATCCAGGCCGTGCCTTCGACCGGCTCGCCGAGCGAGACGTAGAGGTCGCGTGTCAGGCCGGTGTCGATCGCCGCCTCGGTCATGGTCGACTGCGAGGCGGGATAGAAGCGCTTTTCCGGGCGCAGCGTGGTGACGGGCCTGCCGTTCTCGGTGACGTCGATGCGGCCTTGCGCGGCGCGGTAGTTCGGGCCGAAGGCTTGCTGGACGCCGCGGAAGGTGAAGACCATGCCACGGATCTCGGTCGTGTCGCCGACCTCCATCCTGACGTCGCGCTCGATCTCGCCGGTCTTCACGAAGGTGACGCCGAAGATGAAGATGGCGATGCCGAGGTGGGCAAGCAGCATCCCGGCGGTGGCGCGCGGTATCTGCCGCGCCCGGTGCAGCACGCCGGTGCGCAGGCCGCCGGCCGGCCGCAGCCGCTCGACCAGGTCGGTAACCAGCGCGGCGACGATCCAGAACGCCATCAGCAGGCCGAGCACGCCGACGACGCCGATGCCGCCCTTCAGCCAGGCCGTCAGCAGCGCAGCGACGATGGCGGCGCCGGCGGCCCACTTGAGTCGAGAGGCGAGGTCGGGCAGCTCGGCCTGCTTCCATCGCGCCAGGGGACCGACGCCCATCAGGAAGATCGCCGGCGCGAGCAAGGGAACGAACACGGTGTCGAAGTACGGCGGCCCGACGGAGATCTTGCCGAGGCCGAGCGCGTCGAGGGCGAGCGGATAGAGCGTGCCGAGCAGCACCGCACCGCAGGCGACGACCAGCAGCACGTTGTTGCCGAGCAGCAGCGACTCGCGCGAGAGCAGGCCGAAGCGCGCGCCCAGGCCCACTGTCGGCGCGCGCCACGCGTAGAGCGTGAGCGAGGCGCCGATGACGATGACAAGAAAGGCGAGGATGAAGAGGCCGCGCCGCGGATCGGTGGCGAAGGCGTGCACCGACGAGAGCACGCCCGAGCGGACCAGGAAGGTGCCGAGCAGCGAGAGCGAGAAGGCGAGGATCGCGAGCAGCACGGTCCAGTTCTTGAAGCTGTTGCGCTTCTCGGTGACTGCGAGCGAGTGAATCAGCGCAGTGGCCACCAGCCAGGGCATGAACGAGGCGTTCTCGACCGGGTCCCAGAACCACCAGCCGCCCCAGCCGAGTTCGTAGTAGGCCCAGCCGCTGCCGAGAGCGATGCCGATGGTGAGAAAGATCCAGGCCGCCGTGGTCCAGGGCCGCGTCCAGCGCGCCCATTGCGCGTCGAGGTTGCCGCCGATCAGGGCCGCCACTGCGAACGAGAACGCGACAGAGAGGCCGACGTAGCCCATGTAGAGCATCGGCGGATGGATCACCATGCCCGGGTCCTGCAGCAGCGGATTCAGGTCGCGGCCGTCGGCGGGAACCGGGAACAAGCGGTCGAACGGGTTCGACGTCATCAGCAGGAAGAGCAGGAAGCCGAACGACAGCCAGCCCATCACGGCGAGGATGCGCGAGACGACTTTCTCGGGCAGGTGCTTGCTGAACGTCGCGACGGCCAGCGTCCAGACGGTGAGCATGAGCAGCCAGAGCAGGATCGAACCTTCGTGGCCACCCCAGACGGCGGCGAAGCGATAGTAGACCGGCAGCGAGCGGTTCGAATTGGTGGCGACATAGAGCACCGAGAAGTCGTTGCCGACGAAGGCGAGCGCGAGGCAGACGAACGCGACGGCGACGAGGGCGAAGAGGACGCGCGCCGAAGGCCGCGCCAGCGCCATCCAGTCGGCGCGGTTCCTGGCCGCACCGACGAGCGGCATCGTGCCGAGCACGGCGGCTGTGCCGAGGGCGATCCAGAGCAGGAAATGGCCGAGCTCGGGAATCATCGAATCACTTCCGGATGGGTTCGGCAGAGATCGTCTCTGCCAGCTTGGGGTTGCCTTGCTGGGCCCGCTTCAAGGCCTCGGCGGCTTCGGGCGGCATGTAGTTCTCGTCGTGCTTGGCGAGCACCTCGCGGGCGACGAACACGCCGTCCTGTAGCTGGCCCTGCGCGACCACGCCCTTGCCTTCCTTGAACAGGTCGGGAAGGATGCCCTGGAAGCGCACCGGGATCGACTTCGCGGTGTCGGTGACGATGAAGCTCACCGTCGTGCCGTCGCGCTTGACGGTGCCGCGCTCGACCAGCCCGCCGAGGCGGAAGGTGCGCATGCTCGGTGCCTCGTGCGCCACCACCTGCGAGGGCGAATAGAAGAAGACGAGGTTCGACTGGAAGGCGTTGAGCACCAGCGCCGTCGCCGCGCCTGCGGCGGCGACGATGGCGCCGGCGATCACCAGCTTCTTGTGCCGCGGTTTCATGGCTCGACCGTACCCCCGCCAACGCCCAGGGCGCGTTGCGCGGCGCGGTGGCGCATCGCCGTGAGCACCGGCTCGGCCGTCATGCAGACCAGGGTCACACCGTAGGCGCCCCAGACATAGAGGCCATAGCCGCCCATGGCGAAGAAGTCGGCGGCGCTGTTCCAGATCACGTCTGCATCCCCGGCGCGCCCGACGATGATGCGCCGCGGGCGACCTCGCCAGCCCATTGCGTGTGCTGGTCGCGTTCGAGCACGATGGCCCGGGCGCGGGTGAAGACGACGGCAAAGCCGTAGGCCCAGAAGGCCAGCGTCATGAGCAGCATCGCGGTCAGCATGGTGCTTGCCATTTTCGGCGCTGCGGCGAGGCTGACGCTGGCGCCCTGGTGCAAGGTGTTCCACCATTTCACGGAGAAATAGATGATCGGCACGTTGACGCTGCCGACGATGGCCACGAGCGCGCCGGCGCGGTCGGCGCGGCGCGGGTCGTCGATCGCCGAGACGATGGAGAGAAAGCCGGCGTAGAGAAAGAGCAGGATCAGCTCCGACGTGAGCCGCGCGTCCCAGACCCACCAGGTGCCCCAGGTCGGCTTGCCCCAGAGCGCGCCGGTCCACAGGGCCAGGAAGGTGAACATCGCGCCGGTGGGTGCGATGGCGCGCGCCAGCATCGAGGCGAGCCGGGCGTTGAAGGCCCAGCCGATCGCCGCCCAGAAGGCCATCGCCAGATACAGGAGCATCGACATCCAGGCGGCGGGCACGTGGATGAAGATGATGCGATAGGCATCGCCCTGGGTCGCGTCGGTCGGCGCGCGGAAGAAGCCGATGAACAGCCCCACCGCGGCGAGCGCTGCGAACGCCGCCCAGCACCAGGGCACGAGCGCGCCCGCCAGCCGGTAGAAGCGGACCGGGGCAGCGAAATGAAAGAAGCGGATCGACGAGCTGGTCATGACCGGTGGACGACGATTGTCCTTCCTCTGCGGAAGCGCCTGTTACAACCGGTCATTCCGTGGCGATGCGCAGAGCCGCCGCTGTCGCAGGCGGGGCGATCAGCGCCGTGAAGATGAGAAAGGCGCCGAGCAGCGAATAGTGGCCGCGCGCCGAGAGCCCGACGTCGATCGCCGAAACCGCGCCGGCGCCGAAGATCAGCGCCGGCACGCAGAGCGGCACGATCAAGAGGATGAGCAGCGCCGCGCCGCCGCGCAGGCCGAGCGTGAGGGCCGCGCCCAGGCCGCCGAGCAGGCTCAGCACCGGCGTGCCGAGCAGCAGCGTCAGGGCGAGCGAGACGATCGCTTCGCCGCGCATGTCGAACATCAATCCGAACAGCGGCGCGGCGACGACCAGCGGCACGCCGGTGAGCAGCCAGTGCGCCGCCGCTTTGCCGAGCACCAGGCCGAGCTTGTCGGTCACGTGCGGCCCGCTGGCGATCAGCATCTGCTCGAGCGAGCCGTCGGCGAGGTCACCGGCGTAGAGCTGCGTCACCGAGAGCATCGCCGCGAGCAGGGCCGCGACCCAGACGACGCCGGGCGCGATCAGGCGCAGCGTCTGCGGTTCCGGGCCGACGCCGAGCGGAAACAGGCTTATGGCGACGGTGAAGAAGGCGATCGGCAAGAGCGCGTCGGCGCGGCGCCGCGCCGCCAGGCGCAGGTCTCGCGCGACCAGGGTGGCGAAGACGCCGGTCATGCGGCGACCGATGTCTCGATCGTCACGACGAGAGGCACCGGATCGGCGAGCGTGAGCGGCACGTGGCTGGTGAGGACGACGCAGCCGTCGCGTCGCGCATGCTCGGCGAGCAGCGCGTTCAAGGTCTCGATACCGGCGGCGTCGAGTGCGTCGAAGGGCTCGTCGAGCAGCCAGGTTGCGGGCGCGGCCGGAACGGCGAGACGCGCCAGCGCGACGCGTCGGCGCTGCCCTTGCGAGAGCGTGCGCACCGGCGCATGGCGTCGGCTCGCGAGGCCGAAGCGGGCGAGCGCGTCGTCGAGCTCGACACTCGTCGGTACGTCGCCGGCGAGCGCGAGAAGAAAGCGCAAGGACTCGGCGACGGTCAGGTCCTCCTTCAGCGCGTTGGCATGAGCGAGGTAGACCAGACGTCGCTGCGGTGTCGAGTCCTGCCATGCGATCTCGCCGGCCTCGGGCGCGGACAGGCCCGCCAGGGTGCGCAGCAAGGTTGTCTTGCCCTGGCCGTTGGCGCCTCGAATCCAGACGATCTGGCCGGGGCCCGCCGAGAAGGCCAGGTTGGAGAACAGGCGTCGTTCGCCGCGCTGGCAGGCGAGGCCGCGCACGGTGACGTGGGCGACGGCAAAGTCCGGGTTGTCAGAAAGAACTGACACTCTTACTTTCCGATCATGTTGACAGTCGAGCCGAGCCCGGTCTACGCGAGCCGGGACGATCCGCGGTCGCACGCGATTGTGATCGGTAGCGGCTTCGGCGGGCTCGCCGCCGCGGTGCGGCTCGGCGCACGCGGCTACCGCGTCACGGTGCTCGAAAAACTGGAAGCTCCGGGCGACCGCGCTTTCGTGCATCGACAGGACGGATTCACATTCGACGCCGACCCGACCGTCATCAACGCGCCCTTCCTGCTCGAAGAGTTGTGGGCGCTGGCCGGCAAGCGCCTCGCCGACGACGTCGAGCTGCGCCCGGTGGCGCCGTTCTATCGCATCGTCTTCGACGACGGCGAGTGCTTCGACTACAGCGGCGACGCTGCCGCGATACGCGCCGAGGTCGGCCGCATCGCGCCCGGCGACGTCGCCGGCTACGAGCGCTTTCTCGCGGCCAGCGAGCGCATTTACAAGGTCGGCTTCGAGGAGCTGGGCGACAAGCCCTTCGACGCCTGGACCGACATGGTCAAGGTCGCGCCCGACCTGCTGCGGCTCGAAGGCTATCGAACCTCTTCTTTCGGCTGCGCCGGCCCGACTGGGCACTGCTCGAGGTGGGCTTCCTCTGGTTTTCGATCCTCGTCCTGATCGTCTACCTGGGGCGCCTCGCGCGGGCGAGCGGCTGGTTGCTCGTGCCCTATCTCGCATGGGTCAGCTTCGCCGCGACGCTGAACCACGCCGTCGTCGGCCTGAACGCGCCGTTCGTCGGCCGGTGATCGCGTGGCGCTGCCCGAGTGGCTGACGAGCGCGCGGCTCGTCGACGCGGTGATCGCGATCACGCTCATCGAGCTCGTGGTCCTGCTCGCACATCACCGCCGCACCGGGCGCGGCCTGGCGCCGCGTGATCTCCTGCCGGACGTCGGTGCCGGCCTCTGTCTCATGCTCGGTCTGCGCGCCGTGCTGGCCGGCGCCGCCTGGCCCTGGCTGCCGCTTTGCATGGCCGGCGCCGGGCTGCTTCATCTCGTCCATCTGATCCGCTGCTGGCCGCGCCCGTAAACTCTTCGCCCACACGAGGGGGGAGATCGGGATGCTTTTCGGCAAGCTGCTACCGCGGGAAGGCAACTTCTTCGAGCTGTTCAACCAGCATGGCAACTACATCGCCGAGGGCGCGCGCGCCTTCATCCGGCTGATCCAGCACTACGCCGACCCGGACCTGCGCGACAAGCACACCGGCGAGGTCGGCACCGCCGAGCGCCAGGCCGACCGGATCACGGCCGAGGTGAACCGCCTGCTGCACAAGACCTTCATCACGCCGATCGATCGCGAGCAGATCTTCGGCCTGATCAACGCCATGGACGACGTGCTCGACTTGCTGCAGGACGCCAGCGAGACGATGTCGCTCTACGACGTGCAGGCGATGAACGAGGACATCCTGCGCCTCGGCGACCTGAGCGCCAAGTGCTGCGAGCGCGTGCAGCACGCCGTCTCGCTGCTTGCGAAGATCAGCCAGCCCGAGGTCGCCGCGGCCGCGCTCAAGACCTGCGAGGAGATCGATCGCCTCGAGTCCGACGCCGACCGCGTCATGCGCTCGGCCATGTCGCGCCTGTTCCGCGAGGAGACCGACGTGCGCGAGCTGATCAAGCTGAAGGCCGTCTACGAGCTGCTCGAGTCGATCTCGGACCGCTGCGAAGACGTGGCCAATCTCATCGAGGGCGTCGTCCTCGAGAATTCGTGACGCCGGCCGGGCGGGCAGCGGCGGGCGAGAGCGCATGAGCTCTGTCCAGATTTCGTTCGGGATCGTCGCGCTGCTGGTGGCGCTGGCGATCGCGTTCGATTTCATGAACGGCTTTCACGACGCCGCAAACTCGATAGCCACCGTCGTCTCGACCGGTGTGCTGAAGCCTCAGCAGGCGATCGTCTTCGCCGCCTTCTTCAACATCGTCGCCATCTTCGTCTTTCACCTGAGCGTGGCCGCGACGATCGGCAAGGGCATCGTGCAGCCGGGCGTGGTCGACCACCACGTCGTCTTCGGCGCCCTCATCGGCGCCATCTTCTGGAACCTGGTCACCTGGTGGTGGGGCATCCCGTCGAGCTCCTCGCACGCGCTGATCGGCGGCATCGTCGGCGCGGTCATCGCCAAGTCGGGCGCCAGCGCGCTGATCGCCTCGGGCGTCTGGAAGACGGTGCTCTTCATTTTCGTTTCGCCGGTGCTCGGCTTCCTGCTCGGCGCGTTGCTGATGGTGCTCGTCGCCAACGTGTTTCGCCGTGCGTCGCCGCTCAAGGTCGACAACCTGTTCCGGCGCCTGCAGCTCGTTTCGGCGGGCCTGTACAGCCTGGGCCACGGCGGCAACGACGCGCAAAAGACGATCGGCATCATCTGGATGCTGCTCATCGCATCGGGCTACGCCGCCGCCAACTCGGCGATGCCGCCGACCTGGGTGATCTGGTGCTGCTATATCGCGATCGGCCTGGGCACGATGTTCGGCGGCTGGCGCATCGTCAAGACGATGGGCCAGCGCATCACCAAGCTCAAGCCCGTGGGCGGCTTCTGCGCCGAGACCGGCGGCGCGATCACGCTCTTTCTCGCCACCGCGCTCGGCATCCCGGTCTCGACGACGCACACCATCACCGGCGCCATCGTCGGCGTGGGCTCGGTGCGGCGCGCCGCGACGGTGCGCTGGGGCCTGGCCGGCAACATCGTCTGGGCCTGGATCTTCACCATTCCCGCCTCGGCGTTCGTCGCGGCGGTGTTCTACGCGCTCGGCCTTTGGCTCTTCGACTGACTGACGATCAGCCCGGCGCCTGCGCCTCGAAGTAGCGTTGCGCCGTGAAGGCGATCGTCGCCATCGTCACGGTGGCGCCGAGCGCCAGCGCGACGATGACGCCGACGATGGTGGCGCGGGCCGACGGGGCGGCGCCCATGCGCTTGCCATAGCGCGCCTGCCAGGGCTCGTCGGGCGTCAGCCCGCAGACGATGGCCGAGAGCATGGCGATAGCGAGCATCGCGCCGAGCAGCGGCACGAGCTCGCTGCCGAGCCGGTCTTCGGTGCCGAACTGGCGCATGCGCCAGAAGCCGTAGGCGCCGACCACCGTCAGCGGCAGATGCAGCCAGCCCCAGACGTCGCGCGCGCCGTGCAGGTAGAAGCGATGCATGCCGAGGCTGCCGCCGACGATGGCAAGCCACGTTGCGATCGCCTTCGAGCGGGCGCCGGCGCTGGTCATGCCGCCGGCTGCGAGGCGCCGAAGCCGAGGCTTTTCTGCATGACGACGACGTCGAGCCAGCGGCCGAACTTCAATCCCGCGGCCTGCATGGTGCCGACCGGCGCGAAGCCGAGCGCGCGGTGCACGCCGATCGAGCCGGTGTTGGCCGAGTCGCCGATCACCGCGAGCATCTGCCGCACGCCGGCGGCCTCGCAGCGGGCCAGCAGCTCGGCGAGA
>JANXXS010000213.1 GCA_025350505.1 Burkholderiales bacterium
TTCTCGCGCGTGACCTCGGGCTTTGCGATGCGCATGCATCCGATCCTCAACACCTGGAAGCAGCACAACGGCGTCGACTACAGCGCGCCGACGGGCACGCCGGTGCGGACGATCGGCGACGGCGTCGTCGAGTTCGCCGGCTGGCAGAACGGCTACGGCAACGTCATCCACATCAAGCACGGCAACGAGTTCGCCACCGTGTACGCGCACCTGAGCCGGATCGACGTCGCCAAGGGCGACAAGGTCGAGCAGGGCGATACGATCGGCGCCGTCGGCCAGACCGGCTGGGCGACCGGGCCGCACCTGCACTTCGAGGTCAAGGTCGACGGCGTGCAGCAGGATCCCCTGCTCGTCGCGCAGTCGTCCGAAGGCGTCATGCTCTCGCCCGGCGCCAAGGTGCATCTGGCCGCGCTGTCGCAAAGCGTCCGGGCGCAACTCGGCGTGGCGCAGACGCTGGCGCACGCGCAAGTCCTCGGCGAATAACTGTCCGGTGCCGTGAGCACCGTGTTCATCGGCCTCATGTCGGGCACATCGCTCGACGGCATCGACGGCGTGCTGGTCGATTTCGGGTCCGGCGCGGCGTCCTCGCTGCGGATGCTGGCCCACGTTCACCATGATTTCGCGCCCGGGCTGCGCGACGAGCTTCTCGCCCTCAATCGTTCCGGCGCCGACGAGATCCATCGCGCCGCGCTCGCCGGCCATGCCCTGGCGCGCAGCTATGCCGGTGTCGTCGAGTCCTTGCTCGGCGCGGTCTCGATGGCGCGCGAGCAGGTCGCGGCGATCGGCTGCCACGGCCAGACGGTTCGGCATCGTCCCGGTGAATTCGATGCCACCGGCTACACCGTGCAGGTCAATTCACCGGCGCTGCTGGCCGAGCTTTGCCGCATCGACGTGGTTGCTGACTTTCGCAGCCGCGACGTCGCCGCAGGTGGAGAGGGTGCGCCGTTGGTTCCGGCTTTCCATCGTGCCCTGTTCGCGAAGGCGGGACAGGCGACCGCGGTGCTGAACCTCGGCGGCATCGCCAACCTGTCGTCGATCGCCGCCGACGGCAGCGCGATCGGCTTCGATTGCGGTCCCGCCAATGGCTTGCTCGACCTGTGGTGCCTGGCCGCGACGGGCCGTGGCTTCGACGCCGAGGGAGCGTGGGCGGCGACGGGCAGCGTCGACCGCCGGTTGCTCGACGCATTGCTCGCCGAGCCTTTCTTCGCGTGGCCGCCGCCCAAGAGCACCGGACGGGATCTCTTCAACGCCGAGTGGCTCGAAGCCCGACTCGATGCGACCGACGCGCGACGGCGCCTTCGCAATGAAGACGTGCAGGCCACCCTCGCCGAGTTGACCACCACGACCGGCGCGGCTGCGTTTCGGCTGCACGCAGCGCACGCCCCCGAGCTGATCGTCTGCGGCGGCGGCGCCTTCAACGCCGACCTGATGAACCGGTTGCGGATCGCCCTCGCGCCGACGCCGGTCCTGGACAGCGGCACACGCGGCCTTCTCGCCGATCAGGTCGAAGCCTGTGCGTTCGCCTGGTTGGCACGTGCGTTCACGCGGCGCGAGCCCGGCAACATCGCCTCGGTGACGGGGGCGGCCGGGCCGCGGATCCTCGGCGCGCTCTACCCCGCAGGACCCGTGGCACGGGCATGAAAAAGCCGCCTCGCGGCGGCTTGATCAGGTCCGGCCGGGAACGGCTCAGGCCGAAAAACTCGAGCCGCAACCGCAGGTGGTCGTCGCGTTCGGATTCTTGATGACGAACTGCGCGCCCTGAAGATCGTCCTTGTAGTCGATCTCGGCGCCGGCCAGGTACTGCAGGCTCATCGCGTCGATGAGCAGGACGACGCCGTTCTTGGCCATCTGCGTATCGTCGTCATTGACGATCTCGTCGAAGGTGAAACCGTACTGGAATCCGGAGCAACCGCCGCCTTGCACGAAGACACGCAGCTTGAGGTCCGGATTGCCTTCCTCGTCGACCAGTTCCTTCACCTTGTTGGCGGCGCTGTCGGTGAAGACGAGCGGTGGCGGCGGCGCGTCGGCCTCCGGGGTGGCGACGATGTGATCGGCTACTGCGCTCATGAAAAACGCTCCTGCGATGAGAGTGCGAAGGTAATTATCACAGTTTGGGGAAAGACCGCACGAAAACAAGAAGCCGCCAAAAGGCGGCTTCCGTCGCAAGTCGCGAAAAGACCGATCAGCGCTTGCTGAACTGCTTGCGCCGGCGCGCGCCGTGCAGGCCGACCTTCTTGCGCTCGACCTCGCGCGCGTCGCGCGTGACGAAGCCGGCCCGGCTCAGCTCGGGCTTCAAGGCCGCGTCGTAGTCGATCAGGGCGCGCGTGATACCGTGGCGCACGGCACCGGCCTGGCCGGTTTCGCCGCCGCCGTGCACATTGACCTTGACGTCGAAAGCGGCATCGTTCGCGGTCAGCAAGAGCGGCTGGCGCACGACCATGATCGAGGTCTGGCGGCCGAAGTACTCCTCGACCGGCTTGCCATTGATCAGGATCCGGCCCGTGCCCTTCTTCATGAAGACGCGCGCCACCGACGACTTGCGCCGGCCGGTTCCGTAGTTCCAGTTTCCGATCATTTCGGCGCGTCCTGAAGAATGTCGAGTTTCTTGGGTTGCTGAGCGGTGTGCGGATGCGTTTCGCCCGCGTAGACCTTCAGCTTCTTGATCATCGCGTAGCCGAGCGGGCCCTTGGGCAGCATGCCCTTGACGGCCTTTTCCAGGGCGCGGCCGGGATGGCGGGCCTGCATGTCCTTGAAATTGATGCCGCGGATGCCGCCCGGGTATCCGGAATGCCGGTAGTAGATCTTGTCCTGGGCCTTGTTGCCCGTGACACGGATCTTGTCGGCGTTGACGATGACGATAAAGTCACCCGTGTCGACGTGAGGCGTGTAGATGGCTTTGTGCTTGCCGCGCAGGCGAAGGGCGACTTCACTGGCCACCCTGCCCAAGACCTTGTCGGTCGCGTCGATCACAAACCACTCATGCGTCACTTCGGCGGGTTTGGCGCTG
>JANXXS010000227.1 GCA_025350505.1 Burkholderiales bacterium
TACGCTTCGCAACGCTTTTACTACTATTGCCTATGAAGAGACGAGGCAAAACTGTGTCTTGATGACCGAGAAAGAGGTCTCTAAACCGCTCCGGTTACAGAGTTACTACTATTTAAGAACGCTATCACTACACTTCACGCCCGGGGCGCGGCTACGGCTACCTGTGGTGGACCTACGCCGACGGCAGCTACGCCGCGCGCGGCATCTTCGGCCAGGGCATCTTCATCGACGCCGGACGCAAGCTCGTCATCGTCTCCAACGCCGACTGGGGCGGCGGCGCCACCGACCGTGCCGCCAGCGACGAACGAGAGGCGTTCTACCGCGCGGTGCAGAAGGCCATCGACGACGAGGCCGCCGCCAAGCCGAGCTAGAGCGACATCGCCGGGCGCGCGGCCATCGCCGCCCGCCAGCGCTGCAAATGCGGGTGCCGCTCGTCGGGCCTGACCTTCACCACGCGTGCGAAGTCGATCGCCACCACCGCCGTGATGTCGGCGACGCTGAAGCGATCCGAGGCGATGACCTCGCGCCCGGCCAGGCGCTCGTTCAGCGTGACGAAGAACTGCTGCACGCGAGCCAGGCCACGCTGCGCCAGCTCGGGAATCTGCGCATAGTCGACCGGCCCGGCGAGCGCCCGGTTGGCCATGGATGGCGCGCTGTTGCGCATCGCCTCGGCGATGGCGAGCAGGCCCTCGAACTCGATGCGCCAGTTCCAGCTCGCGATCGCGGCCTTTTCTTCCGGCGTCACGCCGAGCAGCGGCGGCTCCGGATAGCGCGCCTCCAGCCACGCGGTGATGGCCGCGTTGTCGGCGAGCAGCAGGCCGTCTTCGGTGCGCAGCGCCGGCACCGTGCACAGCGGATTGATCTTGCGGTAGGCGTCGCTCAGCTGCTCGTTGTTGCGCAGGTCGACCTGCACCGTCTCGTGCGCCACACCCTTCTCGGCGAGCAGGATGCGGGCGCGGCGCGGGCTCGGCGCGCTGGCGCAGTCGTAGAGGGTGATCATCGGCATGCCTTCGCGTTCGTGGCAGCGCGCGTCATTGCGCCGCCGCCAGCTTGTCCTGGGTCTTGTCGTCGAAGTCGCTGGCTTCGTGGCGCTCGTGCAGCTGGCTCGAAGGCTGGCCCCAGGTGCGGTTGACCATGCGGCCGCGCCGGACGGCCGGGCGCTGCGCGACCTGGTCGGTCCAGCGCAGCACGTTCTTGTATTCCTGCACCTGCAAAAACTCGCCCGATTCGTAGAGCTGGCCCTTGACGAGCGTGCCGTACCACGGCCACACCGCCATGTCGGCAATGCTGTACTCGTCGCCCGCGAGATACGCACTTTCGGCCAGGCGCCGATCGAGCACGTCGAGCTGGCGCTTGACCTCCATGGCATAGCGATCGATGGCGTACTCGATCTTCATCGGCGCGTAGGCATAGAAATGGCCGAAGCCGCCGCCGAGAAATGGCGCGCTGCCCATCTGCCAGAACAGCCACGACAAAGATTCGGCGCGCGCGCCGGCCTCCGTGGGCAGGAAGGCGCCGAACTTCTCGGCCAGGTACAAGAGGATCGCGCCCGACTCGAACACCCGCACCGGCGCGGCGCCGCCGCGATCCCACAGCGCCGGTATCTTCGAGTTCGGATTCGCGGCGACGAAGCCGCTGCCGAACTGCCCGCCCTCGTTGATGCGGACCAGCCAGGCGTCGTACTCCGCGCCGGCATGGCCGAGCGCGAGCAGCTCCTCGAGCATCACCGTGACCTTGACGCCGTTGGGCGTGCCGAGCGAGTAGAGCTGCAGCGGATGGCGCCCGACCGGCAACGCCTGCTCGTGGGTCGGGCCGGCGACGGGTCGGTTGATGTTGGCGAAGCGACCGCCGCTTTCCTTGACCCAGGACCAGACCTTGGGCGGCGTGTACAGCGGCGCGTCGTTCATGCGGTGATCTCCAGGGGGGCGAAGGTATTGTCCCCGCCCGGGAGCGCGCCGCGGGTCACGGCGCCGTCAAAGCCTCGACAGATCCGGTCCCCCGGCCGACCCGAACCAGGCCCGCGCGTAAGACCGCCTGGCCGCCGCCTCGCCGTTGCGATCGCCCTTCTTGCGATAGACCTCGGCGAGGCCGGCAAGCGCCCAGCCGTTGTTGCGCACGCGGACCAGCGAATCGCGGAACGCATGCTCGGCATCGTCGAGCTTGCCTTGCCGCAACAAGACGCCGCCGAGCGACTGTCGCACCGGGTAGTACCAATACGGCGGCTCGGTGTAGCTCAGGCTGTCCTCGAGCTTGATCGCGTCCTGATAGGCCTTGGCCGCGCCCTCGAGATCGCCGCTCGCGTCGGCGATCCGGCCAGTGGCGACCAGCCGCGCGGTCTGCATGATCGCCTTGGCCGGCAGGCCCCAAGCGTCGTAGGGCTTGAAGTCGGCCTTCGCCTCGATCGCCCCGATCGCCGCGGTCTCGGCACGCGCCGCCGCCAGGTTCTTCTTGTGCGCGAAGGCGACGGCTCGAGCGTAGTGATACATCGTCCGCACCAGCGGGAGCTTGGCGTCGGGCGGCGCGAGCGCCAGCACCGTGTCGGCGTCGGCGAACTGGAGCTGCGTCGTGAAGGGAGCGGCCTTCACCGGCTCCATGATCTGGAACTGGCTGGCCAGCTCGGCCGGCACCGCGGCGTCGAGCTTCTTCGCCGCGTCGATCGCGGTCTCGCCGTCGCCGCCCATCTGCGCCGAGACCATCACGAAGTGGATGTTGTGCGGGTAGTACGCGCTCCGGTACATCGGGTCGGAGGGCGAGACCTTGAAGTACTGCTCGTCGACCTTGACGGCGTGCTTGTTGGTGTCGAGCGAGCGACGGTACTGGCCGACCCGGTAGTAGATGTGCGCCGGCATGTGCACCACGTGCCCGGCGCCCGGCATCAGCGCGCCGAGCCGCTCGGCCGCCGGGAGGGCCCGCTCCGGCGTGGTCGACGCCTCGACGGCGTGGATATACAGGTGGATGGCGCCCGCGTGCGTCGGGTTGCGCCTGAGCACCGTCTCGAGACTGGACAGGATCTCGGCGCCGCGGCCCTTCGGCTTGACGCCGCCGGGCTCCCAGTAGTCCCACGGCTGGGTGTCCATCGCGCTCTCGACGTAGAGGGTGCGGATCGTGTCGTCGGCAGGGTAGCGGGCGGCGACTTTCTGCATCGCATCGGCATAGGCAGCGTCGAGCCCGGGACGCTCGACCTTCGGGTCGGCCGAATAGCGCTGCTGCAGGGCCTCGATGAGGGCCTGCTCCTTGGCGCCGGCACGGTTCTTCAGCGCCACCGCATTGGCGAGCGCGGCGACCGCCGGTGCGTTCGCCTCCGGCATCATCGGCACGTTGATGTTCGGGCCGAGGATGAGCGCCTCGCCCCAGAAGCATGCCGCGCAGTCCGGATCGAGCCGCTGCGCCGCCTGGAAGGCGCGCTGCGCCTCGGCGTGGTTAAACGCGAAGGAGAGCCGCAGGCCCTGGTTGAAG
>JANXXS010000264.1 GCA_025350505.1 Burkholderiales bacterium
GGAGCCGATCTGCTTCATGCGCTTCTTGCCGGCCTTTTGTTTTTCGAGAAGCTTCTTCTTGCGGGTGATGTCGCCGCCGTAGCACTTCGCGATGACGTTCTTGCGCAGGGCCTTGATTGTCTCACGCGCGATGATGTTGGCACCGATCGCCGCCTGCACCGCCACGTCGTACATCTGCCTGGAAATGAGCTCGCGCATCTTCGACACCACGGCGCGGCTGCGGAACTGGCTCTGGCTGCGGTGGACGATGATCGACAAGGCATCGACCTTTTCGCCGTTGAGCAGGATGTCGACCTTGACGACATCGGCGGCGCGGTATTCCTTGAACTCGTAGTCCATCGAGGCATAGCCGCGCGAGACGCTCTTCAGCTTGTCGAAGAAGTCGAGCACGATCTCGGCCAGCGGCATCTCGTAGGTGAGCATGACCTGGCGGCCGTGATAGGCCATGTTCTTCTGCTCACCGCGCTTCAGGTTGGCGAGCGTCATCACCGGGCCGACCGAATCCTGCGGCATGTAGAGGTGCACGGTGACGATCGGCTCGCGGATCTCGGCGATGCGCCCCGGGTCGGGCATCTTCGACGGGTTCTCGATGCGCAGGACCTCGTCGTTGTTCAGCGCCACCTCGTAGACGACCGAGGGCGCGGTGGTGATCAGGTCCTGGTCGAACTCGCGCTCGAGCCGCTCCTGGACGATCTCCATGTGCAGCAGGCCGAGAAAACCGCAGCGAAAGCCGAAGCCGAGCGCCTGGCTCACCTCGGGCTCGTAGCGCAGCGACGAGTCGTTGAGCTTGAGCTTTTCGAGCGCGTCGCGCAGCTGGTCGTATTCGCTCGCCTCGGTGGGATAGAGACCGGCGAAGACCTGCGGCTGGATCTCCTTGAAGCCGGGCAACGCCTCGCTGGCGACGCCCAGGTTGTTGGGCAGCTTCTTTTCCAGCGTGATCGTGTCGCCGACCTTGGCCGCCTGCAACTCCTTGATGCCGGCGATGACGAAGCCGACCTCGCCGGCCGAAAGCCTGTCGCGCGGCACCGAGTTGGGTGTGAAGACGCCGAGCTGGTCGGCGCTGAAGACGGCGTCGCTGGCCATCAGGCGGATGCGCTCACCCCGGGAAAGCGATCCGTCGACGACGCGAACCAGCATGACGACGCCGACGTAGTTGTCGAACCACGAATCGACGATCATGGCGCGCAGCGGGCCGGCGGGATTGCCGCGCGGCGCGGGCATCCGGTGCACGACCGCCTCGAGGATGTCGTCGATTCCCTCGCCGGTCTTGGCGCTGCACGGAATGGCGTTCTCGGCGTCGATGCCGATGACGTCCTCGATCTCGGCCCGCGCGCGATCCGGGTCGGCCTGCGGCAGGTCCATCTTGTTCAGCACCGGCACCACCTCGACGCCGAGGTCGAGCGCGGTGTAGCAGTTGGCGACGGTCTGCGCCTCGACGCCTTGGCTTGCGTCGACGACGAGCAGCGCGCCTTCGCACGCCGAGAGCGAACGGCTCACCTCGTACGAGAAGTCGACGTGACCGGGCGTGTCGATCAGGTTGAGGTTGTAGACCCGACCGTCGCGCGCCGTGTACTGCAGCGCCGCAGTCTGCGCCTTGATCGTGATGCCACGCTCGCGCTCGATGTCCATCGAGTCGAGCACCTGCGCTTCCATCTCGCGGTCGCTCAGCCCGCCGCAACGCTGAATGAGCCGATCCGCCAACGTCGACTTGCCGTGGTCGATGTGGGCGATGATCGAAAAGTTGCGGATCTGATCCATGCTCACTGCATATGTGAAGAGCGCCGACCGCAACGCACAACGGCGCAGCCGTTGCGTCGGACGCTAACTTCGCGCAGCGAAGTTAAGCGTGGCAAAGCCACGCGGCGGGAGACAAAAAAAAGGCACGTCGAATGACTGACGCGCCTTCCAACAAAACGTATGGCAACTGCTTGTTGGGACTTCATTGTAGTCAAAAGCGCCCCGCCGCAAGCCGCGCCAGTGCTTGATTTCTCGCCGTTGCGGGCTGCCAACAGGGGATTTCATCCACAGATTATCCACAATTGCCTGTGGATGCGCTGGGGGCAATTTTCAAGGTTCCGAGGACTGACGGCAGACACCGCAAATCGCGCTGCTCTTATATGGAGAACCGCCGCTATCCGGTCCCCCGATCATGCGCAATGTTGGCGACCGCACACTCCAGATCAGGGTTAACCCGTTTATTTTCTCTCATCGAGCCGGACGAAGGATCAGGAAGTTGGCAGCGTCGCCCCGGCGCACCAAAAGCGTGACCGGTTTGGCCTTGTCCAGCTTGGCGACCGCCGCGTCGAATTGCTTGGCGCTGGTCACCTCGACGTTGTCGATGGTGACGATAACGTCGCCCACCTGGATACCGGCCCGCGCGGCCGTCCCCTCCGCGGTCTCGACGCGAACGCCGTTCTTCAGCTTGAGCTCGCGCTTCTGCGCATCGGTGAGGTCGGACACGGCCAGGCCGAGCGTGCTCACCGGGGCCGCGGGCTTGGCGCCGTCGCGGTCGGTCCGACGCGCCGCGACGCGCTCGGGCTCCATTTCGGCGACGACGACCGGCAGGTCGCGGTAGCCGCCGCGGCGAAACACCTGCAGGCTCGCCTTGCTGCCCGGCTTGATGCCGCCGATGATGCGCGGCAGCTCGCCCGACGTCTCGACCGTCCTGGCATCGACCTTGGTGATGATGTCGCCGGCCTCGACGCCCGCCTTGTCGGCCGGGCCACCCGCCTCGACCGTGCGCACCAGCGCGCCGGCCGGCTTGCCGAGGCCGATCGACTCGGCCACCTCGCGGGTGACGCGATCGATGACGACGCCGATGCGGCCACGAATGACGCGCCCGCCGGCGCGGAGTTGATCGGAGACACGCGCCGCTTCGTCGATCGGGATTGCGAACGAGATGCCCTGGTAGCCGCCGGATCGGCTGTAGATCTGCGAGTTGATGCCGACGACCTCGCCACGCATGTTGATCAGGGGACCGCCTGAGTTGCCCGGGTTGATCGCCACGTCGGTCTGGATCAGCGGCAGCAGGTCGCCGGTGTCACGCGACTTGGCACTCACGATGCCTGCGGTCACCGTGCTCTCCAGGCCGAACGGCGAGCCGATCGCGATCACCCACTCGCCGACCTTGAGCTTGCCGACGTCGCCGATGCGTACGGTGGGCAGGCCGCTCGCCTCGATCTTGACCACGGCGACGTCGGAGCGCTTGTCGGCGCCGACGATCTTCGCCTTGAACTCGCGCTTGTCGGCAAGCGTCACGATGACCTCGTCGGCGCCTTCGACGACGTGGGCGTTCGTCATCACGTAGCCGTCGGCATTGAGGATGAAGCCCGAGCCGACGCCGCGCGGCTGCGGGTCGCCGTCGCCCGGCTGCTGCGGCGAGCGCGGGTTCGGCCGGTTCGGCATCGGCAGGCCGAAGCGGCGGAAGAACTCGAGCATGTCTTCGTCCATCTCGCCGCCACCCGGCCCTCGCGCGGCGCGGCCCCGCTCAGTGGTGCGAATGTTGACGACGGCCGGACCGACCCTTTCAACCAGCTCGGTGAAGTCGGGCAGGCCCTGCGCCCTGGCCGGCTGCGGCGCCGCCGTGGCAACGAGGCTGAGCGCGAGGACCAGCGCCGCGAAGCCGTGGCGGCCGGTGGGACGAGCGAGGAAGGGCGAGAGCGGTTGCATGTGGAACACCTGTCGGATCGATGGGTCGACGAACGTGGAACGGAAGTGTGCAGTCTTTGCCGGCAGCGGCCAACGCTACGGCTTCTTGCGCTCGAGCGCGGCAGCGAACGACTTCAACGTGGCGGGCGGCGTGTCGCCGACCACCGTCACCCACCAGTCGCCCTGGCGCTGGCTGAGCGTCTGCGTCGCGCCGAGCGAGGCGAGCATCGGATGGGTGTGCCGCTCGGCCCGATAGCGCTCGATGAACACAGAGACGTAGGTCAGTCCATCGGAATAGATGGTCTGGACGACCGGCGGCGAGAGGGCGTCGGCGACAGGCTCGCCGAGCGCCTCCATCTGCCGGCTGATGCAGCTCACGAGCTTGAAGCCCGGCGCGGTAGGCCGCAAAGTCCAGCCTTCGGCGTCGAGCCGCGTCGGCGTCAGCACCGGCTTGACGACGCGATAGCCGTCGAGCCTGCGCATCGCCTGCACGATGCTGTCGGGCTGCGGTCGAACGCCGATCGACACGTCGGAGAACGCCGAGGTCTCGAGCGCTTCACCGTGCTCGCCGATCACGTCGGCGCGCAGCAAAAGCCCCGAGGCGCGATCGGCCCACAAGCGGTAGCCGTAACGCACGTTGTCGCGCGGCCTGACCGCAAGCATGTCGGCTTCATGGCCGGCAACGCGATCGACGCCTTCAAGCTGCAGCTCGTACCACTCGGCGAGGCCGTCGTCGCCGGCTTGCAGCAGCGCCGGAAACGAGCTGAGCAGGCCGCGCTGTTCGATCATCGCGACGTGGCTGGCCGGCCAGACGGTATGGACGACGTCGTTGTAGCGAAAGACCTTGCGCTGGCGGCCATCGAGCGACTCGATGCGCTCGTACTGGTTCGGACCGTCGTGAAAATGCGAGATCCGCGCGCTGGCGACGCTGCCACCGCCGCTGACGACGAAGGTGCCCTGGAAGTTGCGGCGGCTTGCCGCGTCATGGATGCGCAGCAACCAGGCACGCACTTCGTTCGGCGGCGCCGCGCCGGACTGAGGCTCTGCCGCCGCCGCCGGAACGCCGGCGATCGCGGCGAAGGCGAAGGCGAGCGTGGCGAGCGGGTGCGGCAGCATGCAGCGGTGTGCGAGGCGGGGCTTCAGCGCGGCTCGGCGTCGACCGTCGCGCTGCGCAGGAAGGCCGACGGCACGCCGAGCGCCGACGTGCCGGCGAACTGCTTGTGCGCGGCGAGGTAGCGATCGAGACGGGCATCGCGGATCAGCTTGCCGTTGACGACGACCGCCGACGTCGGCGCCGAAGACTCGCGGTCCGAGACCTCGCGCAGCGGCGAAGCGACCTCGGCGCCGGCGCCGGCCTGGGCAACAGCGGTCGCCGGATTCGCCGGGCTGCCGGCCGGCCGCAGGAGCGCGAAGGTTCCGAACACAAGCACGAAACCGGCGGCGACCGCCGACGGCAGCATCCAGCGGCCTGCGACGCGCCGGGAAGACAAAGCGCGCTGTCCGGCGTCGGGCGATTCGGCCGCTGGCAGCAAGGCGGCAGGCGCGAGGACGACCGGCTCGGTGGCCAGGCGCACGCGCAGCGCGACGAGGAAGCGATGGTCCCGTGACGCGCTCGAGGCCAGGTCTTCCGAGCGCAGCACGTCGCCGATCAACTGCCATGCGTGCCAGGTGCGACGCAGCTCGGCGTCGGCCCTCCAGCCGGCGCAGGCCGCGTCGGAGGCCGCTCCGTCGGTCTCGCCGTCGACCAGGGCGGAAAGCCGCTCCGCTTCCGTCGAACCGTTCATCAATCCTGCCGACATATCCGTCTCCGCTTCAACCACAACGCGAACGGCGGACCCGGGGCCCGCCGCTCGATGCACTCACCAACGCTCACCCTCCCGGGTACCCAGCAACGGCCGAAGCCGCTCCGCGATCGCCTCGCGTGCCCGGAAGATCCGCGAACGGACGGTGCCGATCGGGCAGTTCATCAACTCGGCGATCTCTTCGTAGGTGAGACCCTCGATCTCGCGCAAGGTGATCGCCTGCCGCAGTTCCTCCGACAAGCCCTGGATCGCAAAGTTCACTGCGGCGGCAATCTGTTTGCTGGCCAGTAGCGCCTCCGGCGTCTCGCCATCCGTGAGTTCGTTCTCGGCCGGCGAGCGATCGTCGTCCTCGTCGCGGCTGGCGCGCGCCGACTCGGTGACAAGCGGGTCGCGCTTCAGCTCCATGAGTGCCTTCTTCGCCGTATTGACGGCGATCCGGTACAGCCAGGTGTAGAAGGCGCTCTCGCCGCGAAACTGGGGAATGGCGCGATAGGCGCGGATGAAGGTCTCTTGGGCGATGTCCGGCACCAGATCGACGTCGCGCACCATCCTCCCGATGAGGCGCTCGATGCGCCGCTGGTACTTGACGACGAGCATCTCGAAAGCCTTGACGTCGCCTTGCTTGACACGCGCGATGAGCGGGGCGTCGGCGTCCGGTGCATTCATTCAGGGAGTCTGCGGTCCGCGACGGAGGGTCCGGCGGCGGGCCGCGGCGAATATACAGCACATCGAAACGCGTGCCATTCGCGTTCGAGGCCGCGCCGCTCGACCGGAATCCAGCGCACGGCGCACGGCCCCGACCGGCCTTCGGGCAGGAACCAAAGCAGCAGGAAGGTGCCCAGGTCGAGCGCCACGAGCAACTCACCCGGGGCCGGCACGACGGCCGAGGCAACTGGCGAGGCGACCGACCATCGCGCGCCGTCCCAGCGCAAGACCAGCGCAGTGCTGCGGAGCAAGGACGCCGCCAGGGCGACGACCGCGAGCGACGCCGCGGCGATGCCGCCGCGAGCCCATGTGCTCTCGCCGAGCGGCGACGACGCCAGCCAGGCTGCCAACGCGCCGAGTCCGGCGACCGCGACCAGGACGACGGCGAAGGTCCAGGCCCGGCAACGGCCGACCGCGATCTCGCAAGGAGGGGCGCCTCGCATCGGCCGAACCGCCGGCGGGACCTGCCGTCACACGCGCTTGAAGACAAGCGTGCCGTTGGTGCCGCCGAAGCCGAAGTTGTTCTTCACGGCATATTCGATCTTCATCTCGCGCGCCGTGTTGGCGCAGTAGTCCAGGTCGCACTCAGGATCCTGGTTGAAGATGTTGATCGTTGGCGGCGAGATCTGGTTCTGAACGGCCAGGATGGTGAACACCGACTCGATGCCGCCGGCGCCGCCGAGCAGGTGGCCGGTCATCGACTTGGTCGAGTTGACGACGAGCTTTTTCGCGTGGTCGCCGAAGGCCAGCTTGATCGCGTTGGTCTCGTTGACGTCGCCGAGCGGCGTCGAGGTGCCGTGCGCGTTGAGGTACTGGATCTGGTCGCCGTTCAGCGCCGCCGAGCGCAGCGCCGCGCTCATCGCGCGCTTCGGCCCGTCGACGTTCGGCGCCGTCATGTGGAAGGCGTCGGCGCCCATGCCGAAGCCGACCAGCTCGGCGTAGATCCTGACGCCGCGCCGCTTCGCATGCTCGTACTCTTCGAGCACGACGACGCCGGCGCCCTCGCCGAGGACGAAGCCGTCGCGGTCTTTGTCCCACGGCCGCGACGCGGTCTGCGGGTCGTCGTTGCGGGTCGAGAGAGCGCGCGCGGCCGCGAAGCCGCCGATGCCGAGTGGCGATACCGTGGCTTCCGAGCCGCCGGCGATCATGACGTCGGCGTCGCCGTGCTCGATCAGCCGGCCGGCCATGCCGATCGAGTGCAGCCCCGTGGTGCAGGCGGTGACGATGGCCAGGTTCGGCCCCTGAAACCCGAACATGATCGAGACGTGGCCCGAGATCATGTTGATGATCGAGGCCGGCACGAAGAACGGCGTGATGCGCCGCGGCCCGCGCTTCTCGAGCTCAGCCTTGGTGTCCTCGATGAGCGGCAGGCCGCCGATGCCCGAGCCGATCAGGCAGCCGATGCGCTCGGCCTCCTCCTGGCTCAGTTCATCCTTGGTCGGCAGGCCGGCATCGCGGATCGCCTGGATCGACGCGGCCAAGCCGTAGTGGATGAAGGTATCCATGTGCCGCGCGTCCTTGGCCGGGAAGTACTCCTCGACCTTGAAGCCCTTGACCTCGCCGGCGAAGCGGCAGGAAAAAGCGGACGCGTCGAACTTGGTGATCGGGCCGATGCCGGAGCGGCCTGCAAGCAGGTTCTGCCAGCCTTCGTCGACGCTGTTGCCAACCGGGCTGATCAGGCCGAGCCCGGTGACGACGACGCGGCGGGAGCTCATGCGCGACCTTGCATCGAAGAAACCGGCAGCTCAGGCCGCCTTCTGGTGCTTCTGGGCGTAGTCGATCGCGAGCTGGACGGTCGTGATCTTCTCGGCCTCTTCGTCGGGGATCTCGATGCCGAACTCGTCTTCGAGCGCCATCACGAGTTCGACCGTGTCGAGCGAGTCGGCGCCCAGGTCGGCGACGAAGGCCTTTTCGTTGGCCACGTCAGCCTCGGGAACGCCCAATTGCTCGGCGATGATCTTCTTGACTCGTGCTTCTATGTCGCTCATGACTCCTCCGGGAGTGTGTGAAAAAGTAGACGCGGATTCTACGGCTTGAGAATGCCCGTTCCGATGCACCGGCGATCGGCCGCGCAGGGCTGGTCGCCCCGTGTCAGACCATCAGCATGCCGCCGTTGACGTGCAGCTCGGTGCCGGTGATGTAGCCGGCTTCGGGCGAGGCGAGAAAGGCGACCGCGTGGGCGATCTCGGCGGCCTGGCCGAGCCGGCCGAGCGGGATCTGCGCGAGCAGCGCCGCGGTCTGCGCGTCGCCCAGCGCTTTCGTCATGTCGGTTTCTATGAAGCCCGGCGCCACGCAATTGACGGTGATGCCCCGGCTGCCGACCTCGCGCGCAAGCGAGCGCGTCATGCCCGCGACGCCGGCCTTGGCCGCCGCGTAGTTGGCCTGGCCCGGGTTGCCGCTCGCCCCAACCACCGAGGTGATGTTGACGATGCGCCCGTAGCGCTGCTTCATCATCGGCCTGAGCGCGGCGCGGCTGGTGCGGAACACGGCCGTGAGGTTGGTGGCGATCACGGCATGCCAGTCCTCGTCCTTCATGCGCATCGAAAGCATGTCGCGGGTGATGCCGGCGTTGTTGACGAGCACGTGCAGGCCGCCCGAGGCCTTGACGACGGCATCGATGGCGGCGCCGACCGCGGCGCCATCGGTGACGTCGAGGACGATGCCCTGGCAGCCGGGAAACGCAGCGAGCGCCTCGCCGATCGCCGCGGCGCCGGCCTTGGTCGTCGCCGTGCCGGTGACGCGAAAACCCTTCTTCGCCAGCTCGGCGGCGATGGCGCGACCGATGCCGCGCGATGCGCCGGTGACGAAGGCGACCTGTGCTTCGGCGATGCCGGCAGCGTCGCTCATTGCAGAAGCGCCTTCGCGTCAGCCAGCGACGCCGGATCGAACACCGCCGCCGATACCGCATCGGCGTCGATGCGCTTGACCATGCCGGCGAGCACCTTGCCCGGCCCGCATTCGAAGATGTGCGTCACGCCACGGCCGCGAATCGCGCGGATCGTCTCTTCCCAGCGCACCGCGCCGTAGGCCTGGCGATACAGCGCGTCGCGGATCGCCGACGGCTCGGTCTCGCTCTTCACGTCGATGTTGTCGATGACGGGAATGAAGGGCGCATCGATCAATACAGTCGCGAGCCGCTCGCGCAGGCGTTCGGCGGCCGGCTTCATCAGCTGCGAATGGAACGGCGCCGAGACGGCGAGCAACAGGGCGCGTTTCGCACCCGCCGCCTTGAGCAGCTCGCAAGCCTTGTCGACGCCGGCCCTGGTGCCGGCGATGACGGTCTGCTTCGGGTCGTTGTAGTTGACCGCCGCGACGGTTTCGCCGGTCGCCTCGGCGGCCGCGCTGCAGCCGGCGCGCACCGCTTGCGCATCGAGACCGAGGATGGCCGCCATCGCGCCGACGCCGACCGGCACCGCCTCCTGCATTGCCTGGGCGCGAAAGCGCACCAGCGGCAGCGCATCGGCCAGCCTCAGCGAGCCTGCGACGACGAGCGCGCTGTACTCGCCGAGCGAGTGCCCGGCCACGACGTCGGGGGCGGCCTGTGTCTCGGCCAGCCAGGCGCGGTAGCAGGCCACAGCGGCGGTGAGCATCAGCGGCTGGGTGTTGGTCGTCAGGTCGAGCTGGTCCTTCGGGCCCTCGCGGATGAGGCGGCCGATGTCCTCGCCGAGCGCCGCCGAGGCTTCGTCGAGCGTGTGCCGTACGGCCGGGTGGTCGCCCCAGGCGTCGAGCATGCCGACGGACTGCGAGCCCTGGCCGGGGAAGACGAATGCAAAGGGCTTCATCTACAGGTCGAACAGGGCGGCGCCCCAGGTGAAGCCGCCGCCGACGCCTTCGAGCATCACCGTATCGCCGCGCTTGATCGTGCCCTCGCGAACCGCCTCGTCGAGCGCCAGCGGGATCGAAGCGGCCGAGGTGTTGCCATGGCGGTCGACGGTGACGATCAGCTTTTCCGCTGCAAGCTTCAGCTTCTTCGCCGTGCTCTGCATGATGCGGATGTTGGCCTGGTGCGGGATCAGCCAGTCGATGTCGGCCTCGGTGCGACCGGCCTTCGCGAGCACCGAGCGGGCGACGCTGTCGAGCACCGAGACGGCGAGCTTGAACACCGCCCGCCCATCCATTTTGAGCAGCGGATCGCCGAGCACCTTGCCTCCGGACACGGTGCCGGGCACGCAAAGAATGCCGACGTGGCGGCCATCGGCATGCAGTTCGGTCGCCAGGATGCCGGGCGTGTCGCTCGCCTCCAGCACGACGGCGCCGGCGCCGTCGCCGAACAGCACGCAGGTGGTGCGGTCCTTGAAGTCGAGGATGCGCGAGAACACCTCCGAGCCGATCACCAGTGCCTTCGTGGCGAGGCCGGTCTTGATCATCGAATCGGCCACCGAAAG
>JANXXS010000299.1 GCA_025350505.1 Burkholderiales bacterium
TTCTGACACGGAAAGATGCGGGCACGACGACCCGTTCGAAGAGGAGAGATCGCGATGGACGTGCAAGACGAATTCACCACTCGCCGCCACGGCCTGGTCAGAGGCACCCGCCTTTTGCTCGGCGTGGCGATGGCGAGCGCAGTCGGCTGGCCCGACAGGGCAAACGCAGCCAAGGCTGACAAGCGGGATTTTACATACCAGGAAAGACCGAAGGACGGCAAGACCTGCGCAACCTGTCGCCTCTTCTCGGCCACTCCTTCGGGCAAAGGTAGCTGCGCGATCGTCGACGGAGAAGTCTCGCCGAACGGCTGGTGTATGGCCTACTCACCCAGGGGCTGACGGATTTCGCCGCGCAGACTAGGCCGTCCCGTACTTCGTCTCGAACTCGATGCCCACCTGCTTCAACAGCGGCGTCGGCAGCAGGCCGCCGGCGCAAACGATGACCGCGTCGTTCGGCAACTCCTCATTGCTGCCCTCGACCGTCACGCTCTTCTGCTGGATCGACGCGATCTCCGACTTCAGCATCACGCGGATCCGTCCGGCGCGCTCCTGCTCCTCGAGACGCGTCCGGTTCTTCGCCTTGACGCGGGCGAAGGCCTCGCTGCGGTAGCTCAGCGTCACCGTCGTCCCCTGCTGCTCCGAAAGCGCGATCGCCGCCTCGAGGGCGCTGTCGCCGCCGCCAACGACGAGCACGGCCATGTTCCGGTACTGCTCGGCATCGATCAGCCGGTAGACGACCTTGGAGGTCTCCTCGCCCGGCACGTCGAGCTTGCGCGGCGAGCCGCGCCGGCCGATCGCGAGCAACACCGAGCCCGTCGAATACGTCCCCTTGCTGCTGTGGACGATGAAGCTGCCGTCGTCCTTGCGCTCGACGTTGTTCATCCGCTCCGAAAGCGCGATCTGCAGCCCCGTGTTGGCGACGACGCCGTGCCAGAACTCGAGCAGCTTCTCCTTCTGGATCTCGCCCATGTTCACCGAGCCGATCAGGGCCAGCTTGACCGGCGCGGTCATGGCGATCTTGTTGCGCGGATAGTGGTAGACCGAGCCGCCGAGCGAGTCCTCCTGCTCGATCAGCTTGTAGCGCAGGCGGTTCTCGATCGCCGACAGGCCGGCAGAGAGGCCGGCCGGGCCGCCGCCGACGATGACCAGATCGAAATCGGTCGTCGCCGACACCTTGCGGTTGCGGATCGAGTCCACTGCCTGCCGGCCCTGCTCTGCCGCCTTGCGGATCAGTCCCATGCCGCCGAGCTCGCCGGCGATGAAGATGCCGGGCACGTTGGACTCGAAATTGGGCCGGACGTTGGGAATGTCGACGCCTCGCTTCTCGGTGCCGAACACCAGCTCGATCGCCTCGACCGGGCAGGCCGTCAGGCAGGCGCCGTGGCCGATGCAGTGGGCGCCGTTGGTCAGCACCGCTTTGCCGTTGATGATGCCGATCGCCTGCTCCGGGCAGGCCCTGGCGCAGGAGCCGGAGCCGATGCAGCGCAGCGGATCGATCACCGGGTGCAACGACTGCGGCTCGGTCAGGCCGAGCGCGACGGCCTGCTTCAGGTCCTCGACATGGACGCGCTCCTTGCGCTTGTGCCGCCGCTTGTAGAGCAGCAGCAGGCCCAGGATCACGGCGACGTAGATCAGTAGGTGGTATTCCATGGCGTTCGGCCCGGCTCGAGGTTGGCGCCGCGGCGCGTCTCGAACTACCTGCTCACTTCCTGGTTGATTTCCACCTTCAGCTCGCGGGCACCGACCGCGACGGCGTCGAGCTGGCCCTGCAGGTCGCCGGGGCGCGGCATGGCATCGCCGCTCTTCGAGACGCGCGCACCGACGACGACGCGCGACGCACCCGACAGCTTGGCGTCGGGCGACATCGCCATCTCGTCGTCGAGGGTGAAGCGCAGCGGAAGGTCGCGAACCTGCTTGCGTAGGATGGCCAGCGGCATGCGCGGCCCGTCGATGGCACGCGCGAACACGAACACCGTGTCGTCCGGGCTGGTGCGAGCCTTCAGCGCCGGCGCGAGCTCGACCGTGCCGCTGACGCTGGCGACCAGGAGCGCCGGCGTGGGGTCGGTGGCCGGAGGAGCCGCCGGCGGCATGCCGGCCAACTGGCGCGCCTCGGCGATGCCACCCCGCACCTGCTGGGCGTAGCCCGCGTCGGCGGGCTCGAGCTTGACGAGGCGTTCCCAGTACGCCACCGCGCCAGCGTAGTCGCGCCGGTCGAAAGCCGCGGTCCCGGCGAGCGCCAGCGCCTTCGGGTTGTTCGCGTCGAGCTGGAGGGCGCGCAGGACCAGCTTGGTGGGCTCGCCTTCGAGACTGCGACCGTCGGCCATCGCTTTCGCATCGGCATAGTCGGCAAAGAGGTTGGCATCGTCCGGCCGCAAGCGCGCCGCTCGCTTGAAGGATTCGACCGCCTCTGCATGCTTGCCCAGGACGACCTGCGAGCGGGCCAGCATGAGCCAGCCGTCGCCGTCGTCGGGACTGGACTTGAGTCGCTCGGCGAGTTGGTCGACCATCGCCATGACCTGCTCGGGCACCAGCGCATGCGGTGCCGACGCGGCCTCTTCGTTCGGCTCGGCCGCTTCGCCGCTGCCGCCGGCACGCGCAAGCGTTCCGGCACCCGAACCCGGGCCGAGGTCGAGGTGCCCCGGTGCGCCGAAGCGCAGGTAGCCGGCGCCCGCGATCACGACCAGGAATGCCGCCAGGCCCGCCGCCAGCCGCGGCGAGGGTGCCGGCCTCGCCGGGAGCGCGGGCGCATCGTCGGCGCCGGTCACGGCAGCGATCAGCTTGCGCTCGAGCAGCGCCTTGCCTTCGGCGTAGGCTTCGGCGCCGAGCGCGCCGGCGCCGTGCAGCTCGCCGAGTTGCCTGAGCTGGCGGGCCAGCGCCTGCACCTGCTCGCCCGATCCGGATCGGCCCGCCCTGCCGAAGGGCCACCACAGCGGCCGTGCGAGCAGCGCCGCGGCCAGCACGCCGAGCGCCACGGCAAGCAGGTAGAACGCGCTCAAGATCGCAGCGCCGTGTCGGCCAGCGCGCCGAACGAGCGGCTCGCGATGACCGTCCTGCGTCGCGATGTCGTCATGCCGTCGCCCCGAGCGGCGCGGACGCGGCCCGCGCCTGCCGCTTCATGGCGCGATAGCGGCGGTCGCTCAGGGCCAGCACGCCGCCGATCGCCATCAAGAGGCAGCCGCCCCAGATCCAGTCGATGAAGGGCTTGAAGTAGACGCGCACGATCCAGGCGCCGCCATCGACCTCCTCGCCGAGCGACACATAGAGGTCGCGGGTCGGGCCCGGGTCGATCGCCGCCTCGGTCATCGGATTGCGCTGGACGCGGTAGATGCGCTTTTCGGGCCTCAGCGTGACCACCGGCCGGCCGTCGCGCGTCACCTCGAAGCGGCCCTGCACGCCGTCGTAGTTCGGCCCGTCGATGTTCTTCACGCCGCCGAAGGTGAACACGTAGCCGGCCAGCTCGGTGGTGTCGCCCGACATCATCCGGACGTCGCGCTCGACCTCGTAGG
>JANXXS010000306.1 GCA_025350505.1 Burkholderiales bacterium
GCATGGCTCGCTGCTCGACTTCATCGACGATTTCGTGAAGCGCTTTCCGGCCAAGGTCGACGAGTACGAGACCCTGCTCACCGACAACCGCATCTGGAAACAGCGCACCGTCGGCATCGGCGTCGTCACGCCCGAGCGCGCCCTCAATCTCGGCTTCACCGGGCCGATGCTGCGCGGCTCCGGCATCCTCTGGGACCTGCGCAAGCACCAGCCCTACGACGTCTACGACAAGATGGACTTCGACGTGCCGCTCGGCGTCAACGGCGACACGTACGATCGCTACCTGGTGCGCATTGAAGAAATGCGCCAGGCCAATCGCATCATCCGGCAGTGCGTCGACTGGCTGCAGGCCAATCCGGGGCCGGTGATCACCTCAAACCACAAGGTGGCGCCGCCGTCGCGGGTCGAGATGAAGACCGGGATGGAAGACCTGATCCACCACTTCAAGCTCTTCACCGAAGGCTTTCGCGTGCCCGAAGGCGAGGCCTATGCCGCCGTCGAACATCCGAAAGGCGAGTTCGGCATCTACATCGTCAGCGATGGCGCCAACAAGCCCTACCGTCTGAAGATCCGCGCGCCCGGCTTTCCGCACCTCGCGGCGCTCGACGAGTTGGCGCGCGGCCACATGATTGCCGATGCCGTCGCCATCATCGGCACCATGGACATCGTGTTCGGGGAGATCGATCGATGAACGATCGCTCTGCTTCCAGGGCAATGCTTTCCGAGGCTGCCGCGAAGGGTTTCGCGCGCGAGATCGCCAAGTACCCGCCCGAAGGCAAGGCCTCGGCGGTGATCGCCTGCCTGGCCATCCTGCAGAAGGAGCACGGCTACATCTCGCGCGAAAGCGAAGACATCGTCGCCGAGGCGCTCGGCATGCCACCGATCGCGGTGCGCGAGGTGACGACCTTCTACAACATGTTCAACCAGGCGCCGGTCGGTCGCGTCAAGCTCAACGTCTGCACCAACCTGCCGTGCCAGCTGCGCGGCGGCCAGCGTGCGCTCGAGCACCTGTGCGCGTCGCTCGGCATCGACGAGGGCGGCACGACGGCCGACGGCGCCTTCACGGTGCAGAAGGCCGAGTGCCTAGGCGCCTGCGCCGACGCGCCGGTGCTGCTCGTCAACGATCTGCAGATGGTGAGCTTCATGAGCGACGCGCGGCTCGACGACCTGGTCTCGTCCTTGCGTGCGCCGTCGGCGCTTGCCGAATCATGAGCGCCATGCCCGATCTTTCCCGCTTCCAGGCGACCGGCACCGAGACCTGCTTTCACGGCCGGCACATCGAGCCGCAGATCTACGCCGGCCTCGACGGCAAGAACTGGCGCTTGAAGGACTACCAAGCGCGCGGCGGCTACAAGGCGCTGCGCAAGATCCTGCTCAACGAAGCAGGCGACGGCGTCGGCATGACGCCCGAGCAGGTGATTGCCGAGGTCAAGGCCTCGGGCCTGCGCGGCCGTGGCGGCGCCGGCTTTCCGACCGGCCTGAAGTGGAGCTTCATGCCGCGCCAGTTCCCCGGCGCCAAATACCTGGTCTGCAATTCCGACGAAGGCGAGCCTGGCACCTGCAAGGACCGCGACTTGCTGATGTTCAACCCGCACATCGTCATCGAGGGCATGGCGATCGCGGCCTATGCGATGGGCGTGGCGGTCGCCTACAACTACATCCACGGCGAGATCTTCGAGGTCTACGAGCGCTTCGAAGAGGCGCTGGAAGAAGCGCGTGCCGCCGGCTACCTGGGCGAGAAGATCGTCGGCTCGGCCTGGAATTTCCAGCTGCACGCCTGCCACGGCTTTGGTGCCTACATCTGCGGCGAAGAGACGGCGCTGCTCGAGTCGCTCGAAGGCAAGAAGGGGCAGCCGCGCTTCAAGCCGCCATTCCCGGCCAGCTACGGTCTGTACGGCAAGCCGACGACGATCAACAACACCGAGACCTTCGCCGCGGTGCCCTGGATCATCGTCAACGGCGGCCCGGCCTATCTCGAGATCGGCAAGCCGAACAACGGCGGCACGAAGATCTTCTCGGTCGTCGGCGACGTGCAAAAACCGGGCAATTACGAGGTGCCGCTCGGCACGCCTTTCACCAAGCTGCTCGAGCTTGCCGGCGGGGTGACCGAGGGGCGCACCCTCAAGGCGGTGATTCCCGGCGGCTCGTCGGCGCCGGTGCTGCCGGCAGCGATCATGAACACCCTGACGATGGACTACGACGCCATCGCCAAGGCCGGCTCGATGCTCGGCTCGGGTGCGGTCATCGTCATGGACGACTCGCGCTCGATGGTCCATTCGCTGCTGCGACTCTCGTACTTCTACATGCACGAGAGCTGCGGCCAGTGCACGCCCTGCCGCGAGGGCACGGGTTGGCTCTACCGCATGGTCGATCGCATCGCCAACGGCCAGGGCCGGATGCAGGACATCGACCTGCTCAACTCGGTCAGCGACAACATCCGGGGCCGCACCATCTGCGCCCTCGGCGACGCCGCGGCGATGCCGGTGCGGGCCATGATCAAGCACTTTCGCGACGAGTTCGTGGCTTTGATCGAAAAGCATCAGGCCCCGCCCGCCACCGCGGTGCCGGCGAAGGTGAAAGAGTCGCTCGCCTCATGATCGCCCCCACGCTCACTTCGTTCGCTGCCCTCCGAGGGGGCGCGTCGGCGCCTTCGGGCGGCCGGGCGGCGCCGCCATGATCGAGATCGACCTCGACGGCCAGAAGGTCTCGGTGCCCGAGGGCAGCATGGTGATGCATGCGGCCGACATCGCCGGCACCTACATCCCGCACTTCTGCTATCACAAGAAGCTGACCATTGCGGCCAACTGCCGGATGTGTCTGGTCGACATCGAGAAGGCACCCAAGCCGATGCCCGCCTGCGCCACGCCGGTGACCCAGGGCATGATCGTCCGCACCAGGAGCGACAAGGCGCTCAACGCCCAGCAGGGGGTGATGGAGTTCCTGCTCATCAACCATCCGCTCGATTGCCCGATCTGCGACCAGGGCGGCGAGTGCCAGCTGCAGGACCTGGCGGTCGGCTACGGCGCCTCGAGCTCGCGCTACGACGAGGACAAGCGGGTCGTCTTCCCGAAAGACGTCGGCCCCCTCATCTCGATGAAGGAGATGAACCGCTGCATCCATTGCACGCGCTGCGTCCGCTTCGGCCAGGAAGTGGCCGGGGTGATGGAGCTCGGCATGATCCATCGCGGCGAGCATTCCGAGATCACGACCGTCGCCGGCGAGACGATCGACTCCGAGCTGTCGGGCAACATGATCGACATCTGCCCGGTCGGCGCCCTGACGAGCAAGCCGTTCCGCTACAGCGCCCGCACCTGGGAGCTGTCGCGGCGGAAGAGCGTCAGCCCGCACGATTCGACCGGCGCCAACCTGATCGTCCAGGTCAAGGGCGCGCAGGTGATGCGCGTCGTGCCGCTCGAAAACGATGACGTCAACGAATGCTGGCTCGCCGACCGCGACCGCTTCTCGTACGAAGCCTTCAACTCACCGGAGCGGCTGACCACGCCGATGCTCCGCCAGGGCGGCGAATGGAAGGCGGTCGACTGGACCGCGGCGCTCGACTACGTGTCACGGGGCCTGACGCAGATCTCGGTCGAGCATGGCGCGCAAAGCGTCGGCGCGCTGGCCTCGCCGATCGGCACCGTCGAAGAGCTGCACCTGCTCGCCAAGCTGATGCGCGGCCTCGGCAGCGAGAACATCGACACGCGGCTGCGCGAGGCGGCGCCGGCGCCCGCGGGCTCGGGCGTCCGCTGGCTCGGCCGCTCGATCGCTTCGCTTTCCGACCTGCAGCGCGTGCTCGTCGTCGGCTCGTTCCTGCGCAAGGACCATCCGCTCTTCGCGTCCCGACTTCGCCAGGCCACGAAGAGGGGCGCCAGGGTGATGAGCCTGCACGCCTTGCGCGACGACTGGCTGATGCCGATGGGCGCCAGCCTCGCCCTTGCGCCGAGCGCCTGGCCGCAGGCGCTCGCCGACATCGCCGGCCATGTCGCCGGTGCCAAGGGCGTGCCGGCGCCGGCGGAAGGCCGGCCCAGCGACGACGCCAAGGCCGTCGCCACCGCCTTGCTCGGCGGCGAACGCAAAGCAGTGCTGCTCGGCAACGCCGCGGCGCAGCACCCCGAGTCGGCCACGATCGAACGCCTGGCACGATGGATCGCCGAGCAGACCGGCGCCAGCTTCGGCTGGCTGGTCGACGGCGGCAACGCGGTGGGTGCCCAACTCGCGGGCGCGATGCCGGGCGAGGGCGGTGCGAGCGCCGCGCGCATGCTCGGCAGCACCACGCCGCTCAAGGCCTTCGTGCTGATGAATGTCGAGCCAGCGCTCGACGCGGCCGACGGCGCTGCCGCGGTGGCCGCCCTGCGCGGCGCCGAGATGGTCGTGTCGCTGACCACGTTCAAGCCGGCGCCCGGCGATGAGCTCGCCGACGTGCTGTTGCCCATCGTGCCCTTCACCGAGACCTCGGGCACCTTCGTCAACGCCGAGGGGCGGGTGCAGAGCTTTCACGGCGTCGTCAAGCCCTTGGGCGAGGCGCGGCCGGCCTGGAAGGTGCTGCGCGTTCTCGGCAACCTGCTCGGGCTGCCCGGCTTCGCCTTCGAGACCTCGGAAGATGTGCGCGCCGAAGCGCTCGGTGACGCCGCGACGATTCCGGCGCGGCTGGCCGCCCACGCCGACGCAACGGGTGCGACCGAGTCGCTTCGCGTGCCAGCCGGCGACGATGCGATCGAGCGCATCGCCGACGTCCCGATCTACGCCACCGATCCGATCGTGCGCCGTGCCAGCGCGCTGCAAATGACCGCCGATGCCCGGCCGCCGACCATCGGCGTGCCGAGCGAACTGGCCGCCGAGCGCGGCATCGTCGACGGCACGCTCGTTCGCGTCACGCAGGGCGGTGCTTCCATCGTGTTGCCGGCGCGAATCGATCCCTCCCTCGCCTCGAACGTGCTTCGCATCGCCGCTGCGCATCCGGTCACCGCGCCCCTCGGCGCGATGTTCGGTCGCCTCGAACTGTCGGTCGAGACGGTCGACCAAACTGCGCTGACGTCGGGCTAGTCGAAGTGATATTCGACTACGTCTCCCGATTCGTTCATGCCCTGACCGGCGGAGATTGGCCTGTGGCCTGGTCTTTGACGAAGATCATCGCGCTGCTGGTGCCCTTGATGCTCTGCGTCGCCTACCTGACGCTCTGGGAGCGAAAGGCGATCGGTTGGAGCCAGATCCGCCCCGGGCCCAACCGGGTCGGCCCGCTCGGCCTGTTGCAGCCGATTGCCGACGCGGTCAAGCTGATGTTCAAGGAGATCATCGTTCCGACCGCGGCCAACAAGGGCCTGTTCTTCCTCGGCCCGGTCATGACCATCATGCCGGCGCTCGCCGCCTGGGCGGTCGTGCCGTTCGGGCCGGAGAAGGCGCTCTCGAACATCAACGCCGGCCTGCTCTTCCTGATGGCGATCACCTCGATGGAGGTCTACGGCGTGATCATCGCCGGCTGGGCCTCGAACTCGAAATACGCCTTCCTCGGCGCGCTGCGCGCTTCGGCGCAGATGGTCAGCTACGAGATCGCGATGGGCTTTGCGCTCGTCGTCGTGCTCATGGTTTCGGGCAGCCTCAACATGACCGACATCGTGCTCGGCCAGGGCAAAGGCTTCTTCGCCGAGCACGGAGTTTCGTTCCTGAGCTGGAACTGGCTGCCGCTGCTGCCGATCTTCGCCGTCTACGTCATCTCCGGCATCGCCGAGACCAACCGCGCGCCGTTCGACGTCGTCGAGGGCGAGTCCGAGATCGTCGCCGGCCACATGGTCGAGTACTCGGGCATGGCCTTCGCGATGTTCTTCCTTGCCGAGTACGCGAACATCATCCTCGTCTCGACGCTGGCCTCGGTGATGTTCCTCGGCGGCTGGATGGCACCGGTCTCGTTCGCCGTCGTCGGCATGGACACGCCGGGCTGGGTCGTCAGCACGGGCTGGCTCTGGAACTGGTTCTGGCTGTTCGCCAAGACCTTCGTCATCGCCACCCTGTTCCTCTGGGTGCGCGCCACTTTCCCGCGCTTTCGCTACGACCAGATCATGCGGCTCGGCTGGAAGATCTTCATTCCGGTCACGTTGATCTGGCTGGTCGTCGTCGGACTGGTGATCCAGTCGCCGTGGAACATCTGGAAGTAGAGGCAGAGCCATGGCCGAAGCCACACCGATCAAGGACTTCCTGTCGAGCTTCATGCTCGGCGAGTTGTTCAAAGGCATGCGCCTCACCGGCCGCCACTTTCTCTCGAAGAAGGTGACCGTCCAGTACCCGGAAGAAAAGACGCCGCTCAGCCCGCGCTTTCGCGGCCTGCATGCCTTGCGTCGCTACGAGAACGGCGAAGAGCGCTGCATCGCCTGCAAGCTCTGCGAGGCGGTCTGCCCGGCGCTCGCCATCACCATCGAAAGCGACGTGCGAGACGATGGCTCGCGGCGCACGACGCGCTACGACATCGACCTGACCAAGTGCATCTTCTGCGGCTTCTGCGAAGAGAGCTGCCCGGTCGACTCGATCGTCGAGACGCACCTCTTCGAGTACCACGGCGAAAAGCGGGGCGACCTCTACTTCACGAAAGACATGCTGCTCGCCGTCGGCGACCGCTACGAACCCGAGATCGCCGCGGCAAAGGAGGCAGACGCCAAATACCGCTGAAGCGAAGCGCCGCCCGGAGCACAGGCGGCGCGAGCAAGCGTGCGCGCACCGATTGCCATGACGACAGCCACCGCTCTGTTCTACGTTTTCTCGATCGTCCTGCTATTCGCGGCGTTTCGCGTCATCACGGCGCGCAGCCCCGTCTACGCGGCGCTCTACCTCGTGCTCGCCTTTTTCAGCGCGTCGTGCGTCTGGATCCTGCTGCGCGCCGAGTTCCTGGCGATCGCGCTGGTGCTCGTCTACGTCGGCGCGGTCATGGTGCTGTTCCTGTTCGTCGTGATGATGCTCGACGTCGACACCGCGTCGCTTCGGGTCGGCTTCTGGAAGCACTTTCCGGTCGCCCTGCTGGTCGGCGTGGTCATCGCGCTGGAGATGGCGGCGGTGCTGATTCCCGGCTTTTACGTCACCGAGGCGCGGCCGCTCAGCGCGGCGGCGCTCAAGCTCGGCAACACCAAACTGCTCGGCGTCGAGGTCTACACCAACTACCTTTATCCGCTGCAGATCGCCGCCGTCATCCTGCTCGTCGCCATCATCGCCGCGATCTCGCTGACCCTGCGCGCGCGCAAGGACTCCAAGCACATGGATCCTTCCGAGCAGGTCAAGGCGAAGAAGGCCGACCGGGTACGCCTGGTCTCGATGAAGCCCGAGTCCGTGGCGCATGACGCGGTGAGCGACGCGGCGGCGCCCGTGGGGGACAGGCGATGAACGTCGGCTCCGTCACCCTCGGCCACTACCTCACGCTCGGCGCGATCCTGTTCGCGCTGTCGGTGATCGGCATCTTCCTCAACCGCAAGAACCTGATCGTGCTGCTGATGGCGATCGAGCTGATGTTGCTTGCGGTCAACCTGAACTTCGTCGCCTTCTCGTACTACCTGGGCGACATGGCCGGCCAGGTATTCGTGTTCTTCATCCTCACCGTCGCCGCCGCCGAGTCGGCGATCGGGCTGGCGATCCTGGTCGTGCTGTTCCGCACCCGCTCGACGATCGCCGTCGACGAGCTCGATACGCTGAAAGGCTAGGGCGGGCGCATGTCAGCACAACTCTCTTCCGGTCTGCTCCTCGCCGTCCCGCTCGCGCCGCTGGTCGGCGCCGTCGTCGCCGGCCTGTTCGGCCGCCAGGTCGGGCGCCGCGGCGCGCACACCGTCACCATCCTCGGCGTGGCGATCGCCTTCGTCATGTCGGCCTGGGTGCTGTACTCTGTGGTTGCCGACGGCGCGCGCTTCAACGCCACGATCTACGAGTGGATGACGCTCGGCGGCCCGGGCTCGCCGGGCCGCCTGAAGATGGAGATCGGCTTTCTCGTCGACGGCCTGACGGCGTTGATGATGGTCGTCGTCACCTTCGTCTCGCTGATGGTGCACGTCTACACGATCGGCTACATGGCCGACGACCCGGGCTACCAGCGCTTCTTCAGCTACATATCGCTGTTCACGTTCTCGATGCTCATGCTCGTCATGAGCAACAACTTCCTGCAGCTCTTCTTCGGCTGGGAAGCGGTCGGCCTGGTCTCGTACCTGCTGATCGGCTTCTGGTTCACACGTACGTCCGCGATCTTCGCCAACATGAAGGCCTTCATCGTCAACCGCGTCGGCGACTTCGGTTTCATCCTCGGCATCGGCCTGATCGTCGCTTATGCGGGCACGCTGAACTACGGCGAGGCCTTCGCCCAGGGCGGCAACCTCGCCAAGCTCGGCTTTCCGGGCATGGACTGGCGGCTGATCACGGTGATCTGCATCTGCCTGTTCATCGGCGCGATGGGCAAGAGCGCGCAGTTCCCGCTGCACGTCTGGCTGCCCGACTCGATGGAAGGCCCGACGCCGATCTCGGCGCTGATCCACGCGGCGACGATGGTCACGGCCGGCAGCTTCAGGGTGGCGCGCATGTCGCCGCTGTTCGAGCTCTCCGATACCGCGCTCTCGGTGGTGCTCATCATCGGCGCCATCACGGCCCTCTTCATGGGCTTTCTCGGCATCATCCAGAACGACATCAAGCGCGTCGTCGCCTATTCGACGCTCTCGCAGCTCGGCTACATGACGGTCGCGCTCGGCGCCTCGGCGTACTCGGTGGCGATCTTCCACCTCATGACGCACGCCTTCTTCAAGGCCTTGCTGTTCCTCGCCGCGGGCTCGGTGATCATCGGCCTGCACCACGACCAGGACATCCGCAACATGGGTGGCCTGAAGAAGTACATGCCGATCACCTGGATCACCTCGCTGGTCGGCTCGCTGGCGCTGATCGGCACGCCGTTCTTCGCCGGCTTCTACTCCAAGGACTCGATCATCGAGGCGGTGCACGAGAGCCATCTGTTCGGCGCCGGGTTCGCCTACTGGGCGGTGCTGATCGGCGTCTTCGTCACGGCCTTCTATTCGTTCCGCATGTACTTCCTCGTCTTCCACGGCGAGGAGCGGTTCCGCCACAAGCCGTTTCCGACCGAGGCGCACGACGACCGCGCCGCCGACGAGCCCGAAGGCCACGGCGCCGACGCGCACGCCAGCCTCGCCGAGCCCGACGCGCACGCCGGCCACGACGCGCACGCCGATCCGCGCGAGTCGCCCTGGGTCGTGACCTTGCCGCTGGTGCTGCTGGCGATTCCCTCGGCGGTGATCGGCTTCCTGACGATCGGCCCGCTGCTCTTCGGCGACTTCTTCAAGGGCGCGATCACCGCCTATCGCGGTGCCCATCCGGCGATGGCCGAGCTGCAGAAGGACTGGCGCGGTCCGGTCGAGATGGCGCTGCATTCGGTCACCGGCCCGGTCTTCTGGCTGGCGCTGGCCGGCGTCGTCGTCGCCTGGTTCTTCTACCTGAAGCGGCCGGACATCCCGGCGGCGATCCAGCGCCGCTTCTCGTTTCTCTACGAGATCCTCGACAACAAGTACTACTTCGACTGGTTCAACGAGAAGGTGCTGTCGCGCGGCGCCCGCATCCTCGGCATGGCGCTCTGGCAGCGCGGCGACGTCGGCGTCATCGACGGCGTCTTCATCGACGGCGGATCGAACGTCGTCGGCGGTATCGCACGCTCGACGCGGGCCCTGCAGAGCGGCTATCTCTACTGGTATGCGCTGGTCATGATCGTCGGCGTGATCGGCCTCATGACCTGGCAGCTCTGGCCCTATCTCGGAACGTTCTTCGGCCGCTAGGTCCGAATTCGACGACGACAAGAACATGCCCCTGCTGAGCCTCGCCATCTGGCTGCCCATTCTCTCGGGCGCGCTGCTGCTCGCCTTCGGCGGCCGCGACGAGCGTGCCGGCGCCGTGCGCTGGGCGGCGCTGGTCGCTTCCATCGTCAGCTTTCTGGTGACGATCCCGCTCGTCACCGGCTTCAACACCTCGCTGGCGACGATGCAGTTCGTCGAGCGGCATTACTGGATCAGCCGCTTCAACGTCTACTACCTGCTCGGCGTCGACGGCATCTCGGTCTGGTTCGTCCTGCTCTCGGCCTTCATCACGGTGATCGTCGTCGTCTCGGCTTGGCAGGTGATCACCGAGCGCGTCAACCAGTACATGGGCGCCTTCCTGGTGCTGTCGGGCCTGCTGGTGGGCGTGTTCTCGGCGCTCGACGGCCTGCTGTTCTACGTCTTCTTCGAGGCGACTCTGATCCCGATGTATCTCATCATCGGCGTCTGGGGCGGACCGCGCCGCGTCTATGCGGCGTTCAAGTTCTTCCTCTACACGCTGGCCGGCTCGCTGCTCATGCTGGTGGCGCTTATCTACCTCTACTACAAGTCGGGCGGCAGCTTCGACATCCTGACCTGGCATCGCCTGCCGCTCTCGCTCCATGCCCAGGTGCTGCTCTTCTTCGCCTTCTTCTTCGCCTTTGCGGTGAAGGTGCCGATGTGGCCGGTGCACACCTGGCTGCCCGACGCCCACGTCGAGGCGCCGACCGGCGGCTCGGTGGTGCTGGCGGCGATCATGCTCAAGCTCGGCGCCTACGGCTTCCTGCGTTTTTCCCTGCCGATCACGCCCGACGCCAGCCACAAGTGGGCCTGGTTCATGGTCGCGCTGTCGCTCGTCGCCGTCGTCTACATCGGCTTCGTCGCGCTGGTCCAGAGCGACATGAAAAAGCTGGTCGCCTATTCGTCGATCGCCCACATGGGCTTCGTGACGCTGGGCTTCTTCATGTTCAACGAACTCACGACTTCGGGGGCGATCGTGCAGATGATCTCGCACGGCTTCGTCTCGGGCGC
>JANXXS010000321.1 GCA_025350505.1 Burkholderiales bacterium
AACGCCGGCGTCTCGCAGACCGACATGCTCGTCATCCTCAACGACAACGACATGTCGATTTCGCCGCCGGTCGGCGCGCTCAATCGCTACCTGGCGCGATTGATGAGCGGCAAGTTCTACGCCGCCGCGCGCGACACCGCCAAGAACGTGCTGAAGAACGCGCCGCCGCTGTTCGAGCTGGCGCGGCGCTTCGAGGAGCACGCCAAGGGCATGGTCGTGCCGGGCACGATTTTCGAGGAGTTCGGCTTCAACTACGTCGGCCCGATCGACGGCCACGACCTCGACTCGCTGATCCCGACGCTCGAGAATCTGAGGAGCCTGAAGGGTCCGCAGTTCCTGCACGTCGTGACCAAGAAGGGCTACGGCTACAAGCTCGCCGAGAACGATCCGGTCAACTACCACGGGCCGGGCAAGTTCGACCCGGCGGTTGGCATCGTCAAGCCGGCGACGCCGCCGAAAATGACCTTCACCCAGGTCTTCGGCGAGTGGCTCTGCGACATGGCCGAGAAGGACGAGCGGCTGGTCGCCATCACGCCGGCGATGAGCGGCGGCTCGGGCATGGTCGACTTCGAGAAGCGCTTCCCGAAGCGCTTCTTCGACGTCGGCATCGCCGAGCAGCACGCCGTCACCTTCGCCGCTGGGCTGGCCTGCGAAGGGCTGAAGCCGGTGCTTGCGATCTACTCGACCTTCCTGCAGCGCGGCTACGACCAGCTGATCCACGACGTGGCGATCCAGAATCTGCCGGTCGTCTTCGCCCTCGACCGCGCCGGCCTCGTCGGCGCCGACGGCGCCACGCATGCCGGCGCCTACGACATCGCCTACCTGCGCTGCATCCCGAACATGAGCGTGCTGACGCCGGCCGACGAAGACGAGTGCCGGCAGGCGCTCTACACCGCCTTCCTGCAGGACCATCCGGTGGCCGTGCGCTATCCGCGCGGCAGCGGCGCCGGCAAGCTGCCGCAGGCGGCGATGACGGCGATTCCCTTCGGCAAGGGCGAGATCCGGCGCGAGATCACCAAGGCCGCGGCGCAGCCCGGCTACCGCATCGCCATCCTCGCCTTCGGAACGATCCTCTATCCGGCGCTGTCCGCCGCCGAAAAGCTCGACGCGACCGTCGCCAACATGCGCTTCGCCAAGCCGCTCGATGTCGCGCTAGTGACTGAACTTGCGCGCCGACATGATGCAATCGTCACGGTGGAAGAAGGATCGACGATGGGAGGTGCGGGCAGCGCGGTGCTCGAGGCGCTGGCCGAGGCGCGCATCGAGATTCCGGTGCTGACGCTCGGTCTGCCCGACATCTTCAGCGAGCACGGCGACCCGGCCAAGCTGCTCACCCTGTACGGCCTCGACGCCGCGGGCATCGAGCTGTCCATCCAACGCCGCTTCGGCAGCACGCCGGCGCTGATCCCTGCCCTTGTTCGCACTGCGGTTGGTACCTGATGGGCACAATTCGCCGGCCATGACCAATCTCATCGACGCCCTGCACATCCCGGACACGCAGTCTGCCCACGACGATCGCAAGCTGGCGATCCAGCGGGTCGGTATCCGCGGCCTGCGCTATCCCCTGCAGCTCAAGATCGAAGGCGCGGTGCTGCCGACGGTCGCTGAATGGGCCCTCGACGTCGCCTTGCCGGCCGAGCAGAAGGGCACGCACATGTCGCGCTTTGTCGCCTGGCTCGACGCCCTCGGCGAGCCGATCGACGCCAGCGTGCTGAAGCGCGAGGCGGCGCGCATGCTCGAGTTGCTGCATGCCGACGAAGGCCGGGTCGAAGCGAGCTTCCCGTTCTTCCTGCGCAAGCGCGCACCGGTCTCCGGCGTCGAGAGCCTGCTGGAATACCAGGGTCGGCTGATTTCAGAGACCCGTGCCGGCGCGACTACCGTGTCCGCCGAGGTCGTCGTACCGGTCAAGTCGCTGTGTCCCTGCTCGAAGGAGATCTCCGACTACGGCGCGCACAACCAGCGCTCGCACGTGACGATCCGGGTCGAGCTGCTCGGCGACATCTCGTGGCGCGAGCTGGCCCGCTTTGCCGAAGACGCCTCCTCGAGCGAAATCTGGTCATCGCTCAAGCGTGCCGACGAAAAGTGGATCACCGAGCGCGCCTACGAGAACCCGAAGTTCGTCGAGGACATGGTGCGCGACGTTGCGCTGGCGCTCAATGCCGATCCACGCATCGGTCACTACACCGTCGACGTGGAGAACTTCGAGTCGATCCACGCCCACAGCGCGGTGGCACAGATCACGCGCGCATAGCGCGCCCGATCTGCGCCCCCGCGCATGCGCGGGTCAGGGTCGCTCCCGCCCCAACCCCTCCCTCCGAGAGGGAGGGGCCGACTCCTTCGGAGTCGCCGTTGGGCTTGTTTTCGAGGCCACGCCTCTGGCACGGAGCGCGTCGCGCAACAAGTATTCCGCCTGCGCATTCGCGCTGCGCAACTCGGCTGCCGCCAGGCGCTCGATCTCGGCCCAGAGGGCCGGATCGATGCGCAGCAGGAAGGCCTTCTTGTCGGGGCTCGCCATCGCCGGCGACTCGATTGCGCGCGAAGCTTCAGTTGTAGAGGGTGCCGGTGTTGACGACCGGCGTCGCGTCGTGGTCGGAGCAAAGGACGACGAGCAGGTTGCTGACCATCGCCGCGCGCCGCTCGTCGTCGAGGTGCACGACGGCGCGCTCCGCCAGGCTGTTCAAGGCCATCTCGACCATGCCAACGGCGCCGGCGACGATCTTGGTCCGCGCCGCGATCACCGCCTCGGCCTGCTGCCGGCGCAGCATCGTGCCTGCGATCTCGGGCGCGTAGGCCAGGTGCGTGAGCTTGGCGTCGACGACGACGATGCCGGCCTGCGCGAAGCGCTGCTGCAATTCGTTGCGCAGGGCAGCCGAGACCTCCTCGGTGCCGGAGCGCAAGGTCACCTCGGCCGATTGCGTCGCGCTCGGCTCCTCGAAGTTGTCGTAGGCGTAGCTGAGCGCAAGGTGGCGCAGCGCCGACTCGGCCTGGGTCAGCACGTAGGCCTCGTAGTTCTCGACGTCGAAGCTCGCCATGGCGGTGTCCTCGACGCGCCAGACGACGGTCGCGGCGATCTCGATCGGGTTGCCGCGCAGGTCGTTGACCTTTAGCTTCTCGCTGTTGAAGTTGTGCGCGCGCACCGAAATCTTGGTCTTCGAGTAGAACGGGTTGGCCCAACGCAGACCGCGCTCGCGGTCGGTGCCGCGATAGCTGCCGAACAGCAGCAGGAGCGCCGCCTGGTTCGGCTGCAGCATGTAGAGCCCGCCCAGGCACCACGCGGCGACCAGCACCGCGGCGACGAGAAGAATGATCGTCGGCCCCATCGGCCGCGTCGCGAACAAACCGATCGCCGCCAGCAAGGTGAGGAGACCGACCGCGATATAGACGAATCCACTGCTCGTCGAGGCAGGCCGTTCCTCGGCCGATTGCATCGTCATGACATGCTCCTGAAGGACAACTCCCGACTCGACGGCGACTTGCCGAGATGTCAGAGTGATATCACTTTAGTAGCGCTTCACAAACAAGTCAAGCGGTTTCTTCGGCGGCCAGGCCGAGCAGGACGGGATCGCCTCGGCCAAGGCGAACCAGCACCGGTGCTGCGCCGCTGAGGTCTATCACCGTCGTCGGCCGCATCGGGCAGGCACCGGCATCGACGATCGCCTGCACGACTTTCTCGAAGCGGGCGCGGATCAGCCCCGGATCGTTCATGGGCTCGCTTTCGCCGGGGGCGATCAGCGTCGTCGCGAGCAGCGGCTGGCCGAGCAGGTCGAGCAAGGCGCTGGTGACCGGGTGGTCGGGCACGCGCAGGCCGATCGTGCGCCGCGACGGATGCGAGACGCGGCGCGGCACTTCCTTGGTCGCTTCGAGGATGAAGGTGAACGGACCCGGCGTCGCCGCTTTGAGCAGCCGGTACTGCTTGTTGTCGACCCGCGCATAGCTGGCCAGCTCGGAGAGGTCGCGACAGAGCAGCGTCAGGTGATGTCGGTCGTCGACGCCGCGGATCCGGCGCAGTTGCTCGGCAGCGGCCTTGTCGTCGAGGTGGCAGACCAGCGCATAGCTCGAGTCGGTGGGGATCGCGGCAACGCCGCCCTGATGCAGGATCTGCGCCGCCTGCTTGAGCAGACGCTGCTGCGGATGCGTCGCGTGGACTTCGAAATACTGGGACATGCGCCGATTGTCGGCGCGCGAGCGGTCTCAGCCGGGCGCGTGGATTTGCGAGGTGAGCGCCTCCCAGACCGGCTTCAGTCCGCCGGGCAGCGGCGGCAGGCCGCCGAGGTCGATGCGGCTTTCCTCGGGGCTGTGGAAGTCGCTGCCGCGCGACGCGAGCAGGTCGAACTCGCGCGCCGTGTCGGCGTAGCGCAGAGCGTCGGCAGCGCTGTGCGCACCGGTCATGACCTCGACGCCGCGGCCGCCGTGCGCCTTGAACTCGGTGAAGAGCGCGTACTCCTCGGTCGGCGTGAACTTGTAGCGCGCCGGATGGGCGACCACGGCGATGCCGCCAGCGTTTGATATCCAGGTCACGGCATCGCGCAGCGTCGCCCAGCGGTGCGGCACGAAGCCCGGCTTGCCTTCGACCAGGAAACGCCGGAACACCTCCTGGGTGTCGCCGCAGACACCGCTTTCGACCAGATAGCGTGCGAAGTGGGTCCGGGAGATGAGCTCGGGATTGCCGACGAAGTGCAGCGCGCCCTCATAGGCGCCGGCGATGCCGACCTTGGCCAGCTCGTCCGCCATCTCGCGGGCACGCGCCTCGCGACCGCCGCGCGTCGCCGCCAGCCCGAGCGCCAGCCTTTCGTCGCCGGCATCGAATCCCAGGCCGACGATGTGCACCGTGACCCCGGCGAAAGTCACCGAGACCTCGGTCCCGGTGAGATAGGGCAGGCCGATCGAATGCGCCGCGGCCATGGCGCGCTGCTGGCCGCCGATCTCGTCGTGATCCGTCAACGCCCACAGCTCGACGCCATTCGCCTTGGCCCGCGCCGCGACGGCCTCGGGCTCGAGCGTGCCGTCGGAGACGGACGAATGGCAGTGCAGGTCGGCGTTCATGGCGATGGGATCTCGCCGCATCATAGAGGTCCGGCGCAGCGCCGCGCCGGACGCCCGGTCGTGCCCGTCTCGGGTGGCCGGCGACCCGCCGCGAAGGGCCAGCGGTCGGGCCTGTCTATCCGGGCGCGACGACGACCGTGTTGTCGCCCGGCCTGCGATCGATCAGCTTGTTGAGCGGATCGATGCCGGCCTTGACCGGGCGCTTGTCGACCGTCATCGTGAAGCTCGCTTCCTCGCCCTTGATGCGCTTTTTCTCTACGGCGATGGCATCGCCGTTGACATCGATGACGCCGATGTCGATCAGGTCGTCGAGCGGCACGTCGCTTTCCTTGCCCAGCGCATCGGCGACGCGCTTCTTGGCTACCACCTTCATCGTCACTTCCCACTTGCCGCCGGCGACCGGCTTCATCGTCGCCGAGACGGCGCGGTTGTCGTAGACGACGATCTTCTCGAACAGATCGTCGATCAGGTACTGCAGCTCGGGTGGCGTGACCTCGCGAATGCGCTGCACCAGCTCCTCGCTGCTCGGGTAGGGCGGCCCCTTGAAGGCGTGCGCATCGCGGAAGGCGCGCACCGCCTGGTTCAGCTTGTCTTCGCCGATGTAGTCCTGCAGCGCGTAGAAGACGAGGCTGCCCTTGCTGTAGTGGATGTAGGCCTGGTTTTCGACGCGCGACAGCGGCAGCTCCTTCTTCTGCTCGAAGGCGCGGCCGGTGAGGTAGCGGTTCAGCTCGTAGCTCAGGAAGCGCCGCATCTTGGCGGCACCGAATTTCTTCTTCATCACCATCAGCGCCGAGTACTGCGCCATCGACTCGACGATCATCGTGCTGCCCTGGACGTCGCCGCCGATCACCTGGTGCGCCCACCACTGGTGCGCCGCCTCGTGCGCAGTGACATAGTACGGATAGTCGATGTCCTTCGGATCGTCGGGACGAACCCGGGCGATGAAGCCGATCGCTTCCGAGAACGGGATCGTGTTCGGAAACGACTGGGCGAAGACCTCGTAGCGCGGGAACTCGACGATGCGGAACTGCCGGTACTGGTAGGGCCCGAAGGCGGCGCTGAAGTAGGCAAGCGAGTCCTTGACCGAGGCGTCCATCGAGTCGATGTCGAACTCGTGGCCGGGCTGGTGATAGATCTCGATCGCGACGTCGCCGGCGGGGCCGTGCCAGGTGTCTTTCTTCACCGCGTAGCGGGCCGACTGGAAGGCAAAGAAGTCGAGGATCGGCGCGTCCATCTTGTAGTGGAAGAAGCGCCGCCCGCCTTCGGTCCACTCGCGCTGCAGGTAGCCCGGCGAGATCGCGATCTGGTCGGCCTCGGTCGAGACCGTCGCTTCGTAGTCGATGAAGTCGGCGTCGCCCTCGAGGCCGTTCACCTGCAGGCCGGCCGGGTCGTCGCGGTCGCGCATGCGCTCCTTGGGCGTCAGGCCGAACTTCTTCCGGTCCTGGTCGCGCCCGAGCTCGGCGCGCTCCCGGTAGCCCAGCACCGGCAGCACCATCCTGCCGTTGACAAAGCTGCCGTTGTAGACGACGGCGGTATTGGAGCCGTCGTTCGTGAAGCCGTGCGTCGGCAGCTCGAGATCGAATGCCAGCGTCGTCGTCGCGCCGGGCGCCATCGGCGCCGCCAGCGCATAGATGCGCACGCCCAGGTCTCGGTCGTCCTCGACGAGGCGGGCCGGCACGCCGAGCTCGAGCTGGCGCACGGTCAGGTCGCGCCCCTGGGCCAGGGCGAGCTGCAGGGTCGTGACCGGCTTGCCGGTCTTGTTCTCGAGCGCGTACCGGCCGCGCATGCGAACCCGCTGCTCGCGCGGAAAGAGATCGACGTCCAGCGTCACTGCCGTGATCTTCGGCTGCGGCTCGGCGGCGCCGGCCTTGTAGCGCTTCTCGTACGCGACCTGGCGCGCCTGGCCTTCGCTGGTCGTCTCGTAGCGGTTGAGAATGTTGGTGTTGTAGAAGATGAAGGCGCCGAGGCCGACGAAGGCCAGCGCCGAGACGCCGGCCAGTGCGAGCGTCGACCTGCCGAGGCGGTCGCGCGCCGCGTGCAACCGCTCGCGCCAGGAGCTTGCCGTGCCGCGCGTCCAGAACAGGTAGGCGGCCACCAGCAGCAGCACCGAGGCGGCGCCCCAGTACGCCTGGAAGGCACGCACCCGCGCCAGGAAGTGGCCGTAGCCGTTCATGTCGGAATAGACCGCCGGCGGCACGCTGCCGAACTTGTAGAGGTTGTGCTCGAGGCCGAGCTGGCTCGCGAACAGCAGCAGCACGTAGTAGACGACGATCACGAAGTGGCCGACGTACTTGTTGTCGACGATCGAGTGCACCGCGATCGCCAGCGCGCAGACCAGCCAGTAGTTGACCAGGTCGATCGTGAACAGGTCGTAGAAGTAGAGACCCGGCTCGAAGCGGGTGTAGCCTTTGGCCGCCTGGATCGCCATGCCGCAGACCATGAGCAGCGCCTGCAGCACGGCCGGCACCAGCATCAGCGCGATCAGCTTGCTGACGAGCGGCAGCCAGGTCGGCGTCGGCAGCGCGTCGCTGATCTGGTCGAGCCGGTTGTCGCGCTCGCGCCAGACCAGCTCGCCAGCGTAGAAGGCGATGATGATGAGCATGAACGCAGCGAAGCTGCCGGAGACCAGGCCGATCATCTGGAAGGTGACCGGCCAGGTGCTGGTGCCGAAGATGTCGCCGACCGTCGTGCTCGCCAAGACCAGGAAGAGCAGGCCGGCGAGGACGAGCACGCCGAAGTAGATGTTCTTTGTCGTCTCGCGGAATTCGAGCCAGGCGCGGTGCGGCACAAGGCGCCAGGCAGCGGTCGGCACGACGGCGACGGCCGCGCGCGGCGCAAGACGCGCCGTCGATGCGCTCGGCGCCGCGTCGGCCGGGTCGGCTACTTTCCGGTCGCGCTTGCCGGGCTTGGCGCCGGCGGCCTCGGCGAACGAGAAGCGCCAGAAGCAGAGGCCCGCCACGACTGCGGCGATGACCAGCCAGAGCAATCGGTTCCAGAGCAGGATGCCTTCGAGCGGAACCAGCCGCGTGTTGCGCTCGGAGATGGTCCAGTACTCGGTGAGCGTGCTGACGGCGCGGCTGGCAAACGGGTCGATGAGCGCTGCGAGGGTCCGGTTGTCGACGTCGCGCACGAGCTGCACGGCGATCAGCCAGCCGATCAGGAGCAGCACGCTGCCGACGTAGACGGGCAGCATCTTCTTCGTCGTCGCGGCGAGGCCGAAGAAGAGGGCGCCGATGAGCAGGGCGTTCGGCACCAGCACCGTGGCGTAGGGCAGCACGTAGGCGGCCCAGCGGTTCGGGCCGAGCCGCTCGGCGTCCATGCCCGGCAGCAGCGTGGCCACGAAAGCCCCGAGGCCGAGGCTCGAGAACACGACCAGCAGCACGCCGAGCGCGCCGAGGAAGCGGCCGCCGAGATATTCGAGCTTGCCGATCGGCGCGGTGAAGAAGAAGCCCTGGGTCCGGTATTCGACGTCCTGCTGCACGGCGCGGCCCATCATCGCCGCCATGACGGTGATGCCGAACATGCCGAGCACGGCCACCGTCTGCGCCAGCGCGAACGGCGAGTTCACCGCCACCTTGCCGCTGCCGAACGAGATGTTGGCGTCCTTGAAGAGACCGCCGGCGGCGGCGATCCAGAGCAGCGACAGGCAGAAGAAGACGAGGAAGTAGACCCAGGTCGAGACGAGCTTCAGGCGCGACCTGAACTCGAACGACGCGATCGTCAAGAAGCTCATGCGTGCCCGCCGATGGCCGCGAAATAGGCGTCGTCGAGCGTCGCATCGACCGGCCTGAACTGCGGCCCCGGCAAGCCGTCGGCGATGACATGCACCGTCGTCCTGCCGGTGTAGAGACGAGTCGAAATGACCTTGTGCCGCTGGCGCAGTGCATCGACCTCGGCGCGGGTCACCGACGCTTCCCAGATGCGGCCCGCGAGCGCGTCGGTGAGCTGCTTCGGCGTGCCGCTGGTCAGCAACTTGCCCTTGTCCATGATCGCCAGTTGCGGGCAGAGGTCGCTGACGTCGGAGACGATGTGCGTCGAGAGCAGCACGATCACCTCCTCGCCGATCTCGACGAGCAGGTTGTGGAAGCGGGTCCGCTCTTCCGGGTCGAGCCCGGCTGTCGGCTCGTCGACGATGATGAGCTTGGGATCGCCGAGCAGCGCCTGGGCGATGCCGAAGCGCTGCCGCATGCCGCCCGAGAAACCGCCGAGCGCCTTCTTGCGCACGTCGTGGAGGTTGGTCTGGCGCAGCAGGGTCTCGACGGCGAGCTTTCTCTCGGCGCGGTCCGAGAGGCCTTTCAGCCGCGCCAGGTGATCGAGCATGTCCTCTGCGCTGACCTTGGGGTAGACGCCGAAGTCCTGCGGCAGGTAGCCGAGAACGCGGCGCACGCTGGCCTTGTCGCGCAGCACGTTGATGTGCGTGCCGCGGCCGGCGTCGACGAGCTGCGCCGAGCCGTGGTCGGCGTCCTGCAGGGTGGCCAGGGTTCGCATCAGGGTCGACTTGCCGGCGCCGTTCGGGCCGAGCAGGCCGAACATGCCGGTGGGGATCGACAGGCTGACCTCGTCGAGCGCGCGCACGCCGTTGGCGTAGGTCTTGGACAGACCGGTGATGTGCAGTTCCATGGCCACAAGTGTCGCGCCGCCCGCCCGGCCGGGCCAAGCACCTTGCGACGAGCTGACGATTTCGAGGGTCAGGCTGAATCGAGCGCGGGCTTCTCCTGGGCCGCGACGACGATCATCTGCAGTCGCTCGTGGCCGTTGTAGTTGTCGACCTCGAGCCGGTAGGCCAGCCGCACCCGCTCGCCGATCGGCTCGACGCGGCCGAACCAGATCGCGTCGCGCACCGTGCCGCCCAGGCGCAGCGCCAGCTTCAGGTGCTTGTCGCCGACGAGGCGCTGCGAGACGACCTCGACCGCGTCGCAGAACACCGGCGCCTCGAACGCGGCGCCCCAGACCTGGGCTTCGATGAGGCGTGCCGTCGCCACGTTCCAGTGCTCGGCGGCGAGCGCGCCGTCGCTGGCGATGCGCTGCGTCGCCGGTGCGGTGCTGAGGCTGGTGGCTGCGGTCTGCAGCGCCGAGCGAAACAGGTCGAGCGATTCGAGGGCGATGGTGCAGCCGGCCGCCATGGCGTGGCCGCCGAAGCGTATCAACAAGGCCGGATGCCGCTTGCTGACGAGGTCGAGTGCGTCGCGCAGGTGCAGCCCCTCGACCGACCGCCCCGAGCCCTTGAGCGCGCCGTCCTGGCCGAGGGCGAAGACGAAGGTCGGCCGTTGCAACCGGTCTTTCAGACGCGAGGCGATGATGCCGACCACGCCCTCGTGAAACTCCGGGTCGTAGACGGCGAAGGCGGCCTCGACGCTGCCCGCCGCGGCGAGCGCCCGGTCGACCAGCGCCTCGGCCTGCTCGCGCATGCCGGCCTCGACGGTGCGCCGCTCGCGGTTGATGGCGTCGAGGGCGGTCGCCAGCTCGTGGGCGCGCGACGCGTCGTCGGTAAGCAGGCATTCGATGCCGAGCGTCATGTCCGCCAGGCGGCCGGCGGCGTTGAGGCGCGGCCCGAGCGCGAAGCTGAAGTCGGCGGCGCTGGCCTGGCGTGGATCGCGGCCCGCCGCCGCGAACAGCGCGGAGACGCCGGGCTGCATGCGCCCTGCGCGGATTCGCTTCAGGCCTTGCGCGACCAGGCAGCGGTTGTTGCGGTCGAGGCGGACGACGTCGGCCACCGTCCCGAGTGCGACGAGATCGAGAAGGGCGTCAAGCCGCGGCTGCTCGGCGACGCCGAACTTGCCGCGCTCGCGCAGCTCGGCACGCAGCGCGAGCAGCACGTAGAAGGCGACACCGACGCCGGCGAGCTGCTTGCTCGCAAAGCCGCACCCCGGCTGGTTCGGGTTGACGATGACGTCGGCGTCCGGCAGCGCCACTCGGCCATCGACCTGCGCCGGCAGATGGTGGTCGGTGACGACTACCGTCATTCCATGCGCCGCTGCGTGCGCCACGCCTTCGAGGCTGGCGATGCCGTTGTCGACCGTCAGCAACACGTCCGGCGCGGCGGTCGCGATCGCCAGGTCGACGATCGCCGGCGTCAGGCCGTAACCGTGCACGCGCCGGTCGGGCACGACGTAGGCTAGATTCGCCCCATCGGCGCCGAGCATGCGCAGGCCGCGCAGGATCACGGCGCAGCCGGTGGCGCCGTCGCAGTCGTAGTCGGCGACGACGCAGATCCGGCTGCCGGCGCCGATCGCATCGGCGAGCAGGCTGGCGGCATCGGCGGCGCCGAGCAGGCCGGCCGGCGGCAAGAGCTTGGCGAGGGTTTCGTCGAGCTCGTCGGCGCTCTTCACGCCGCGCGCCGCGAAGAGGCGGGCCAGCAGCGGATGCACGCCCGCCTGCTCGAGCGCCCACGCCGTGCGCGGTGGCACGTCGCGGGTGTCGATGGCGATCGGTTCGAAGCTCATTGGTACACCCTAGGGCCTTCGGCCGGTCCCGCCAAGCGGGAATGAGCCGCTTCGGGCGGCGGTGCGGGGCTCATGCGTATCTACAGCCCTTCGAGCACGGTGTGCGGCTCGACAGCGCGCCATCGATGGCGCAGGCGGCGCAGCAGGCCGGGCGGGCTGGCCTCGAACCGCGCCGCATGCCGCTCACCGCACAAGGTCAAGGTGTCGACACGGTCGATCTGCGCCATCGGCCCGCGATCGAGCGCCAGCCATGCCTCGGCCCAGGCCGCCCAGTCACCGGCCAGGAGAGGCGCGCGCAGCGACTCGTCCACCGTTGGCTCGGCCACCTCGTCGACCGCCTGCGCCTTGCCGCAGCCGCTCAGCCAGAACGAGTTCACCACCGCTTCGCCGCGCTCTTCGCGCGCCTCGTTGACCGGGTGGGTGTGGAAGACGAGCTGTACTTCGCTCTGCAGGCGGCGCAGCAACCGACCCATGGCCGAGCGCGTCTCACCGAGCCAGCCGTCGACGTTGCGGCCGACGACGCGGTCGAGCGATGCGGTGGCAAAGCCTTCGAGCTCGGCGCGGGCGAGGTACCAGCGATCCGCCGCGCCCCAGGTGGCGGCGAAGCCTTCGCTCTCGAACAGCTCGCGCACGGCAGCGAAGAGCTGGCGCGACTCCGCCTCGCCCAGGCCAAGCTGGGCCGGGTCGAACATCGTCGCGTGGTCGCGTCCGAGCTGCCAGTGCGCCGGCGTGACGAGGCCCCAGGCCAGGTCAGCGACAGCGATGCCGTCGGCGACGGCCGCATCCGCCGCGAAGGGAAGGGCGCCATCGCTGCCACGCCAGCCGCGGGCCGCGGCGAGCGCGCGTTCATGCGGCGGCGAGAACGTGGCAGCGGTGCCCTCGTCGCGCGCCGCGGGCTCGAGGCGGGCGAGCAGCCGCGCCAGGTTCGGCAGCGCGAGGTCGTGCAGCACGTGCCGGCAGGCTTCCGAGTCGTCGGAAGCGAAAGGAACGAGCAGGTGCATGGGCCGATTATCCGAGTGACCCTCGGTGCGCCGCCGCTCGGCCTCTCGCGTAGCATGCCCCCCGCATGAACTGGCCCTACGAGCTTCAGATCGGCTGGCGCTACACGCGGGCCGGCCGTTCGGGGCGCAGGAACCGCTTCATCTCCTTCATCTCCGGCGTGTCGATGCTCGGCATCGCCCTCGGCGTCGCCGCGCTGATCATCGTCCTCTCGGTCATGAACGGCTTCCAGAAGGAGGTGCGCGACCGCATGCTCTCGGTCGTCTCGCACGTCGAGCTGCTCGAGACGCACGGCAACGCACTTGCCGACTGGCAAGCCGTCGCCACCGAGGCGCGCAAGAACCCCGAGGTGATCGGCGCGGCGCCCTTCGTCGCGGCGCAGGCGCTGATCGCGCGCGGCGACGAGATGCGCGGCGTTCTCATACGCGGCATCCTGCCCGAGGCGGAGGCGACCGTCACCGAGCTCGCGGCGCGGCTGAAGCCGCAGCTGGTCGCCAGCCTGCTGCCGGGCTCGTCGAATGTCGTCCTGGGCGTTGAGCTGGCGCGGTCGCTGCGTGTCAAGGCCGGCGACAAGGTGACGCTGGTCCTGCCCGGCGGCAACGCGACCTCGGCCGGCGTCGTGCCGCGCTCGGCCGTCCTCAACGTCGCCGGCACCTTCGACGCCGGCCACTTCGAGTACGACAACGGCCTGGCGCTGGTCCACCTCGACGATGCGGCGACGCTCTTTCGCGTCGCCGGGCCGAACGGGCTGCGCCTGCGCCTGCAGGACCTGGAGAAGGCGCCGCGCGTCGCCGCCGAGCTCGAGTACGCGCTCGGCCCGAAGATCGTCGCCCGCGACTGGACCGAGACTAATCGCAACTGGTTCGCCTCGGTGCAGATCCAGAAGCGCCTGCTGTCGATCATCCTGACCCTGATCGTCGCGGTCGCCGCGTTCAACCTGGTCTCGACGCTGGTCATGACGGTGACCGACAAGCGCGCCGACATCGCCATCCTGCGCACGCTGGGCGCGACACCGCGCTCGGTGATGGCGATCTTCATCGTGCAGGGAGCGGCTTCGGGAATCATC
>JANXXS010000379.1 GCA_025350505.1 Burkholderiales bacterium
CGTGGCGCCCGCCACCTCGGCCCGGCCTGCTGCACCGGCACCGGCGCCCGCGCCGGTCGTCGTTGCCGCCGCGCCCGCGCCCGCGCCGGCTCCGGCGCCTGCCCCCGCGCCCGCGGTGGCACCCGCGCCGATCGCGGCACCGGCATCGGCCCCCGCGCCCGTCGCGGCGGCATCGGTATCGGCGGTGATCGGCGCAGCGCCGGTCGTGCCGGCATCGTCCGGTAGCGGCAGCGCGCCGGCCGTCGTGCGACCGCCGGCGAGTGCCGTCGCCGCCTCGCGTCCGGCGTCCAGGCCGGCGGCCAAGCCCGCGCCGGTGGCTGAGACGGGCATCGTCGACACGCTGCTCGCCAACCCGCTCTATGCGGTCGGCGGCCTGCTCGCGGTGCTGCTCGCCGGGTTCGGCATCTATCGCTTCACGCAACGCTCGAAGAAGGACAGCGGCGAGACCTCGTTCCTCGAGAGCCGACTGCAGCCCGATTCGTTCTTCGGCGCCAGCGGCGGCCAGCGCATCGACACGCGCGACGCCGGCGGCAGCTCGTCGTCGATGACGTATTCGCTCTCGCAGCTCGATGCCATCGGCGACGTCGACCCGGTCGCCGAGGCCGACGTCTACCTCGCCTACGGCCGCGACCTGCAGGCCGAGGAAATCCTCAAGGAGGCGATGCGCAGCAATCCGGAGCGCCTGGCGATCCGCAGCAAGCTGCTCGAGGTCTACGCCAAGCGCCGCGACATCAAGGGCTTCGAGCTGCTGGCGAAGCAGCTCTTCGCGCTGACCCGCGGCGAGGGCGAGGAGTGGACCAAGGCGCAAGACCTCGGTTCGCAGATCGATCCCGAGAATCCGCTCTATCACGCCGGTGGCGCGCCCGAGCGCCCGGGCGAGGGCGGCACCATCGTCGAGCCGCTGGGCGCCAGCACGCTGCCGCAGTCGATCATCCCGGTGCCTTCGCAATACGGTGCGTCAGGCGGCATGGATTCCGGCCTGCACGACAGCCAGCTGGGCAGCATCGACCTCGATCTCGACGACCCGGAAGTCGGCGTTCCTTCGCAGCCGGTGCCCTTCGACGCGACCGAGTCGGTGCCGCCGAGGACGGGCACGGCGTCCACGTTCCAGCAGTCGACGCACAAGATGCCGCTGACCTCGAACGAGCCGACGCAGGGCGGTCCCGACCATCGCGACGAGCCGCTCGCCTTCGACCTGTCGGGCATCACGCTCGACCTCGACAAGCCTGACGTACCCGGCGCGATCGAGCGGCCTTTCGTCGAGGACGACACCCAGCGCGATCCGCTCGCGCGCAAGCTCGAGCTGGCCGAGGAGTTTCAGCGCATCGGCGACAAGGACGGCGCGCGCGACCTGCTGCGCGAAGTCCTGGCCACCGCCAGCGGTGCGACCAAGACCAAGGCGCAGGGGATGCTCGACGACCTGAGCTGATCGGCGCGCCGCGCGGCGCTCCGTTCGAAGGAACGCCATGCGAGTGGCCCTCGGCATCGCCTATCGCGGCACGGCGTATCGCGGCTGGCAGAGCCAGCCCGGCGGGCAGACCGTGCAGGACCGGCTCGAAGCAGCGCTCGCGGCCTTTGCCGACCGGCCCATTCGCACCGTCTCGGCCGGCCGCACCGACGCCGGCGTGCACGCCCTGAACCAGGTCGCCCACTTCGACACCCAGGCCGAACGCGCCGAAGAAGCATGGGTGCGCGGCACGAACCGCTATCTGCCCGACGACATCGCCGTCCAGTGGTGCCGCTTCACGAGCGATGCCTTCCATTCGCGCGGCAGCGCGCTTGGCCGGCGCTATGCCTATGTGCTGCTCGAGTCCCGCGTGCGGCCGGCGCTCGAAGCCGGCCATGTCGGCTGGACCTTTCGCAAGCTCGACGGCGAAGCGATGCGCGCAGCGTCGCAGAGCCTGCTCGGCAGGCACGACTTCAGCGCCTTTCGCTCCGCCGAATGTCAGTCGCCGACGCCGGTGAAGACGCTGCGCTCGCTCGTCATCGTGCGGCGCGGCGACTACTGGCGCTTCGACTTCGACGCCGATGCCTTTCTGCACCACATGATCCGCAATCTCATGGGTTGCCTCATCGCCGTCGGCAGCGGGCTGCGCGACGCCGCCTGGCTGGCTGCCGTGCTCGAAGGGAAGGACCGCGCCCTGGCGGCGGCGACCTTCGCGCCTGACGGCCTGTACTTCCTCGGCCCGTACTACGATGCCGGCCATGCGATCCCCGAGCGAACGCCGGCCATGTCGTGGTTGCCCTGAAGGCACCGGCCGCCGTACGAACCCGACATGAGCACTCGGACGCGCATCAAGATCTGCGGCGTCTCGCGGCCCGAGGACGTCGTCGCCGCGGTCGACGCCGGAGCCGACGCGGTCGGCTTCGTCTTTCATCCTGGCAGCCCGCGCTTTCTGACGCTCGAGCGTGCGGCGATGCTGGCGCGCGAGCTGCCGCCCTACGTCACGCCGGTCGGCCTGTTCGTCAACGCCACGGCGCAGCCGATCGCCGACGCCGTGGCCGCGATCCCCAATCTCGCGCTGCAGTTCCACGGCGACGAGACGGCGGCCGAATGCGCCGCATCCGGTCGGCCGTTCCTCAAGGCCGCGCGCATGGCGCCGGGCTTCGATTTGCTAGACTTCGCGCACCGCTTCAGCGAGGCTCAGGGTCTCCTTCTCGACGCCCATGTCGAGGCTTTCGGCGGCAGTGGAAAGGTCTTCGATTGGTCGCTCGTTCCCCGCGCCGTTCCCCATCGCCTCGTTTTGTCTGGTGGGTTGCATGCCGCAAACGTCGGCTCCGGCATCCTGGAAATCCGGCCCTGGGCCGTTGACGTTTCCTCCGGCGTGGAATCGTCGCGCGGCGTGAAAGACGCCGCCGCGATCCGCGCCTTCTGCGATGCCGTTCGCGACGCCGATTCAAGGATCGACGCCTCGATCTCCTAGAGCTCCTTCTTCCATGCTCGACTATCACCAGCCCGACGCCAGCGGGCACTTCGGCCCCTATGGCGGCAGTTTCGTCGCCGAGACACTGATCCACGCCCTCGACGAGTTGAAGGCCTGCTACGAGGAGGCCAGACGCGACCCGGCCTTCGACGCCGAATTCCGCTCCGAGCTCGCCCACTACGTCGGCCGCCCGAGCCCGGTCTATCACGCCGCGCGCCTCTCGCGCGAACTCGGCGGCGCACAGATCTACCTGAAGCGCGAGGACCTCAACCACACCGGTGCGCACAAGATCAACAACACCATCGGCCAGGCGATGCTGGCGCGGCGCATGGGCAAGCGCCGCGTCATCGCCGAGACCGGCGCCGGCCAGCACGGCGTCGCCACGGCGACGATCTGCGCCCGCTACGGGCTCGAGTGCGTCGTCTACATGGGCAGCGAGGACGTCAAGCGCCAGGC
>JANXXS010000386.1 GCA_025350505.1 Burkholderiales bacterium
GGCGCCGGCCAAGCCCGGCGACGGCATCATCGCCGGCGGCCCGATGCGCGCGGTGTTCGAAGTGATGGGCGTGACCGACATCGTCTGCAAGAGCCTCGGCTCGTCGAACCCCTACAACATCGTTCGCGCCACGCTGAACGGACTCAAGCGCTCGAGCACGCCGGCCGAGATTGCCGCCAAGCGCGGCCTGACGGTCGAACAGATCATGAGCTGAGCCGAAAGGCCAGCGGAGAAGAGACCATGAACGACAGCACCCAAACCGCCGCGAAGGCAACGCTCACCGTCAAGCTCGTCAAGAGTATTGCCGGCACGCGCGAGTCGCATCGCGCCACCGTGCGCGGCCTCGGCCTGCGCAAGACCGGCAGCACGCGCACGCTCGAAGACACGCCGGCGGTGCGCGGCATGATCGGCAAGGTCTCGTACCTGGTCGAGGTGCTCTGAGCGCCAGGGGAACGAAAGAACATCATGCAACTCAATTCGATCAAGCCCGCAGAAGGCTCCAAGAAAGCGCGCCGCCGCGTCGGGCGCGGCATCGGTTCGGGCATCGGCAAGACCGCCGGCCGCGGCCACAAAGGCCAGAAGTCGCGTTCCGGCGGCTATCACAAGGTCGGCTTCGAAGGCGGCCAGATGCCGCTGCAGCGGCGCCTGCCCAAGCGCGGCTTCAAGTCGCACCTGCTCAAGTACAACGCCGAGGTCTCGCTCACCGACCTGCAGCGCCTGGGCGCCGCCGAGGTCGACATGCTGACCCTGAAGCAGGCCAAGCTGATCGGCGAGATGACCAAGGTCGTCAAGATCATCAAGAACGGCGAGCTGAGCATCAAGGTCGCGATCAGCGGCGGCATCCTCGCGACTGCCGGCGCCAAGGCGGCGATCGAAGCCGCCGGCGGCTCGGTCGCCTGAGGCTCGGAGCAGAGACGAGATCGTGGCAACGAACGCGAATCAACTGGCCAAGAGCGGCAAGTTCGGCGACCTGCGCCGACGTCTGTTCTTCCTGCTGGGTGCGCTCGTCGTCTATCGGCTCGGTGCGCACATTCCGGTGCCCGGGATCGACCCGAACCAGCTGCAGGCGCTGTTCCAGAACCAGCAGGGCGGCATCCTCAGCCTGTTCAACATGTTCTCGGGCGGCGCGCTCTCGCGCTTCACCGTGTTTGCGCTGGGCATCATGCCGTACATCTCGGCGTCGATCATCATGCAGTTGATGACCTACGTCGTGCCGACGCTCGAGGCTTTGAAGAAGGAAGGCGAGTCGGGGCGGCGCAAGATCACCCAGTACACCCGTTACGGCACGCTCGGCCTGGCCCTGTTCCAGTCGCTCGGCATCGCCCTGGCGCTCGAAGGCTCGCCCGGCCTGGTCATCGCCCCCGGCTTCGGCTTTCGCCTGACGGCGGTGGTGAGCCTCGTGGCCGGCACGATGTTCCTGATGTGGCTGGGCGAGCAGATCACCGAGCGCGGCCTCGGCAACGGCATCTCGATCCTGATCTTCGGCGGCATCGCCGCGGGCCTGCCCAACGCGCTTGGCCAGTTCGCCGCGCTGGTGACGAACGGCTCGATGAAGGAGATCACGGCGCTGTTCATCCTGCTCGTCGTCGTCGCCGTCACCTTCGCCGTCGTCTTCGTCGAGCGCGGCCAGCGCAAGATCCTCGTCAACTACGCGAAACGCCAGGTCGGCAACAAGGTCTATGGCGGCCAATCGTCGCACCTGCCGCTCAAGCTCAACATGTCGGGTGTGATCCCGCCGATCTTCGCCTCGTCGATCATCCTCTTGCCGACCACGGCGGTGAGCTGGTTCGCCACCGGGGACAGCCTGCGCTGGCTGAAGGACCTGGCGAGCCTGCTTTCACCGGGCCAGCCGATCTACGTGATGCTCTACGCCGGGGCGATCGTCTTCTTCTGCTTCTTCTACACGGCGCTGGTTTTCAATAGCCGCGAGACGGCCGACAACCTGAAGAAGAGCGGCGCATTCATTCCGGGCATCCGGCCGGGCGACCAGACGGCGCGTCACATCGATCGCATCCTGTCGCGGCTGACGCTGGCCGGCGCGATCTACATCACCGCGGTGTGCTTGCTTCCCGAGTTCCTCGTCCTCAAATACAACGTGCCGTTCTATTTCGGCGGCACGTCGCTCCTGATCATCGTCGTCGTGACGATGGACTTCTGGGCCCAGGTGCAAAGCTACGTGATGAGCCAGCAGTACGAGTCGCTGCTGAAGAAAGCCAATTTCAAGGCCGGTTGACGGCCCAACGCAAGTAGAACGAAGGACGATCCGAAGCGGAACGCATGGCGAAAGACGATGTCATTCAGATGCAGGGCGAGATTCTCGAGAATCTGCCCAACGCCACGTTTCGTGTGAAGCTGGAAAACGGTCA
>JANXXS010000387.1 GCA_025350505.1 Burkholderiales bacterium
CGCGCGGGACTGAGGCCGCTGCCCGGCTCGCCGCCTCCGTCCCGCTGCGACAATAGGTGATGCTTTCCGAATGGCTGACGCCGGGCCTGCTCGCGCTCCTGGTGGTCATCACGCTGTGGATCGCGTTCAGGAGACCGGCGAGCGATGCGGCCGGCGAACGCCAGACCCGCGAGTTGCGCGACGACGTGGCGCGAAGTGCGCAAGGCACCCGACAGGAACTCGGCTCCACGCTCGCCCACTTCCAGCAGTCTCTGCTCGCGCAGCAGGGCGACACGGCGCGGACGCAAAACGACCAGATCGATTCGTTCAGCCGGCAGCTGGCGGCGATGCAGCAGCACCTCGCCGATTCACTGGCCCAGGCGTCGCTGGTGCAAGTCGAGCAGGCGCGGCTCGCGCGCGACTCGCTCGATGCGGCGCAAGCGGCACAAGGGCTGCGCCAGGGCGCCTCATTGAAGGAGCTCGCCGATTCGTTGGGCACGCAGTTGCAGGCGCTGGTGCGCGCGAACGACCAGCGCATGGCCGAAGTGCGCACGACGGTGGAGCAGCGGCTGGCGGCGATCCAATCGGACAACGAGAAGAAGCTCGAGCAGATCCGCGCCACCGTCGACGAGAAGCTGCACGCGACGCTCGAGCAGCGGCTGGGCGAAAGCTTCCGCCAGGTCGCCGAGCGGCTCGAGCAGGTGCATCGCGGCATCGGCGAGATGCAAAAGCTCGCCAGCGACGTCGGTTCACTCAGCCGGGTACTGAGCAACGTCAAGACACGCGGCACCTTCGGCGAGGTCCAGCTCGGCGCGTTGCTCGAGCAGGTCTTCGCGCCGGCGCAATACCAGAAGAACGTCGAGACGATCCCTGGCAGCAACCAGCGCGTCGACTACGCCATCCGCTTTCCCGGGCGCAATGGCGGCGAGCCGGTGTGGATGCCGATCGACTGCAAGTTCCCGCGCGAGGACTACGAACGCCTGGTCGAGGCGCACGAGCGCGCCGACGCCGCCGCGGTCGAGACCTCGGCCAAGGCGATCGAGGTGCGGCTGCGGATCGAGGCGAAGACGATCCGAGAGAAGTACCTCGCGCCGCCGCACACGACCGATTTCGCGATCCTCTTCGTGCCGACCGAGGGTCTCTACGCCGAGGCGCTGCGGCGTCCCGGCCTGTTCGAGTCGCTGCAGCGCGATCACCGCGTGACGCTGGCCGGGCCGACGACGCTGCTCGCGATCCTTACCAGCTTTCGCGTCGGCTTCAACACCCTGGCCCTCGAGCAGCGGTCGAACGAGGTGCGCGACGTCCTCGGCGCCGTCAAGACCGAGTTTGGCAAGTTCGGCGCTGTCCTGGCGCGCACTCGCAAGAAGCTCGATGAGGCCTCGAGCACGATCGGCGAGGCCGAGACGCGGACCCGGGTCATGGGCCGGGCCCTGAAGGACGTCGAGGCGTTGCCGGCCGAGCGCACTGCCGAGCTTCTGCCCTCGACCGGCGAACTCGACTTCGACGATCTGCCCGATGCCTGAACCGCAGGCTCGCCAGGTCTCGTTCAGCAGGGCACTGTTCGCGCTGATCGGCGGCCAGATCGCCTTGCACTCGTGCATGGCCGGCATTCGTCTGGCGGCGCCGCTCGCGGCCTTGCGCGATGGACATGCGGCCTGGTCGGTCGGCGTCCTGCTCGGTCTCTTTGCCGCGGCGCCGATCGCGCTGGCGCTGAGCGCCGGCAGGCTCGCCGACCGGCACGGCTATCACCGGCCGATCCAGGTCGCTGTCGCGTTGACGGTGATCGGCGGCCTCTGCGCCGCGCTGTCGACGGCGCTCGGCAGTTGGGGCTTCATCGCCTTGTGCGCTGCGGCGGTCCTCTCGGGCGCCGGCGCGAATTTCGGCCTCATCGCAATCCAGCGCGCCGCCGGCCGCATGGCCACCGACGCCACCGAGCTCAAGCGCGTCTTCAGCTGGTTGGGCCTCGCGCCGGCCTTGTCCAACGTCTTCGGGCCGGTGCTCGCCGGAGCACTGATCGACCTGAGCGGCTTTCGCCTCGCCTTCGTCGTCCTTGCCGTGCTGCCGCTGGCCAGCCTGGCGTGGGCGCGACTCGTGCCGGTGGAGGCGCGCGACGTCGATGCGCCCGCGCCGCCGCGTCGCAACTCCTGGGACCTGCTGCAACGACCTGGCTTTACGCGGTTGCTGCTCGTCAACTGGCTGCTCTCGGCATGCTGGGACGTGCACACCTTTCTCGTTCCCATCCTCGGCCACGAGCGCGGCTTTTCGGCCTCCGCGATCGGGCTCGTGCTCGGCGTCTTCGCCACCGCGGTGGCGGCGGTGCGCCTGGCCATCCCGGTGCTCGCGCATCGCCTTCGCGAAGGCCAGGTGCTGGTCGCAGCCATGCTGCTCGCCGGCCTCGTCTTCGCGATCTATCCCTTCGCCCTGACGGCGTGGGTGATGGGCGCTTGCGCGATCGTGCTCGGCCTGGCGCTCGGCGCGGTGCAGCCGATGATCATGACGACGCTGCACCAGATCACGCCGCACGAGCGTCACGGCGAGGCGATCGCCTTGCGCTCGATGGTCATCAACCTGTCGAGCGCAGTGATGCCGCTGGCCTTCGGACTGGCCGGCGCGGCGCTCGGCGCGTCGGCGCTGTTCTGGGTGATGGGCGCCGCCGTCGCGACCGGCAGCATTCCGGCGCGCCGCGTCGGCCCGGGGCCGATCGCCGCCTAGAAGCGGATGCCGCTCGGAGTCGGGGCCGCGGTGGCTGCCGGGGCCGCGGGAGCGGCGGCAGCCGGGCGCGCGTCGCTGCGCGCCGTCACCGACTCGCGGCGCTCGACGATCGGCGTCGCGGCGCGGTACTGGTAGCCCGACGGCAGGCGCGACTCGCGCGGATAGCCAGCGGCGTCGAGATACGAGGCCCAGACTTCGGCGGCGAAGCCGCGCAGCGTTTGCGAGCCGATCATCAGTGTCGGCGCTTCGCGCGCGCCGGACAGTCTTTCAAGCGCCTCGCTGTCTTCGGCCGTGACGACGAGCCGTTCGTTGAAGGGAATGCCGCGCTGCTTCAGGAACTGGCGGCCGGAGGTGCAGGGATCGCAGGCCGTCGTCGTGACGAAGAGGGTGACCGGGTACTTGCCCGCCGCCTGGCGCACCTCGAAGGGAAGTTCCGGCTCGGCCGCCTGCGTGACGCCGCGGTTGCCGAGTGGAATGATCTTGCCTTCGGCGGCGCTCGGCTCGCGGTCGGTGTAGGTCACCTTGCCGTCGTTGCCGATCACCTTGTACTGCGCCTGGCTGCTCGTTGCGGCGAGCACCAGGACCAGCGCGAAGGCAGCGCGCGGCAACAAGCCGGTCGGGCTGAAAGGGTCGCGCAGGATCATGCAGTCTCCTAAGGACGAAAGCGAAGGGCGATTCTCGCCGACGCAGGGCCGGCCTTCAAGCCGCAGTCTCGGTCACAAGTTCACACAAGCGGCGTCGCGGACCGCCACTTTCGCTCCGCCGACTCGACCGTGTTGGCAAGCAGCATCGCGATCGTCATCGGCCCGACGCCGCCCGGTACCGGCGTGATCGCCGAGGCGACCTCGGCGACCGTCTCGAAGTCGACGTCACCGCTGAGCTTGCCGGTGCGAGGCTCGCCGTCGGCAATGCGGTTCATGCCGACGTCGATGACGACGGCGCCCGGCTTGACCATCGCTGCGGTGAGCGTGTGGCGCCGGCCGACCGCTGCGACGACGACGTCGGCGCGCCGCGTGTGCTCGGCGAGGTCGGGGGTGCGGCTGTGGCAGATCGTCACCGTCGCGTCGGCCTGCAACAGCATCAGCGCCATCGGCTTGCCGACGGTGTTGCTGCGGCCGATGACCACGGCATGCTTGCCGCGCAGATCGATGCCGGTGCTCTCGATCAGCTTCATGCAACCCCAGGGCGTGCACGGGCGAAAGCCGGGCAGGCCGGCGACGAGGCGGCCGGCGCTCTCGATCGAATAGCCGTCGACGTCCTTGTCCGCCGAGATCGCCTCGATCACCTTGGCCGCGGCGATGTGCTTCGGCAGGGGCATCTGCACCAGGATGCCGTGGATCTTCGCGTCGTCGTTCAGCGCCGCGATGCGCGCGAGCAGGCCGCCTTCGGGAAGGTCGGCGGCGTACCGCTCGAGCACCGAGCGGATGCCGGTCTCCTCGCAGGCCTTGACCTTGTTGCGGACATAGATGGCGCTGGCCGGATCGTCGCCCACGAGCACGACGGCAAGGCCGGGACGATGCCCGAGCGACGCGAGTCTGGCGGCGCGCTCGGCCAGTTCGGCGCGCAGCTGGCGCGCGATCGCCGTGCCGTCGATGCGCAGTGCGGTCAAACCTTGGAAGGCGCGCCGAGCGCGATCTTGAGCAGGTCGGCGACGGTGTTGGCGTTCAGCTTTTCCATGATGTTGGCGCGATGCGCTTCCACCGTCTTGATGCTGATGCCCAGGTCGTCGGCGATCTGCTTGTTGAGCCGGCCGGCAACGATGCGCTCGAGCACCTGCGCTTCGCGCGTAGTCAGGCGCGAGAGCAGGGCGTCGCGGCTGGCCGCTTCCTGGTGCTTGGAGAAATCGACGCGCGCCCGCTCGAGCATCTTCTCGACCAGCGAGACGAGCTCGTCTTCCTTGAAGGGCTTCTCGATGAAATCCTCGGCACCCTTTTTCATCGTCGTCACCGCCATCGGCACGTCGCCGTGGCCGGTGATGAAGGTGACCGGCAAGGGCGAGCGGCGCTCGAGCAGGCGGTCCTGCAACTCGAGGCCGCTCATGCCGTCCATGCGAATGTCGGCGATCAGACACGCGACCTCGCGCGGGTCGAAGCGCGAGAGGAAGGACTCGGCCGAGTCGAAGCACTTGACCCTGTAGTCCTTGCCTTCGAGCAACCACTGCAGGGAATCACGCACGGCCTCGTCGTCGTCGACGACGTAGACAGTGCCTTTCTTCGGGATCAGGCTCATTCGGTGACCTTCGTGGGGCGCGCTGCGGCGTGCGTCTCGGGGACTGTCCCACGACTCAGGCAGTGACGGCCGCGGGGGCTTCGATGCGGGAGAGTTCGACGGGCAGCGTGAACGAAAAACGGCAGCCGACGGGCGTCTCGCCATTGTAGAGGTTGACCGCCTTGATCCTGCCCCGGTGGCTCTCGATGATCGAGCGGCAAAGGCTGAGGCCGATGCCCAGGCCGTCCACCTTGGTCGAGAAGAAGGCCTCGTACATGCGCGCGATGACCTCATCCTTCAGACCCGGTCCCTTGTCGCTGACCGTGAACTCGATGACGTCGCCTTCTTCCGGCGTGTGCCGCGGCACGACGCGCAACTCGATGCGCCGGCGCGCAGGCGGCAGCCTGGCGTTGTCGATCGCCTCGGCGGCGTTCTTGAGCAGGTTGAGCACCACCTGCTCGATCAGGATCGGGTCGACCATCAGCGGCGGCAGTCGTTGCGCGATGTAGGTCTGGATCGCGACGTTGCGGCGGCGCAGCTCGATGCCGGCGAGATCGACCGCGTCTTCGACGATGGTCTGCGCCGACGCCGTCTGCCGCTGCGGCTCGCTGCGCTTCACGAAGGCGCGGATGCGGTGGATGATCTGTCCGGCGCGCTCGGCCTGGCGCGAGGTCTTCTGCAGCGCGGCGATCAGGTCGCCCTTGTCGATGGCGTCGTTCTCGACGCGCGTGACCATGCCGTTGCAATAGTTGGTGATGGCGGTGAGCGGCTGGTTCAGCTCGTGCGCGACCGACGAGGCCATCTCGCCCATGGTCACCAGCCGGCTCGTCACCTGCGCCTTCTCGGCCTGGTGCTCGGCCACCGCCTCGGCGTTGCGCCGTTCCGAGATGTCGGTGGCGATCAGCATCTGTGCAAGGCGGCCGTCGGTCCATTGCAAGTAGCGGGCGCGCACGTCGAACCACTTGCCGAGCGACTCGACGAAGACCTCGCGCGAGTCGGAGCCGGCGGCGGTGAGCTCCTGCGTCGGCAGCCCGCCGAGCACGTCGACGGCGTCGCCGAAGTCGCTGTCCGGCGGCAGGTGCGGCGACGATTCGCCGCCCGACATCTGGGCGTGGCCCTTGGCGTCGGCGCCGAACCAGAGCCGGTAGGAGCGGTTCGCGAAGAGCAGTTCGCCCTGTTGCACCGAGAGCACCGAGACGGCCGTGTCGAGCCCTTCGAGCACGGTCGTGAAGCGCTCGTGCGAGGCGGTCAGTTGGTCGCGGATGCGCTTGGCCTCGGTGATGTTGGTCATCGAGGTCATCCAGCCGGTCTGCTGGCCCTTCGGGTCGATCAGCGGCGAGACGTACATGCGCGCGTCGAACACCGAGCCGTCCTTTCGCATCACCTTGACCTCGATGCCGCCGACCGGGCTGCGCCCCTGCAACTCCTGCTCGAGCAGGCGCGCGTTCTCCTCGCGCCGCTCGTGCGGCCAGTAGGGGAAGGGTGGGTGCTGGCCGATCAGGTCGGTCTCCGAGAAGCCGGTCATCGCGCAAAATGCCGGGTTGACGTAGCTGATGCGCCCTTCCATGTCCATGGCGCGCATGCCGGTCAGCATCGAGTTCTCCATGGCGCGGCGAAAGTTCGTCTCGGAGACGAGCGCGGCCTGCATCTGCAGTCGGCGGCGCATGTGGCGCCAGGTGCCGAGCAGCATCCACACGGTCAGCACCGACAGCGCCATGACCATCCAGAACAGCGTGTTGCTGATCAGGCCGACCGAGGTGCGATAGCCCTGGCCGCGCAGCACCAGGCCGTTTTCGGCCGGCGCCACCGGAAGCTGGAAGACGATCGAGGGTCGCGTCGTCGGGCTGCCAGGCACCGTCATCACCGTGCTGGCGAGCGAACGGTTCTGCGCGTCGAGCAACGTGATCGCGTGCCGGCGCGAGACCTCGGTCGGTACGTAGTAGCGAAGCAGCCGCTCGACCGAATATTCGGCGATCAGCGCACCGTTGAATCCGCCGCGATCGACGAGCGGAATCAGGACCTGGAAAACGGGATTGCCGAAGCTGTCGTTGAACGGCCGCGAATACACGGTCTGGCGCGTCTCGCGGCCGCGCTTGAACGCGGCCTCGGGCTCAGTGCCGGAGTTTTCGACCGGCAGCGAGGCCGGCGTATCGATGCCGCTGATGCCGGTCTCGGGCGGAAAGCTGGTGCCGGAATAGGCGGCGATGCTGGCGCCCGAGGCGCCGATCCAGATCAGGTTCGTCGCCTCGGGCCGCTCGCGCGTGAAGGTCGAGGCCTGGACCAGGAATCCGTCGCGATCGATGGTGCGCGTGACCAGGTCGCGCGCCATGCGCACGAGCTGCTCGTGGTTGTCGATGAGGCGCAACCGCAACTGCTGCTGGGCCACCTCGGTATCGCGCCGCACCGCCTCCTGCTCGCGCTCGAATTCCTCGTTGCGCAGATACCAGAAGGCCGAGATGATTGCGGCGAGGAAGAGCAGCACCGAGGCGAGCGGCCCGAGCGTGGCGTAGCGATCCTGGCGCGCCGCCGACTGGCGCCGCCACCAGCGGCCGAACACGCGCTCGGCCCAGGTTCGGGTCGGTCGCGGTGGAACATTCGTCGTCGCCGCCACGGCTCGCTGCATGGCGCGATTATCGACGCTTGGCCGCGAGGCCTGGTCGGAGCGCAGCAGGTCAGAACGGCGGCCCTTAGCATGCCGCAATGTGAAAACACATCGCGCGATGCGGAAGTACGCAATCCTGTGCGACACTCTCGGGCAGAAAAAACGACGACTTCGGAGACGCCCATGTCAGCCCTTCCCGAGCCCATTCCCGGCGCCGCACCGAACGACGCCGACGCCGGCGAAACCCGAGAGTGGCTGGATGCGTTGTCGGCGGTCATCGCCTCCGAGGGCGGGGAGCGCGCCCATTTTCTGCTCGAGCAACTGATCGACCACGCCCGCCAGGCCGGCATCGACGTGCCGTTCTCAGCGAACACGGCCTACGTCAACACGATCCCGACCGACCAGGAAGAGCGCACGCCAGGCAACATCGAGATCGAGGAGCGGCTGCGCGCCTGTATGCGCTGGAACGCGATGGCGATGGTCGTCAAGGCGAATCGCCTGCACCCGGCCGATGGCGGCGATCTCGGCGGCCACATCTCGAGCTTCGCCTCGCTGGCGACGATGTTCGGCACCGGCTTCAACCACTTCTGGCATGCCGAGACGGCCGATCACGGCGGCGACCTGCTCTACATCCAGGGCCACTCGTCGCCCGGCGTCTATGCGCGCGCCTACATGGAAGGGCGCCTGAGCGAAGAGCAGCTCCTCAACTTTCGCCAGGAGGTCGACGGCAAGGGCATCTCGAGCTACCCGCATCCGAAGCTGATGCCCGAGTTCTGGCAGTTCCCCACCGTCTCGATGGGACTCGGCCCGCTGATGGCGATCTACCAGGCGCGCTTCCTCAAGTACCTGCACGCGCGCGGCATCGCCGACACGGCCAAGCGCAAGGTCTGGGTGTTCTGCGGTGACGGCGAGATGGACGAGCCCGAGTCGCTCGGCGCGATCGGCCTGGCCTCGCGCGAGAAGCTCGACAACCTGATCTTCGTCATCAACTGCAACCTGCAGCGGCTCGACGGGCCGGTGCGCGGCAACGGCAAGATCATCCAGGAGCTGGAGAGCGAGTTCCGCGGCTCGGGTTGGAACGTCATCAAGCTGATCTGGGGCAGCTACTGGGATCCGCTGCTGGCGCGCGACAAGGACGGCGCGCTGCGCAGGGTCATGATGAACACCGTCGACGGCGACTACCAGGCGATGAAGGCCAACGACGGCGCCTTCGTTCGCAAGCACTTCTTCGGCCAGGATCCGACGCTGCTCGCCTCGGTCGCGAAGATGAGCGACGAGGACATCTGGCGCCTGCAGCGCGGCGGCCACGACCCGCAGAAGGTCTACGCCGCCTTCCACAAGGCCGCGCACCACCAGGGCCAGCCGACGGTGCTGCTCGTGAAGACCGTCAAGGGCTTCGGCATGGGCAAGAGCGGCGAAGGCAAGAACACCGCGCACCAGACGAAGAAGCTGGTCGACGAGGACGTCAAGGCCTTCCGCGACCGCTGGAACATTCCGCTTTCCGACGAGCAGCTCGGCGACATTCCGTTCTACAAGCCGGCGGAGCACACGCCGGAGATGAAGTACCTGCAGGAGCGCCGCGCCGCACTCGGCGGCTTTCTGCCGCATCGCCGCACCCGGGCCGACGAGCAGATCGCGGTGCCTTCGCTCGACACCTTCAAGGCCGTGCTCGAGCCCACCACCGAAGGCCGCGAGATTTCGACGACGCAGGCCTTCGTGCGCTTCCTGACGCAGCTGCTGCGCGACAAGGCGCTTGGGCCGCGCGCCGTGCCGATCCTCGTCGACGAGGCGCGCACCTTCGGCATGGAAGGCTTGTTCCGGCAGATCGGCATCTACAACCCGGCGGGACAGAACTACACGCCGGTCGACCGCGATCAGGTCATGTACTACCGCGAGGACAAGGCCGGCCAGGTGCTGCAGGAGGGCATCAACGAGCCGGGCGGCATGAGCAGCTGGATCGCCGCGGCGACCTCGTACTCGACCAACAACCGCATCATGGTGCCGTTCTACGTCTACTACTCGATGTTCGGCTTCCAGCGCGTCGGCGACCTCGCGTGGGCCGCCGGCGACATGCAGGCACGCGGCTTCCTGCTCGGCGGCACCTCGGGCCGCACCACGCTCAACGGCGAAGGCCTGCAGCACGAGGACGGGCACAGCCACATCCTCGCCGGCACGATCCCGAACTGCATCAGCTACGACCCGACCTTCGCGCACGAGGTCGGCGTGATCCTGCACCACGGCCTGGTGCGCATGGTCGAGAAGCAGGACAACGTCTACTTCTATCTGACGCTGCTGAACGAGAACTACGCGCAGCCCGGGCTGCGCCCGGGTTCTGAGGACGAGATCATCAAGGGCATGTACCTGCTGCAGGAGGGCGCGAAAAAAGCGCCGCGCGTCAACCTGCTCGGCAGCGGCACGATCCTGCGCGAGTCGATCGCTGCCAAGGAGCTGCTCGAGAACGACTGGGGCATCGCCGCCAATGTCTGGAGCTGCCCGAGCTTCAACCAGCTGGCGCGCGACGGCCAGGCGGTGGAGCGCTGGAACCTGCTACATCCGACCGAGCGCGCACGCGTGCCCTTCGTCGCCCAGCAGCTCGAGAAGTTCGCCGGTCCGGTGATCGCGTCGACCGACTACATGAAGAACTACGCCGAGCAGATTCGCGCCTTTCTGCCGAAGGGCCGGACCTACAAGGTGCTCGGCACCGACGGCTTCGGCCGCAGCGACTTCCGCTCGAAGCTGCGCAAGCACTTCGAGATCGATCGCCACTACGTCGTCGTCGCGGCGCTGAAGGCGCTCGCCGAAGAAGGCAGCGTGCCGACTGCGAAGGTAGCCGAGGCGATCGCCAAATACGCGATCGACGCCGACAAGATCAACCCGCTCGACGCCTGAGGACCGCGCCATGGCCACCGTGGAAGTAAAGGTTCCGGACATCGGCGACTTCAAGGACGTCGAGATCATCGAGGTGCTGGTCAAGCCGGGCGACCGCATCAAGGCCGAGCAATCGCTCGTCACCGTCGAGAGCGACAAGGCATCGATGGAGATTCCGTCGAGCGCCGCAGGCGTGGTGAAGGAGTTGCGCGTCAAGCTTGGCGACAAGATCAGCGAGGGCTCGTCGTTGCTGGTGCTCGAGAGCGAGGGCGAAGCGGCTGCGCCTGCTGCGCCTGCGGCAGCCGCTGCGGCGCCGGCCGCCGCCACGCCGGCTCCCGCTGCCGCGGCTGCGCCGGCCACCGGCGGCGGCAGCGTCGACGTCCTCGTACCCGACATCGGCGACTTCGACGAGGTCTCGGTCATCGAGGTGCTGGTCAAGGCCGGCGACAGCGTCGCGGCCGAGCAGAGCCTGATCACCGTCGAGAGCGACAAGGCCTCGATGGAGATTCCGTCGTCGCATGCCGGCGTCGTCAAGGAGATGAAGGTCAAGGTCGGCGACAAGGTCGCGAAAGGCAGCCTGATCGCCACGCTGCAGGCGGCCGTGGGCAACAGTGTGGCGGCGGCCGCGACTGCCGCTTCTGCGCCCGCGCCCGCGGCGCCTGCGCCCGCACCGGCCGCCACTGCCCCGGAGAAGTCGATCCCGACCGCCGCCTTGCCGGCGCACGAACCGACCGCGCCGCAAGGCGCGTTGCCGCATGCCTCGCCGACGATCCGAAAGCTCGCCCGCGAGCTCGGCGTGCCGCTCGCCGAAGTGAAGGGCAGTGGACCGAAAGGACGCATCACCCAGGAAGACGTGCAGGGCTTCGTCAAGGCGGTGATGGCCGGCACCCGACAGACCCAGGCGCAGGCAGCGAAGGCGCCGAGCGCCGGCGCTGCAAGCGCGGCCGCCGGCGGGTCGTTCCCCGGCATGCCGGCCTGGCCGCAGGTCGACTTCGCCAAGTTCGGCCCGATCGAGAAGAAGGACCTGTCGCGGATCAAGAAGATCAGCGGTCCGGTGCTGCATCGCAACTGGGTCTTGATCCCCCACGTCACCAACCACGACGACGCCGACATCACCGACCTCGAGGCGTTTCGCGTTCTCACGAACAAGGAGAACGAGAAGTCGGGCGTCAAGGTGACGATGCTCGGCTTCCTCATCAAGGCCTGCGTCGCGGCGCTGCAGAAGTTTCCCGACTTCAACGCCAGCCTCGAGGGCGACCATCTGGTGATGAAGAAGTACTTCCACATCGGCTTCGCCGCCGACACGCCGAACGGCCTGGTCGTGCCGGTGATCAAGGACGCCGACAAGAAGGGCGTGCTGCAGATCTCGGCCGAGATGGGCGAGCTGGCGAAGAAAGCGCGCGACGGCAAGCTGACGCCGGCCGACATGAGCGGCGGGTGCTTCTCGATCTCGTCGCTGGGCGGCATCGGCGGCCGCTACTTCACGCCCATCATCAACGCGCCCGAGGTCGCGATCCTCGGCGTCTGCCGCAGCACGAACGAGCCGGTCTGGGACGGCAAGGCGTTCCAGCCGCGGCTCATGCTGCCCTTGTCGCTGAGCTGGGACCACCGCGTCGTCGACGGCGCGATGGCGGCGCGCTTCAACGCCTTCCTGATCCAGGTGCTCGGCGACTTCCGGCGGGTGCTCCTATGACCCTCGATGTGAAAGTGCCGGACATCGGCGACTTCAAGGACGTCGGCGTCATCGAGGTCCTGGTCAAGCCAGGCGACACCGTCAAGGTCGAGCAGAGCCTGATCACGATCGAGAGCGACAAGGCGTCGATGGAGATTCCGTCGTCGCATGCCGGCGTCGTCAGGGAGATCAAGGTCAGGATCGGCGACACGGTGAACCAGGGCTCGGTGATCCTCAGCCTCGACGAGGCGGCGCAGGGTGCGAGCGCCCCGGCGGCCGCACCGGCCCCGCCCTCACCAGCACGCGCTGCGGCGCCTGCGGCCGCTGCTGCCGCGCCGGCGCCTGCGCCTGCGCCTGCGGCGAGAGCCGCGGCGCCTGCGGTCGCCGCCGGCGCGTCGTTCGGCGGCGATCTGAGCTGCGACCTGCTCGTGCTCGGCGCCGGACCGGGCGGCTACTCGGCCGCCTTCCGCGCTGCCGACCTCGGCCTCAAGGTCGTGCTGGTCGAGCGCTACGCGACGCTCGGTGGCGTCTGTCTCAACGTCGGCTGCATTCCGTCGAAGGCGATGCTGCATGTCGCCGCGGTGCTCGACGAGGTGGCCCACTTCGACAAGGTCGGCATCTCCTTCGGCGCGCCCAGCGTCGACCGCGGCAAGCTGGTCGCGCACAAGAACAAGGTCGTCGGCAGGCTGACCGGCGGCCTGGCGCAGATGGCGAAGATGCGCAAGGTCACGGTCGTCACCGGCACCGGCCGCTTCACCGACGATCATCACGTCAGCGTCGAACTCGCCGCGGGCGGCACGACGACGATCGGCTTCGCCCGTGCCGTCATCGCCGCCGGCTCCGAGGCAGTGAAGCTGCCGTTCATGCCCAAGGACGACAGAAGAGTCGTCACCTCGACCGGCGCGCTCGAGCTGCCGAGCGAGCCCAAGCGCATGCTGATCGTCGGCGGCGGCATCATCGGCCTCGAGATGGGCACGGTCTACTCGACGCTCGGTGCCCGGCTCGATGTCGTCGAGATGCTCGACGGCCTGATGCAGGGCGCCGACCGCGACCTCGTCAAGGTCTGGCAGAAACTCAACGCACCGCGCTTCGACAACATCATGTTGAAGACGAAGACGGTCAGCGCCGAAGCGCGGCCGGACGGCATCCTCGTGAAGTTCGAAGGCGAGGGCGCGCTCAAGGAGCAGCTCTACGACCTGGTGCTGCAGGCCGTCGGCCGCGTGCCGAACGGCAAGAAGATCGGTGCCGAGGCAGCGGGCGTCACGGTCAGCGATCGCGGCTTCGTTCCGGTCGACATCCAGATGCGCACCAACGTGCCGCACATCTTCGCGGTCGGCGACATCGTCGGCCAGCCGATGCTCGAGCACAAGGCGGTGCACGAAGCGCACGTCGCGGCCGAGGTGATCGCCGGCGAGCAACTTGGCGACGCCAGTCTCGCGAAGTCGGCGTTCGACGCGCGCGTGATCCCGAGCGTCGCCTACACCGACCCCGAGATCGCGTGGGTCGGCGTCACCGAAGACGAGGCGAAGGCGCGCGGCCAGACGGTGAAGAAGGGCCTGTTCCCATGGACGGCGTCGGGCCGCGCCATCGCCAACGGCCGCGACGAAGGTTTTACCAAGCTGCTGTTCGATGAAGCGAGCCACGTCATCGTCGGCGGCGGCATCGTCGGCACGCATGCCGGCGACATGATCGGCGAGATCGCGCTGGCGATCGAGATGGGCGCCGACGCAGTCGACATCGGCAAGACCATCCATCCGCACCCGACGCTCGGCGAGTCGATCGGGCTGGCGGCGGAGGCCTTCGAAGGGACCTGCACGGATCTGCCTCCGGCGCGTCGCTGAGTCGCGGCGGCGCTCCGGCGCCTCCGCAGGGCTCCGTCAGACGATGTCGCCGACGTGCGTTCCGAAGTGGCCGGCGCGCCGGTCGGCAAAGAAGTGCTCGAGCGTCTTCTTCGTCGTGCGAAAGGCGATCTCCTCCCAGGGGATGTCGGCCTCGGCGAAGAGCCCGGCCTCGATCGTCTCGGGCCCCGGCGCGAACTCGGTGTCGAGCAGCCGCGCGCGATAGAACAGATGGACCTGGCCGACGCGCACGACGTTGAGCAGCGTGAACAGCTCCTGCAGCTCGATGTTCGCGCCGGCCTCTTCGACCGTCTCGCGCACCGCGCCTTCGGCAGTGCTTTCACCGAGCTCCATGAAGCCCGCCGGCAAGGTCCACAAGCCGCGCCGCGGCTCGATGTTGCGGCGGCAGAGCAGGACCCGGTCTTCCCACACCGGCAGCGTGCCGACGACGTTGACCGGGTTTTCATAGTGGATGGTTGCGCAGACCGTGCAGGTGGCACGGTCGCGGTTGTCGTCGGCCGGCGTCTGGTAGCGCGCGTCGCCGCCGCAGGCCCGGCAATGTTTGATGCTGCGTGGCAGGAACATGGCCCGAGTTTATGGCCTCGCCGCCGGCCACGATCGCCATGGCATCATCGCTCCACCCTCCGAATCGAACGCCCTCCATGAGCCACGTCTTCACGTCACCCGCCGCCGCCAGCGTCCCGGTCGCGGGCTCTGCCGGCGAGAGCTTTCCGGTGCATCGCATCTATTGCGTCGGCCGCAACTACGTCGAGCACGCGAAGGAAATGGGCTTCACCGGCCGCGAGCCGCCGTTCTTCTTCCTGAAGCCCGCCGACGCGGTACTGCCCGTCGCCGAAGGCGAGGTCGGCAGGATGCCGTATCCGAGCCTGACGAAGGACCTGCACCACGAGGTCGAGCTGGTCGTGGCGATCGGCACCGGCGGCCGCGACATCAAGGCGGTCGACGCCATGAAGCACGTCTGGGGCTATGCGGTCGGTCTCGACATGACGCGGCGCGACCTGCAGGGCGAAGCCAAGAAGCTCGGCCGTCCCTGGGACATCGGCAAGGGCTTCGACCACTCGGCGCCGATCGGCCCGATCCGCCGTGCTTGCGAGTGCGACGTCGGCGCGGCGACGGCGATCTCGCTCGAGGTCAACGGCGCGATGCGCCAGCAAAGCACGATCGGCAAGCTGATCTGGAGCATCGCCGAGATCATCGAGCACCTTTCGGCGGCCTGGGAGCTGGCACCCGGTGACCTGATCTTCAGCGGCACGCCCGAAGGCGTCGCCGCGGTCGTGGCCGGCGACACGCTGAAGGCGAGCGTCGCCGGCGTCGGCAGCCTGCAGGTGCAGATCGTCGCGCGCTGAGCGCCGACGTTTTGTCGACGAAGTGCGCCTCTACAACTACTTCCGCTCGTCGGCGTCGTACCGGGTGCGCATCGCGCTCGCCCTCAAGGGGCTGAGCTACGAGTACGCGGCGGTGCACCTGGTCAAGAACGAGCAGCTGGGCGACGCCTTTCGCGCCCTGGCGCCGGCGCAGCTCGTCCCCGCGCTCGTTCTCGACCGCGACGGCGGCGTCGACGAGACCGTCCTGACGCAGTCGCTCGCGATCATCGAATACTTGGACGAGACCCATCCGACACCGCCGCTGCTGCCGAAGGACGCGATCGGCCGCGCCCGTGTGCGCGCGATCGCCCTCGACATGGCCTGCGAGATCCATCCCCTCGACAACCTGCGCGTCCTGCGCTATCTGGTCAAGGA
>JANXXS010000407.1 GCA_025350505.1 Burkholderiales bacterium
ACCAAGTTCTGGCAGATGCTGGGGCGCGGCACGCGCCTTTGCAAAGACCTCTTCGGTCCGGGCGAGCACAAGCAGAACTTCTTCGTCTTCGACTTCTGCCAGAACCTCGAATTCTTCAGCCAGAACCCGGCAACCTCCGACGGGTCATCGAGCGAGCCGCTGAGTAGCCGGTTGTTCAAAGGGCGGCTGGAGATGATTGCCGCGCTGGACCAGAGACAGAAGTACGGCATGCAGGCCAGCGAGCCGCCCCTCAAGGGCATTGGACATCTGACGGAAGAGCAACTGCGCGTCGAGACGGCCGAACTGCTGCGCGCGCGCGTGGCGGCCATGAACATCGACAACTTCGTCGTGCGGCCCCGGCGGCGATTCGTCGAGAAGTACGTCGAGGCGAAGGCCTGGAAGCAACTGAGCGATGAGGACCACGCCGAGCTGGGGCATCGCATCGCCAACCTGCCATCGCAACAGGCTGACGAGGACGAAGAGGCCAAGCGCTTCGACATGCTGGTGCTGCGCACGCAACTGTCCATCCTGCAAGCGAAGCCCGAGTTCGCCAGTCTGAAGCAGAAGATTCAAGCCATCGCCAGCGCGCTGGAAGACCAGGTGGCGATTCCGGCGATCAAGGCCGAGATCGTGCTCATCAGCGCAGTGGCTGGCGACGAGTGGTGGGGCGACGTGACGGTGCCGATGCTGGAAACGGTTCGGCGCCGACTGCGCGCGCTCGTCAAGCTGATTCCGAAAGGGCAAAAGAAGGTCGTCTACACCGACTTCGAAGACGAACTCGGCGAAACGAACATGGTCGACCTGCCGCAGGTGACAGCCGGGCTGAACATGAGCAAGTTCAAGGAGAAAGCCAGGCAATTCTTGAAAGCGCACGAGTCGCATCTCTCGCTGCAGAGGCTTCGGCGGAATCAGTCGCTGACGGCCGCTGACTTGAGCGAACTGGAGAGGATGTTGATCGAGGCGGGCGGCACGCAACCGCTGATCGAAGAGGCGAAAGAGAAAAGCCAGGGGCTGGGTCTCTTCATCCGCTCGCTGGTCGGGTTGGATCGTGAGGCCGCGATGCAGGCGTTCAGCGAGTTGCTGAAGGGTTCGACAGCCACGCCTGACCAGATCGAATTCATCGAGCTGATCGTCCAGGAGCTGACCTTGAATGGCGTGATGGAACCGGACCGGCTGTTTCAGTCACCGTTCACGGACATCAACTCGCAGGGGCCAATCGGGGTCTTTCCGACAGCGAAAGTCACATCGCTGGTAGATATCCTGTCCGAGATTCGACACCGGGCCGTGGCATAGCGCACCGAGGCGAGGTGCGCGGGCCGAGCTCCACGGCTTCCGGTCGAGCAGCCGTCGCTTCTGAGCCTTACCGGGCGAAGTCGGCCAACAGTTTTCCGGCTCGTGAGGCATTGGCGATCAAGCCGTCGGCGTCGGCCACTCGTTGACCTCCGACCCATACGCTCCGAACACCGACCGCATCGGTCGTCAACCTCGCCCCACCCGCCGGCAGATCCCGCACCCTCCGCTTCGGCCCTCTCCCCACCCTCCGCGGATCGAACAACAGCAAATCCGCCGCATACCCCTCCCGAATCAACCCCCGCCCTTCCAGCCCAAGCACCGCCGCCGGATGCGACGTCAGCCTCCGCACCGCCTCCTCCATCGCCATCGCCCCGCGATCGCGCGCCCAGTGCCCGAGCAGGTGCAGCCCGAACCCCGCATCGTTGAAGAACGTCAGGTGCGCACCCGCGTCGCTCAGGCTGACGATGCTGTTCGGGTGGTTCAGCATCCGGCCCACCGCCTCTTCGTCGCTGTTCAACAGCTGCGCGGTGAAGACCGTCTGCAGGTCCTCGGCGATCGCCAGGTCGAGCATCGTGTCGAGCGGGTCGCGGCCACCTTCCTCGCGCGCGATCTCGGCGATCGTGCGCTGTTCGTGGCGCGCGTGCTCGGGCCGCGCGGTCTCGACCACGTGCACCTTGTCCCACTCGTTGTTGAAGAGGCGAAACGTCGTCGGCGTGGCCAGCTCGGCACGCACCGCGTCGCGAAATTCGCGCTCGCCGAGCTTCGCCTTCAAAGCCTCGCCTGCGAGGCCCAGCGCCGGCTTCCAGCTCGCGAGGCCTTCCACCGGGTAGGGCGAGGCGAGCGTGAAGTCCATCGTCAGCGGGCAGCACGAGACCTGGCCGATGAGGCGATGGCCGCGCGCGTTGGCGGCGGCGATGGCGTCGAGGTCGACGAACACCGCGCGCGGGTTGGTGCCGTTGTGCAGCAGCGCCGCCACCATCACCGGGCGGCCCGTGCTGGCCGCCAGCGATTCTAGAAAGCTCATCTTCGTGTGCCCGCCCTTGGTGAGCATGAAGACACCGCGGCCGCCTTCGGCCATCGCGCCCACCAGCGCGGCCATCTCTTCGTCGCTCGCCAGGCGCGAGGGCATGGGCAGGCCGCCTTCGCCGTTGTGCGCCGGGCTGGTGCTGCTGGCAAAGCCGACCGCACCGTGCGCCATCGCGTCGCGCACGATCGCTTGCATCTGTGCGATCTCGTCGGCGGTGGCGGCGCGCCGCGCCGCGTCGGCGCCCATCACCCAGGTGCGCACCGACGAGTGGCCCACGTAGGCGGCGACGTTGATCGCGCAGCCCTTCCTGCGCAGCATCGCCATGTACTCGCCGAAGGTCTCGAAGCCCCAGTCGATGCCGGCACGCAGCGCGTCGAGCGACATGCCTTCCACCTGCGTCAGGTTCCTCATCGTCAGCTCGCGGTCGGCCGGGCGGCACGGCGCGATCGTGAAGCCGCAGTTGCCGATCACCGCCGTCGTCACGCCGAGCGCGGGCGAGGGGCGCAGCGTCGGGTCCCAGGTGATCTGCGCGTCGAAGTGGGTGTGGCTGTCGATGATGCCGGGCATCAGCGCCAGGCCGTCGCCGTCGACGGTGCGCGCGGTCGCGTGTTCGAGCCGCGGGCCGATGGCGACGATGCGGCCATCGGCCACCGCCACGTCGCCGACCGAAGGCGCGGCGCCCGTGCCGTCGTAGACGAGCGCGCCGCGGATCAGCAGGTCGATCATCGGTGCGCTTCCAGGAGCGGGACGACGCTTGTCACGACAATATGGCGGCGAGCGGAACCACCTCGGCCCGCTCGCCGATTCGGTAGCGCCGGTCGCCCGGGTAAACGACGTACAGGGCGTCGAGTGCCAGATCGTTCAGCGCGGTGCGCATCGACGGAGTCAACTGCGGCGCATCCGCTCGCTTGAACTCGACGCCGATGCGGCGCCCTTCCTTGATCATCAGCAGATCGAGCTCCGCACCCGCATGCGTGGCCCAGAAATAGACTTCCTCCGGCTTGGCGATGCGCACGACCTGATCGAGGGCGAAGCCTTCCCACGACGCGCCGGACTTCGGATGCCGCGCCAGCGCAGCAGCGTCGCCGATCCCGAGCAGCGAATGCAACAAGCCCGAGTCCCGAAAATAGATCTTGGGAGCCTTGACTTGCCGCTTGCCCAGGTTGGTGAACCATGGTTGCACCTGACGGATGAGATAGGCCTGGGTCAGAAGATCAAGGTAGCGCCGCACCGTGCTTTCATTGACGCCCAACGAGCGAGCAGGCTCCGCCGCGTTCCACAACTGGCCGTGGTAGTGGGCGAGCATCGCCCAGAACCGATATAGCGCCGGCGAGGCGACCCTGACGCCGAGTTGCGGCAGGTCGCGCTCTACCGTGGTCCGGATGAATTCGCGCCGCCAGATGGCGCTGTCGGCTTGGTCGGCCGCGGTGAACGAGCGAGGGAAGCCTCCGCGCAGCCACAGCTCGGGCGCACTCGATGCACCGGTTTCATCCAGCGTGAACCCCCCGATTTCGATGACCTCGATCCGCCCGGCCAATGATTCGCTCGATTGATGCAGCAAAGCGGGTGAAGCGCTTCCGAGCACGAGGAAGCGAGCCAGGACGCCGGGCCGGTCGATGAGGACCCGCAGGACCTTGAACAGGTCGGGTGCATGCTGAACCTCGTCGATGACGACGAGGCCGCGCAGGTCGCGCAGAGCAACCAGGGGCTCGGCAAGCTGCGCTGCGACCTGTGGGTCTTCGAGGTCGAACCACTGCGGCGAATCGCGGGCCACCAGGTTTCGCGCGAGCGTTGTCTTGCCGACTTGGCGAGGGCCCACCAGGGCGACCGCGGGACTGCGTCGAAGCGCCTGGCGGATGGCGGTGGACAGCGCGGGTCGGTCGATCACGGCAAATGGTACCTTGAAATCCCCGCTTTCAATGCGGGAATTTCAAGGAAAGATCCAAACCGGCCGAGCCGTCTTCCCTCACGCGGTCTTCAGCCGCGGCACGGCGAAGAGCGACTCCATCTCGCGGCGCACGCGGTAGGCAGGCGTTGTGGTGTCCATCGCTACGTCGGCCCAGCTCAGGCTCTGCCCCTTCTTCACCGCCCGCGTCACCTTCACGTCGTGCGCCAGGCCGAGCGGCAGGCCGCCCATGCGGCTCGAGGTCTCGGCCGGCAACAGCTTGCCCCAGACCGTGTAGCCGCCTTCGCCGTCGAGTATGTCGCCGGGTTTCAGGTCCTTCTTCGCGGTGGCGACGACGTCGGCGCACCACGTGGTCGCGACGCCCGTCGCCTCGCCGCGCAGCGCCACGCTCGCCACCGACATGCCGACCTCCAGCCCGATCAGGTGCCAGCGCTTGTAGAGCGTGAAGTAGCGGCCGCTCGGGTCGGTGTGGGCGTTGTATTCCTCGAAGCAGTTGCGGATGTACTCGGTCTCGCCCTCGACCGTGACCCACACGCCCATGCG
>JANXXS010000416.1 GCA_025350505.1 Burkholderiales bacterium
CTGCTCGAGATGCTCTCGGGCCTGGCCGGCGAAGCGATCTTCTTCGACGACGAGGTCGCCGCATCCGAGGCAGCGACGGGCTTTCGCAACCTCGCGTTGGCCAATCTCATGAAGAGCTTCGGCAAGATCGACAACCCGGTCGCGACCGTGGTCGACTTCTACTTCCATCAGTGCGCGCTGCGCATGACTTGCCGTCAGCTCGCGTCTGCCGCCGGCTATCTGTGCCGCGACGGCGCGCATCCGCAGGGCGGCGGCGCCGACGTCGTCAGCGAGCGCCAGGCGCGCCGCCTCAACGCACTGATGCTCACCTGTGGCACCTACGACGCCGCCGGCGAGTTCGCCTATCGCATCGGCCTGCCCTGCAAGAGCGGTGTCGGCGGCGGCATCGTCGCCGTCGTGCCCGACACGCTGACCTTGTGCGTCTGGTCGCCGGCCGTCGACGCGAGCGGCAACTCGGTGCTCGGCACGCGTGCGCTCGAGCTGTTCGCGAGCCGCAGCGGGCTCTCGATCTTCTAGTCCGCGAAGGAGAAGCGCCATGGGCTGGTTCGACGGATTCGAGGCTGGCCTGCATGCGGCTGGCGAGGTGGAGTTGTTCGCGCGCACGGGCGGCGACGCGTCCAAACCGCCGTTGCTGCTGCTGCACGGCTATCCGCAGACGCACGCCATGTGGCATCGCGTCGCGCGCTTGCTCGCCGCCGATTTCTCGCTCGTCATTCCCGACCTGCGCGGCTACGGCGACTCGACCAAGCCGGACCCGGCGGCGACGCCCGAGCAGGACCACGCGTTGCACAGCAAGCGCGCCATGGCCGCCGACATGGCGGCGCTGATGAACGGGCTCGGCCACCGCACCTTCTCGGTCGCCGGCCACGACCGCGGCGGCCGCGTCGCGCATCGGCTCGCGCTCGACCACGCCGATCGCGTCGAGCGGCTTGCCGTCATCGACATCGTGCCGACGCTCGACATGTACGACATGACGGAGATGCGCTTCGCGAGCTACTACTACCACTGGTTCTTCCTGATCCAGCCGGCGCCTCTGCCCGAACGCATGATCGGCGGCGACCCGTCGTTTTTCTTGCGCTGGTGCCTGGGCGGCTTCGGCACCAAATCGCTGGTCCGGATCGAGCCCGAGGCCCTTGCCGAGTACGAGCGCTGTTTCGGCCGCGCCGACACCATCCACGCCAGCTGCGAGGACTACCGCGCCTCGGCGACGATCGACCTCGAGCACGACCGGGCGTCGCGCGCGGCCGGCGAGAAGGTCGCCTGCGACATGCTCGCGCTGTGGGGCCAGCACGGTGTCGTCGGCCAGCTCTACCAGCCGCTCGATCTCTGGCGGGCGCAGTGCGCCGGCGCGGTCTCCGGGGCGGCCATGGACGCCGGCCACTTCATTCCCGAAGAGCGTCCCGAAGAGATCGCCGCTCGCCTGCGTGATTTCTTCCTCGCGCGCTAGGGGATTGGGTTCACGCTTTCCACGAGACCCGGTCACGAGGCCGGGTCTACCATCGCGCCACTTCCGTGGGAGGAGCGCCCATGTTCGCGTGGATCAGCAAGCTCGACCAGTATTTCCCGGTCCGCTATTCGGCCTGGGCCCTGTGCATGGTCGGCTTCGTCGCCAGCACCTATGCCTGGGTGCGCATGGGCATGGACGCGTCGTTCTCGATCGGCTTTCTCCTCCTCGTCCTGCTCGGCCTGCGCGACACGATGCAGCGCCGCCACGCGATCCTGCGCAACTATCCGGTGATCGGCCACCTGCGCTTCCTGCTCGAGTTCATCCGCCCGGAGATGCGGCAGTACTTCATCGAGAGCGACCACGAGGCGGCGCCCTTCTCGCGCCAGCAGCGCTCGCTCGTCTACCAGCGCGCCAAGGGCGATTCCGACAAGCGCCCGTTCGGCACGCAGCTCGACGTCTCGGCGGTCGGCTACGAGTGGATCAACCACTCGCTGCAGCCGACAATGCTGAAGACGCACGACTTTCGTGTCCAGATCGGCGCCTCGCGCGCCCAGCCGTACAACGCCAGCCTTTTCAACATCTCGGCGATGAGCTTCGGCGCGCTCTCGGCCAACGCCATCCTGGCGCTCAACGCCGGCGCCAAGCGCGGCAACTTCGCGCACGACACCGGCGAGGGATCGATCAGCCGGCACCACCGCGTCAATGGCGGCGACCTGATCTGGGAGGTCGGCTCGGGCTACTTCGGTTGCTGCAACGGTGACGGCAGCTTCAGCGAAGAACGCTTCACCGCGAACGCACGCGACCCGCAGGTGAAGATGATCGAGGTCAAGCTCTCGCAGGGCGCCAAGCCCGGCCACGGCGGTGTGCTGCCCGGCCCCAAGGTGACGATCGAGATCGCCGAGGCGCGCGGTGTGCAGCCCTGGGTCGATTGCGTCTCGCCGGCCTCGCACGGCGCCTTCAAGACGCCGATCGAGATGATGCATTTCATCGAGCGGCTGCGCGAGCTTTCGGGCGGCAAGCCGACCGGCTTCAAGCTCTGCATCGGCCACCCGTGGGAATGGTTCGGCATCGCCAAGGCGATGCAGGAAACAGGCATCCTGCCCGACTTCATCGTCGTCGACGGCGCCGAGGGCGGCACCGGCGCGGCACCGCTCGAGTTCACCGACCACGTCGGCGCGCCGCTGCAGGAGGGCCTCCTGCTCGTGCACAACACGCTGGTCGGGCTCGACCTGCGCGACAAGATCAAGCTCGGCTGCGCCGGCAAGGTCGTCAGCGCCTTCGACATCGCGCGGATGCTTGCGCTCGGCGCCGACTGGTGCAACGCGGCGCGCGGCTTCATGTTCGCGCTCGGCTGCATCCAGGCGCAGACCTGCCACACGGGCTCGTGCCCGACCGGCGTGACGACGCAGGATCCGCAGCGCCAGAAGGCGCTCGACGTGCCGAGCAAGGCCGACCGCGTCTACCACTTCCACCAGAACACGCTGATGGCGCTGAAGGAGCTGGTGCAGGCGGCCGGCCTCGACGATCCGTCCGGCATCACCGCCGACCACATCGTGCGCCGCAACTCGGAGCACGGCGTCAAGCTGCTCGCCAACCTGCTGCCCTTCGTCAAGCCGGGCGAGCTGCTCGCCGGCGGGTCGGAGCTTCAGGTGTTTCGCACCTACTGGCCGATGGCGCGGGCGAGCAGCTTCAGCGCCACGCCCGCTTAGGGTTCACGCCGGAGGTGCCGTGTCGATGAAGCTTTGCCGCGCGTTCATCTTGTCGGCGAGCCGGGCCAGGTTCGGATACCGATCCCGCCAGGCGATGTCGGGAAAGCGGAACGAGAGGTAGCCAAGCGCGCAGCCGACGGCGATGTCGGCCAGCGTCATGTGGATGCCGCTGCACCAGGGCTTCTCGGCCAGGCCGGTCGAGATCGCCTCGAGCGAGGCGCGAATCTTCGTCATCTGGCGGTCGATCCAGGCCTGGCTGCGCTGCTCGGCGCTGCGCCCGGCCCAGGTCGCCTCGAGCCGGGCCAGGATGGCGGCGTCGAGGATGCCGTCGGCGAGCGCCTCCCAGGTACGCACCTCGGTGCGCTCACGGTTCGGCTCCGGGATGAGGCGGGCCAACGGCGAGCGGGCGTCGAGGTACTCGACGATGACGCGCGAGTCGAACACCGCCTCGCCACCTTCCATCACCAGGCAGGGCACCTTGCCGAGCGGGTTCGAGGCCAGGATCGCGTCGCTGCCCCAGACGTCCTCGGTCACGAACTGGTAGTCGAGCTTCTTCTCGGCCATGACGATGCGCACCTTGCGCACGTAGGGGCTCGGCAGGGAACCGATCAGTTTCATGAGGATGACGCGCCGCTTTCCAAGGTTCGATTTGTTCCGCTTCGGAGGATGTCGCGGTGTCGAAATGATTCTAGGCGCAGCCGATAATCACACGCTGCCCCGCTCGCCCCTCGCCGATGCCCGCCTCTCCGCTTCTTGCCCTGTCGCCGCTCGACGGTCGCTACGCCGCAAAGGTCGAGTCGCTGCGGCCGCTGCTCTCGGAATACGGGTTGATCCGGCGCCGGCTGCAGGTCGAGGTCGAGTGGTTCATCGCCCTGTCGGAAGCGGGCTTCGCCGAACTGCAGCCGTTCGGCCCGGAGTCGGTCGCTTTGCTGCGCGGGCTGGTCGAGGACTTTTCCGAGGCCGACGCCGAAGAGATCAAGGCGATCGAAAGGACCACCAACCACGACGTCAAGGCGGTCGAGTACTGGCTCGCCGAGCGCATCGCCGGCGACGCCGAGCTGGCCCCGGCCACCGGCTTCCTGCACTTCGCCTGCACCAGCGAGGACATCAACAACACCAGCCATGCGCTGATACTCGGCGCGGCCCGGCGCGAGGTGCTTCTGCCGGCGCTCGACGGCGTGCTGGCGACGTTGCGCGCCAAAGCCGCCGAGCACGCGGCGCAGCCGATGCTCTCGCGTACGCACGGCCAGACGGCGACACCGACGACGCTGGGCAAGGAGATCGCCAACGTCGCGGCCAGGCTGGCGCGGGCGCGCGAGCGAATCGCGGCCGTGCCGCTGCTCGCCAAGATGAACGGCGCCGTCGGCAACTACAACGCCCATCTCGCCGCCTATCCCGACTTCGATTGGGAAACGTTCGCGCGCGGTGTTGTCGAAAAACGCCTCGGCCTCGTCTTCAACAGCCACACGACGCAGATCGAGCCGCACGACGCCATCGCCGAGCTGTTCGACGCGCAAAAGCGCTGCAACACGATCCTCATCGACTGGTGCCGCGACGCCTGGGGCTACATCAGTCTCGGCTATTTCACGCAGAAGACCAAAGCGGGCGAGGTCGGCTCGAGCACGATGCCGCACAAGGTCAACCCGATCGACTTCGAGAACGCCGAGGGTAACTTCGGCATCGCCAATGCCCTCCTCGCGCACATGAGCGAGAAGCTGCCGGTCTCGCGCTTCCAGCGCGACCTGACCGACAGCACGGTGCTGCGCAACACGGGCGTCGCCTTCGGCCACACCGTGCTCGCCCTCGATTCGCTGGCCCGCGGCATGGCCAAGCTGGGCACCGACCCGGCCGCCATCGACGCCGACCTCGACGCCGCCTGGGAGGTGCTGGCCGAGCCGGTGCAGACCGTGATGCGCCGGCACGGCATCGCCAACCCGTACGAGCAGCTCAAGGAATTGACGCGCGGCAAGACGATCACGAAAGACGGGCTGCACGCTTTCATCCGCGGCCTGCAGATCCCGGCCGCCGAGCGCGAGCGGCTGCTCGCCATGACGCCGCGCGGCTACGTCGGCAAGGCCGCCGAGCTGGCGATGCGCGAAGCCGGCGCTGAAAGCGCCCGACGGCAGTGAGCAAGCTCGAACGATGATGAGCTTCACCGACAAGCTGGCCGGCGCCGAGCGCGCCCACGACTCGATGCTCTGCGTCGGCCTCGATCCCGATCCGTCGCGCTTCCCCGAGCCGATGAAGGACGACCCCCGGCGCATCTTCGACTTCTGCTCGGGAATAGTCGACGCGACGCGCGACCTGGTCATCGCCTACAAGCCGCAGATCGCCTACTTTGCGGCGAACCGCGCCGAAGAGCAGCTCGAGCGGCTGATCGCGCACATCCACCAGAGCGCGCCCGGCGTGCCGGTGATCCTCGACGCCAAGCGCGGCGACATGGGCTCGACCGCCGAGCAGTACGCGCGCGAGGTGTTCGACCGCTATGGCGCCGACGCTGTGACGCTCTCGCCGTTTCTCGGCTTCGATTCGATCGAGCCCTATCTGCGCCACGCCGGCAAGGGCGTGATCCTCGTCTGCCGCACGTCCAATCCGGGCGGCTCGGACCTGCAGGACCAGGTGCTCGCCTCGGGCGAGCGTCTCTACGAGCACATCGCCCGGCTCGCCGCCGGGACATGGAACACGAACGGCCAGGTCGGGCTCGTCGTCGGCGCCACCTTCCCGGCCGAGATCGGGCGCGTGCGCCAGCTCGCACCGCGCATGCCGCTGCTCATTCCGGGCATCGGCGCGCAGGGCGGCGACGCCGCGGCGACAGTGCGTGCCGGCTGGCGCGGCGAAGCCGGCACGACGACGGCGCCGATCATCGTCAGCTCCTCTCGCGCCGTGCTCTACCCGGCCGACGCGCGTGGCGTCGACTTCGCGGTCGCCTCGCGGCGCACCGCCCTGGCAGCACGCGACGAGTTGCGTGCGGCGCGCCTCGCGAAAGTCGCCTGAGGCGTTCGATGGCGCGGGCAGCGG
>JANXXS010000438.1 GCA_025350505.1 Burkholderiales bacterium
GTGCTCGAATCGAACGCCAAGCGCGCCGACGAGCACATCGTCCTCGAAGACTTGCGCGGCGCCACGCGAGTCGTGGCGCGAACCTTGCTGGATCTGCTTTCCTGACCCGTCCCTGGAGCACCGATGACCCCTGCCTCGAACTTCCGCCGCGCCCTGCTCGGTGCGCTCGCCTCGCTGCCGCTGCTCGGCGCGTCGCTGCCCGCCGGTGCCCAGGAAACCTCCATCAAGTTCCAGCTCGACTGGCGCTACGAAGGCCCGGCCGCCCTTTTCCTGGTGCCGCTCGCCAAGGGCTACTTCAAGGACGAAAAGCTCGCCGTCACGGTCGACGCCGGCAACGGCTCGGGTGGCACGGTGACGCGGGTCGCCTCGGGCGCCTACGACATGGGCTTTGCCGACATGGCGGCGCTGATGGAGTTCCAGGCAAACAACCCGACCGCGCCGAACAAGCCGATCGCCGTGATGATGGTCTACAACAACACGCCGGCGGCGGTGCTGGCGCTCAAGAAGTCGGGCATCAAGACGCCCGCCGACCTGGCCGGCAAGAAGATGGGCGCGCCGGTCTTCGACGCCGGCCGCAAGGCCTGGCCGATCTTCGCCAAGGCCAACGCGATCGGTGCCGTGACCTGGACGGCCATGGATCCGACCCTGCGCGAGACCATGCTCGTGCGTGGCGACATCGACGCCATCACCGGCTTTTCGTTCACCTCGCTGCTCAACATCGAGGCGCGCGGCGTCAAGGCCGAAGACGTGGTCGTGCTCCCCTACCCGAGCTACGGCGTCAAGCTCTACGGCAACGCCATCATCGTCGCCGACGACTTCCTCAAGAAGAACCCCGAGGCGGTGAAGGCCTTCCTGCGCGCCTTCACCAGGGGCATGAAGGACGTCATCGCCGACCCGAAGGCGGCGATCGTCACCCTCAAGGCGCGCGACGGCATCATCAACGAGGAGCTCGAGCTGCGCCGCCTGAAGCTCGCCCTCGACGCCACCGTGCTCACCCCCGACGCCAAGGCCGAAGGCTTCGGCGAAGTGCGCGGCCCGCGCCTCAGCCTGATGGCAAGCCAGGTCTCCGACGCGTTCGCCACCAAGGATCGCGTCAGCCCCGCCGCCGTCTGGCGCGACGGCTTCCTGCCGAGCGCGGCCGAGCGCGACATCTTCAAGGCGGCGAAGAAGTGACCTTGGCCGCAAGCGGCCGAGGTCATCCCGTGCGCAGCGAAGGAGCCCGGGCATTCGTCGACTTCTCGCACGTCTGGCTCGCCTACAACGAGGAGCTGCTCGCCGAAGGCAAGTTCGCGGTCGAGGACATCGACATGAAGATCGGCGCCGGCGAGTTCATCGCCATCGTCGGTCCCTCGGGCTGCGGCAAGTCGACCTTCATGAAGCTGGCCACCGGCCTGCGCATGCCGTCGAAGGGCACGATCCTGATCGACGGCCGCGAGGTCGCCGGGCCGCTCAAGATCACCGGCATGGCGTTCCAGTCGTCGTCGCTGCTGCCGTGGCGAACCACGCTCGACAACGTGCTGCTGCCGCTCGAGATCGTCGAGCCCTACCGCTCCACCTTCCGCGCCCGCCACGACGAGTACGCCGAGAAGGCGAGAAAGCTGCTGCAGAGCGTCGGCCTCGGTGGCTACGAGAACAAGTTTCCGTGGGAGCTTTCGGGCGGCATGCAGCAGCGCGCCTCGATCTGCCGTGCCCTCATCCACGAACCGAAGATGCTGCTCCTCGACGAGCCCTTCGGCGCCCTCGACGCGTTCACGCGCGAGGAGCTCTGGTGCATCCTGCGCGACCTGTGGATGGCGCAGAAGTTCAACGTCATCCTCGTCACCCACGAACTGCGCGAAGCGGTGTTCCTCGCCGACACCGTCTACGTGATGAGCCGCAGCCCCGGCCGCATGCTGGTCAGGCGCGAGATCGAGCTGCCGCGCCCGAGGGATCTGGAGGTGACCTACACCGAACCGTTCACCGACATCGTGCACGAGCTGCGCCAGCACATCGGCTCGATCCGCAAGCCCCTGACCGCGGCGGGCGAACAGCCGGTGGGAAGCGTGCCATGACGCGACGCAACCGGGAACGCTACGCCCCCTGGGCCTTGCTCGTCGCGACGCTGCTGCTGTGGGAGTCGATCTGCCGCGGCTTCAGCGTTTCGGAGTTCATCTTTCCGAGCCCTTCGCGCATCGCCACGCAGCTCTGGGAATTTCGCGGCGCCATCGCCGGCCATGCCTGGCGCACCTACTGGGTGACGATGGTCGGCTTCGGCATCTCGATCGTCGTCGGCACGCTGCTCGGCTTTCTCGTCGGCAGCTCGCGCACCGCCTACGCCGCCATGTACCCGTTGATGACCGGCTTCAACGCGCTGCCGAAGGCGGCGTTCGTGCCGATCCTCGTCGTCTGGTTCGGCATCGGCGTCGGCCCGGCCGTATTGACGGCGTTCCTGATCTCGTTCTTTCCGATCACGGTCAACATCGCCACCGGCCTGGCCACGCTCGAACCCGAGCTCGAGGACGTGCTGCGCGTGCTCGGCGCCAAGCGCTGGGACGTGCTCTTCAAGGTCGGCCTGCCACGCTCAATGCCCTACTTCTACGGCTCGCTCAAGGTCGCGATCACGCTCGCCTTCGTCGGCACCACGGTGTCGGAAATGACGGCGTCGAACGAGGGCATCGGCTACCTGCTCATTTCGGCCGGCTCGTCGATGCAGATGGGCCTGGCCTTCGCCGGGCTGGTCGTCATCGGCGCGATGGCGATGGGCATGTATGAGCTGTTCGCCGTCGTCGAGAAGCGGACGACCGGGTGGGCGCACCGGGGTGCGGCCGGATGACATCGACCATCGCCATCGGCGAACCGGCAGCGCGCATCGAGCCGACGCCGGCGCAGGTCCTGGCCATGCTCGAACGTGCGCACGCGCTGGCGCGGCGTGCCATGGAGGCCGGCCACCACCCCTTCGGCGCCCTGCTCCTCGCCGCCGACCACGAGACGGTGCTCATGGAGCAGGGCAACGTCGACAGCGTCAACCATGCGGAGGCGGTGCTGGCGCGCGACGCGGCGCGCCGCTACTCGCCCGCCGAGCTCTGGCCCTGCACGCTCGTGACGACGGTCGAGCCCTGCGCCATGTGCGCCGGCACCCAGTACTGGGCGAACATCGGCCGCACCGTGTTCGGCATCGAGGAGCGCGCGCTGCTCGCCGAGTCCGGCAACCATCCCGAGAACCCGACCCTCGACCTGCCTTGCCGGCACGTCTTCGCGCGCGGCCAGAAAGACATCCGCGTCATCGGGCCGGTGGCAGCGATCGTCGAGCCGATCACGGCGCTGCATCGAAGGTACTGGCGCTCGCGCTGAGCGGAGTAGGCTCGAGGCCGCATGCTCGTCACCCGCCAGCCCGTCTTTCGCCATGTCTGGCACGCCGTCATGCCGCTCGCCATGCTCGATGGTGGCCCTCGGCCCTTCACGCTGCTGGGCGAAGAGATCGTTCTCTTCCTCGACGGCGAAGGCCAGCCCGCGGCGCTGAAGGACCGCTGCTGCCATCGCACCGCGAAGCTCTCGAAGGGCTGGTGCCCGAAGGAGGGCGCGTTGCGCGGCGCCCTGCAATGCGGCTACCACGGCTGGACCTACGACCGCAGCGGCCGCGTCATCCACATCCCGCAGTACGGCGCCGAGCGCGCCATCCCGGCCGACTACCGAACGCGCGCGTATCACTGCACGGCGCGCTACGGCTACGCCTGGGTCGCGCTGGACGAGCCGATCGCCGACATTGCACCGGTGCCCGAGTTCGGCGCGCCCGGCTGGCGCACCATCTTCCAGTTCTACGAAGAGTGGGCGACGAGCCCGATGCGCGCGCTCGAGAACAGCTTCGACAACTCGCATTTCAGCTTCGTGCACCGTGCCACTTTCGGCGTCGCGGCGCAGCCGGCGCCGAGCCGGTACGAGTTGGTCGAGAGCGAGACCGGCTTCCATGCCGAGACGACGATCCCGGCGACGAACCCGGAGAAATTCCACCGCATCAGCGGCGTCACCGACGCGATCACGACGCGGCACATGAGGAACGCCTACTACCTGCCGTTCTCGCGCCGGCTCGACATCGAGTACCCGAGCGGCATCCGCCACGTCATCATCAACTGCTTCACGCCGATCGACGACGGCCGCATGCAGCTTTGCCAATGGCTGTTCCGCAACGACACGGAAGCCGATTGCCCGGCGCAGATGCTGATCGACTTCGACGCCGAGATCACGCGCGAGGACAAGGACATCCTCGAATCGACCGACCCCGATGCCGTCGTCGACCCGCGCCGGCGCGGCATCGAATACTCGATGGACAGCGACCGGCCCGGCATCCTGATCAGGAAGAAGCTGTTCGAGCTGCTGCGCCGCCATGGCGAGGAAGAGGAGCATCGCGGCATGGCCGCAGGCGCCTGACCCGCAAGGCGCACGAGCGCCCGCATCGCAGGCGCGCTAGAGACCGAGCCAGCGTGCGAGCAGCGGCCCGGCGATCACGGCCCAGCAGGCCGCCGACATCAGCAAGGCGACGCAGACGGCGGCGCTGCCCAGGTCCTTGGCCTGCCCCGAGAGCGGGTGGCGCTCGAGCGAGATGCGGTCGATTGCGGCCTCGATCGCGGAGTTGAGAAACTCGGTCAGCAACACCAGCAGCATCGACAGCACGAGCAGCAGCCTCTCCAGCGCCGGCACCGGCAGCAGCACGGTCAACGGCACCAGCACGGCCAGGGCGATCAGCTCCTGTCGGATCGCCGCCTCGTGGCGCATTGCATGGCGCAGGCCCGCGCACGAGTAGCCGAAGGCGTTGACGATGCGTCGCAGGCCCTGGCCGTTCTTGAATTCGCTGGTCGCGCTCACTGAGGTACTTTCGTGCTTCGCGCTCCGCCATTCGCCCTTGGGCGACCCGGCGGGCTCGTGCCGCCATTGTGCTGGCGCGGCGGCCGCCGGCCCGGCAGCGTTTCCCCTGTTTCGCGGCACTACGGCAGGGGGCGCGCCGAGGCTTCGGCAGAATAGTCGGATGACCGAAACGACCACCGCCGCGACACCTCCGTCCCCGCCCAGCGACGACGCCAGGAAGCGCCGCCGCGAGCGGGTCGAGCAACTCCTCGCCAAGGCGGCCGTGACAAGCGAAGGCGAGGTCGCTCTGGGCGGCCAGTTGATGCCGTACTCGGTGTCTCTGGAGTTCATGCCCGTCATCAGCCCGGCTTTCGCCGACAGCGGCGGCGAGCCCGAGGCGGCGGTCTTCACCACCGCCTACTCGCTGAAGAACGCCGAGGCGCGCGATCGGCCGATCTGCTTCGCCTTCAACGGCGGTCCGGGCTCGGCGTCGGTCTGGCTGCACCTGGGCGCGCTCGGTCCCAAGCGCGTCGCCGTGCACGACGACGGCTCGATGCCGCCGCCGCCTTACGCCGTCGGCGACAACCCGCACTCGTGGTTCGAGCACTTCGACCTCGTCTTCGTCGATCCACCGCACACCGGCTATTCGCTGGCGGCGAGCGAGGAAGCGCGCACGAAGATGCTCGGTGTCGACGGCGACGTCGAGGCGCTGGCCGAGGTCGTGCGCACCTGGCTCGGCCGGCACAAGCGCTGGGGCTCGCCCGTCTACCTGGCCGGCGAGAGCTACGGCACGACGCGCGGCGCGGCGCTCGCCGACCGGCTGCAAAGCGTCGGCGTGGCGCTCTCGGGCCTGATCCTCGTGTCCTGCGCGATGGACCTGCAGAGCATCGTCTTCGCGCCTCGCAACGACCTGCCGTTCGCCCTCTTCCTGCCGGCCTTCGCCTGCGTCGCGCAGTACCACGGCAAGCTCAAGGGATCGGCCTCGGCCTCGCCCGCCGCGGCACGCCAGGCGGCCGAGGCCTTCGTCGAGGAGGACTACCTGCGCGCGCTGCACCGCGGCGCCCAGCTCGAAGGCAAGGCGCGCGACCGCATCGCCCGGCGCGTCGGCGAGCTGACCGGCCTCTCGCCCGCCTTCGTCGCCGAGAAGAACCTGCGCGTGCGTGACCAGGACTTCTTCTTCGAGCTGCTGCGCGACGAGGGCAAGATCGTCGGCCGGCTCGACGCGCGCGTCACCGGCCCGATGGCGGCGAGCCGCACCCGCGACTGGGAGTTCGATCCCGGCATCGAGGCGATCGAGGCGCCCTACACGATGGCCGCGCTCGGCTACATGGGGCACGAGCTCGGCATGGTGACGACGCAGCGCTACGAGATCCTGTCGATGGAAGTGCACAAGCAGTGGAACTGGAACCGCGGCGATGCCAAGGGCAACGGCTATGCGAGCACCAGCGGCGACCTGGCACGCGCACTGCGCCGCAACCCGCACCTGCGCGTGCTGGTCGCGAGCGGCCACTACGACCTGGGCACGCCGTATTCGGCGAGCAACTGGTCGCTGGCCCAGCTCGATGCGCCGGCCGAGGTGTTGAACCGGATCGAGCACCACTACTACGACGCCGGGCACATGATGTACACGCGCGAAGCCGACTTGGTGAAGCTCAAGGCCGACCTGGCGGCCTGGCTGAAGGGCTGAGCTGCGCGTGGCGATGCAGGCCCGCTGCCACACCCTCGACGTGTGCTCGCGCGCCTCGTAGTGCCAGGCCGAGCAGGCAGCCGGCGAATCGATCGGCGTCGATGGACATGCAGTTCTTCGCGCATCAAGGCGGCGCGATGTACGCCGCGCTACGAGCCGACGATCGGCTCGATCTTCATCCGCCTGAACCAGGCGTCGTCGGCCCACTCGGCGCCACCGCCGTGTGCGTTGTAGTTGACGGTCAGCTCTTCGTCGACACCGATGTCGCGCACCGCCATGAAGCGCAGCACCTGCTCGCCCGCGTCGGCCTGGTAGCGCATGTTGGCCGGGTTGTCGTGGTTGTAGACGCTGCCGTAGCCGAGAACGATCGCCTGCGCGCCGGGGTCGCCGACCAGATAGCCCCAGCCGAACATGATCCGTTCGATGCCCTGCGGCAAGTGCCCCTTGCCGATATCGAAGGGCACGACCGGGCAGGCTTCGACGAGCTCGCCGGCGCGAAAGGGCCGCGCCGCGAATGCGCCGCGACCTTTCGCCGTGCCGGTGTCGGCGACGTAGACGTCGGGCGGCTCGATGCGGTTCATGACGATGCCGACGCGCTGGCCGCACAGGCCGCGCAGATGCAGGTCAGCGCGCGATCTTCGTCGGGCAGGCGAGCGAGGAGATCAGGACTGAAGGAAGCGGCGACGCACCAGCAGGTCTTGCCGCTGCCGGTGGCGCCGGCCATCAGGCAGGCGTTGGGGCCGCTGCAAAGGGGACAGACGCTTCGCCGCGCCGGTGCGGTGACCGGGTTCGACACGGAAGCGAGGGCGGACGAGCCGCCCGACAACGACTCAGGAACTGGCTGGCTTGAAGTAGCGCGCTTCGAGCAGCTTGGCATTCGTGAGGCGAAGCGCCACCAGCACCCTTTCCAGCCAGGTCAGCTGCTGGACGCGTCCGTCCGGCAGGGCCAGAACGGTGCCGAGGATAGGCTCGTCTTCGATCTTGGATTCCTGGTACTCGCGTACCGTCGCGCCGTCGTTCATGAGGTTCCCTTTCTTCGTGCCTGGCAAGCCATCGACAACCGTGGTCCGTTACATGTAACAAGAGGTGTTGCTCGGCGTAAGCATAGCCGATCGAAAGCGATCCGGACGACCGCCTGAGCAGGCGGGAAGTAAGACGACGCGACGCTCTCGCGTCGGAAGGCGGCCGCGCTCACGCCGCCCTCCGGTTACAAGACGACCTCTATTTGGCCATCGCCTTGTCCCACACCGCATGCGTCCATGCCTCAGTGCCCGGGTCCTTCTTGATGACCGGGTCGCTGCCGCCGGCGAGCAGCACCTTCACCGTGCGCTGATACGCGGCCGGATCGAGCCGGCCCATCTTGTCGGTGTTGGTGATGAGCTTTGCGACGTTCTCGAGCTGACGCTTCTGTACCGCGGCCGTCGAGCCGCCCGAGGTGTCGGCGGCGAGCACGATCTTCACCGCTTCGTCCTGGTTCTTCAGCGTGTATTCCCAGCCCTTGACCGTCGCCTTGACGAACTTGGCGAGCTTGGCGACATAGGCCGCATCCTTCAGGTCGGGCTCCCGCGCATAGAGGCCGTCCTCGAGCGTCGCGACGCCCTGGTCCTCGTACGGGAAGGTGACCAGGTCGGCAGGCTTGACGCCGGCATCGATGACCTGCCAGTACTCGTTGTAGATCATGGTCGAGATGCAGGCCGCCTGGTTCTGCAACAGCGGGTCGACATTGAAGCCCTGCTTCAGAACCTTGACGTCAGGATTCGCGCCGGTCGTCTTCAGGCCAAGCGTGCCCATCCAGCTGAGGAAGGGGTACTCGTTGCCGCCGAACCAGACGCCGAGGGTCTTGCCCTTGAAGTCCTTCGGCGTGCTGACGCCGCTCGCCTTCTTGCAGGTCAGCATCATTCCGGAGCGGTTGAAGATCTGCGCCACGTTGACCATCGGCACGCCGGCTTCGCGCGCGGCGAGCGCGCTCGGCATCCAGTCGACGGCGAGGTCGGCGCCCTTGGCGGCCAGCACCTGCGCCGGCGCGATGTCGGGGCCGCCCGGCTTGATCGTCACGTCGAGGCCGGCGTCCTTGTAGAAGCCCTTGGCCTGGGCCACGTAATAGCCGGCGAACTGGGCCTGCGGCAGCCACTTGAGCTGCACGGTGACCTTGTCGGCGGCGAGCGCCGAGCCGGCGGCGCCGGCCAACAGCAGCGAAAGCAGTAGAACGGATTTGCGCATCAGAGAGCTCCGGAGGTTGTGCCTTGCGGCGGGGATGGAAAGGCGAAGGGCCAGGACGCGATTTGACCTCATCCGGCCGCGCTTCGAAACGAGGGATGCCAGAAGGTGGCGCGCCGCTCGATCCAGCCCAGCAAGCCATACAGCAGCGATCCGGCCAGTGCCGCGACGAGGATCGCCGCCCAGACCAGGCCCATGTTGAGCCGCGCCGCCTCGGTCGAGATGCGAAAGCCGAGGCCCGATGTCGGCGAGCCGAAGAACTCGGCGACGATGGCGCCGATCATGGCCAGCGTCGAGTTGATCTTGAGCGCGTTGAAGACGAAGGGCAGCGCCACCGGGATGCGCAGCGAGACCAGGGTGCGCCAGTAGCCTGCTCCGTACGAACGCATCAGGTCGCGCTCCATGTGTCCCGACTCGGCCAGGCCGGCAAGCGTGTTGACGAGCATCGGAAAGAAAGTCATGACGACGACGACCGCCGCCTTCGAGTGCCAGTCGAAGCCGAACCACATGACCATGATCGGCGCGATGCCGACCAGCGGCACGGTGCTCGCCAGCGCCGCGACCGGCAAC
>JANXXS010000018.1 GCA_025350505.1 Burkholderiales bacterium
CACCGCAGCGACGATCGAAGGCAAGTTGGGCCGCGGATCGAGCAGCCACATCTGCGACTTCATGGCGAAGGCATGCGTGCGCTCCTGCATGATCGACGAGCCTTCGCCGTAGTCCTCGCCGACAATCACGAGCGCGCCGCCGGTGACGCCGCCCGAGGCCAGGTTGGCGAGCGCGTCGGAGGCGACGTTGACGCCGACCGGCCCCTTGAAGGTGACGGCGCCGCGCAGCGGGTAGTTGACCGAGGCCGCCAGCGTCGCCGCCGCCGTCGCCTCGCTGGCCGAGTTCTCGAAGCGGATGCCGTGCTCGACCAGGATGTCCTGCGCGTCGGCGAGCACGTCCATCAGGTGCGAGATCGGCGCGCCCTGGTAGCCGGCGACATAGGAGACGCCGGACTCGAGCAGCGCCTTGGTGACGGCGAGGATGCCTTCGCCACGAAACACCTCGCCGGCGCCGAGCCGGAGCTTTTTCACTTCCTCGACGAACGATCGCTCGGCCATGTGGGGTTCGGTGGATCCGGCCCGATGTTCGCACGAGGCGCGGCCCGCGCGCCACGGCACGTCTTCGCCGCCGAGGCGCGCCGCTCAGATGCCGAAAAGCCGACCTCGTCCCGGCGAGCGGCTGTCGAGCCCCGCGACCCGCATCAGGTCCCAGAAGCCGGCCGGCGAGCTGGAGACGACCGGCACGCCGAAGCGGGCCTCGACGATGCCGATCGCCTCCAGCGTCTGCAGGCCGCCGCACGAGATCAGGATGCCGTCGGCATCGGGCGCGGCGCGATAGACCTCGTCGCACAGCTCGACCAGCGCCTCTGTCGACACCTCGCTGACCTCGGCCACGCCGCTGATCGCCAGACCCCTGATCGTCGTCGCGGCGATGTCGCTGTCGTGCAGATAAGTCGCGAGGCGGGCGTTGACCTCCTCGATGTAGGCGGTGGCGACGGCGACCCGACGCAGGCCCAGCGCGCGCATGCCGCGCACGATGGCGTTGCTCATCGTCGTGCACGGCACGCCGACGCGGCGCGTCATCGCCGCCTCGAGCTCGTGGTTGAAGCGCGCGCCGCGAAAGAAGCTGAGCGACGTGCCCATCAGCGAAATCGCCTGGGCGCCGCCGGCTGCAAGCTCGGCCGCGACCTCGATCACACCATCGATCACCTCCTCGTAGCCGCGGGTCGAGATCTCGCTCAGGCCGAGACCGAGCGCGGCGAAGCGCGCGCGATCGCCATAGAGGGCCGGGCCGTCGGCCGGCACCTCGCCGGCGCGCGGCGGAACGATCAGGCCGAGGCAGGGAACGGGCTCCTTCATGTGAGGCCACCCCCTTGAAGACGACGTGGTCTCAGGCCTCGCCGACGAGCAGCCGATTGACGTCCACGAACGGCCCTGCGGAGACCGCCTCGCGCAGCTCGTTCCAGGCACCGCTCTCGTCGCGCTCGATCTCCTCGAACACGGCGCGCGACGCCGACATCGTCTCGAGGACGCGGTCGCTGTTCGAGCCGACCCAGGCGAAGTCGAGCCGCTTGCCCTCGACGCCGACCAGGCGCAGCTCGGCGTCGTCGGCGAGCGGGATGTCGTCGAGGCTGCGCATGAGCGCGAACTTCATCAGCTCGAGCGTCGCGTCGTCGAGGCCGTGCTCGGCGCAGAGCACCTTCTCGCGAAAGCCGGCCCAGCCGAAGGCGATGCGCGATCGCATCGTCTGGCCCAGGCGCTGCGCGCTTGGCGGCGCCTCGGCGCCATAGGCACGCTCGAAGGCGTCCTTGGCCGCGCCCTCGAGCTCGGCCCACTCCGAGAGTTGGCGCGCCGGCTCGACCAGCACCCAGAGCTTGTGCGCCGCGTCGAGGTAGGTCAGGTCGGGCTCGGCGCGGTACCGAGTGCCGCAGGCTTCGCAGCGGCCGCGCTGGAAGCTGTCGTCGAGCATCGCTTTTCGCATGTCGGGCCGGCGATCGGCATTGACGCTGACGACGATGCCCATCTCTTGCGGCGCATCGCACCACGGGCACGGGAAGGTTTCGCTGAAGACGCGTGACATGGGTGATCTCCTCTTACTTGGCGGCGCGCTGCGCGGCCTTGCCGGCGGCCTGGTCCTGCTCGAGCATCGCGTGCAGCGGATGCGTGGCTTTCAGCTTCTTCAGGAAGAAGGCGGCATAGGGTTCGGCGAACCACTCGCCGGCGGCGCGGAACTGGTAGTTGCAGAGGATCTGGCCGCGCGCCGAGAGCGCGTAGCTCGTCCACGTGCCGTCGTACGACTCCTGGTAGACCGAGCTGCCGAGCGCGTACTTGGCAGCGGCGCTGTCACCCTTGTCCCAGAGGCCCGAGTCCGAATTCTTCAGGCGGATGTTCTCGGCGCACTCGACCGCCGGGTGCTTGGCGATCGCCTTCCAGTCGGGCTTGTCGGCGGGGGTGAGCGCGCCAGTGACGCTCGACTCTTCAGCGGGCTTTTTCTTCTTCTCGAGCACCGCCTTCAGGTAGGCGTCGAGCACCGCGCGGGGCAGCTTGCCGAAGTCCTTGAAGAAGCCCTTGACGCTGCCGACCGCGGCGACCACCTCCTCGATGCTGTGATCCTGCCAGCCGCCGTAGGTGACGTTGCCCATCTTGCCGGCCATGAATCCTTTTTCCTCGTCGACCGAGTGGCCGACCTCGTGCAGGGTGAGCGCATCGAAGGTCGAGATGTCCTTGCCGCCGAGGTGGCCGACGATCTTCTTCGCGCCCATCGCCATGATCTTGCTCTGCAGCCAGTCGACGGTGCCGGTCTTCGGCGTGACGAGGTTGATGACGCCCTTCTTCGTCGCCTCGTCGAAGCTGTAGTCGCCCGAGGGCATGAGCTTGACGCGGGTGCGGTTGATCTCGCTGAGCTTGGGGTTGCCCTTGGTGTGCGACTCCGGAACCATGCCGAGCGCCTTGTAGAGCCGCGGCAGGTACTTGGTGGTGAGGTCGGTGTTGCCGAGCTTGGGGCCGAAGCGCGCCTCGATGGCGGCGCGCACGAAGTCCTTGCTGTCCTGGTCCTTCGCCTTGCCGCCCAGGTCGCCGACCATCGCGTCGAGCGCCTTCTTGCCTCCAGGCTGCGCCTGGACCATCTTGAGCGCATCGGGGTCCTGCTTGAGGAAGGCGATGGCGCGCAGGCGCGTGCTGCGCGGCGCCGTGGCGCCGTGCGCGACCAGGGTCTGCGCCGCCTTCAGCCGCAGATCGGCCATCGCCTTCTGCAGCGGCGCGATCGAGGCGAGCGCGGGCACGACCTCGTTGTCCGACAGGGCGCGCGCCATCGCCGTCGTCGCCGTCTTGAAGGCCGCCTGGAAGGGCTTGCCGTCGACGTCGAAGTCGCCGGCGTCGACCATCGCCGACAGCTTGGCCGCCGGCACCTGGTCCATCTGCCATTCCATGTTCAGCGAGTCGAAGGCGCCCTTCAGCATCAGCTGCGAGGTGATGACAAGCTTCAGACCGCGATGCGCGGCGAGGTAGTTGGCCTCGGCTTCGCCCTGGTCCATGAGGCCGCGGCCGCGCACGAACTCGGCGATCGGTGGGCCGAAAAAGCGCTGCGGCGGGCTGCCGAACTTGGCGGCCTTGACGGCGGCGTCGAGACGGACGATGGCGCCTTGCGCCTTCGCCTTGGCGGCCAGATAGGCGATCTTTTCCTGGTCGTTCTGCGCCGGGAAGGCGGCGTCGAAATCGGCGACCGCCTTGTCGGCGGCGACCAGCGCGGCCAGCGACTTGGCGTCGTCGGCCGCGGTGCGCGCGGCAACGAGCAGCTTGTCGGCCGCCTCGAAGGCGGTGAGCGCGTTCTTCAGCGCGCCGTCGGGCACGGTGCCGAGCTTTTTCGAGACGATGTCGGCACGCATCGACTCGACGCGCGGCCCGCTTTTGGCCCAGCGCGCCTCGAAGCGCGCCTGGTCGACGCCGGGCGTGGCGCCGACTTTCGGCGCACCGGGACCAGGATCGCTGTTCGAGCGCGGCCGGCCTTGCACTTCTGGCGGCGCCGTCTCGAGCGGCTTGGCGAGGCCGGCCTTGACGAGGTTCGTCATTTCGAGACCGAGGGCTTCGAGCAGCGACATGAAAAACCTTCCGGAAAGCACGAGGGAGGATCGAGTCGCCGAAGGACCGGCGCGCGTGGATCGGAATCGTAGCGGTCGGCGCGGCGGCGGTGCGCGACCGTTCGTCAAGGGTTGCCCCGAAGGGTGTTCCCATTTCGAGTCGGCCGATACTCGAATGCCACTCAACCCGGGAGACAGGACGATGAAATTCCAGCCACGATCCGCCCTTGTGGGCACCGCCCTCGCACTGGTCGCCGGCGCACTCTTCGCGCAGGCCAGCGGCCTGACGCGCACGATGGTCGGCCGCGCCGACGTTTCGGTACCGGGACGCGAAGCCGTGGTCGCCCGCGTCGAGGTCTCGCCCGGCACCTTCGCCGGCCGGCACACCCATCCCGGCGACGAGATCAGCTACGTGCTCGAGGGCGAGGCCGAGCTGCTCATCGACGGCCAGCCGCCGCGCATCGTCAAGGCCGGCGAGTCGTTCGTGATCCCGGCCGGCGTGATCCACGACGCGCACAACGCCACCGACAAGCCGATCAGGCTGGTCGGCGTCTACATCGTCGAAAAGGGCAAGCCGCTGGCATCGCCGGCGCCGGCGAAGTAGGCGTCTTCGAAGGGGGTCAGCCGACGCGCTCGGCGTCGTAGCCCTCGGCCCGCATCGACTCGAGAATCTTCTCGATGTGCGCGGCGCCGCGCGTCTGCACCACGACCTCGATCTGCACCCGCTCGACCGAGAGCGAGGTGAAGGCGCGCTGGTGCTGCACCTCGTCGATGTTGGCGCCGAGCCG
>JANXXS010000048.1 GCA_025350505.1 Burkholderiales bacterium
GTGGTCGCCGTCTGCTTCGAGTTCGACTTCATGGGCGGCTCGATGGGCTCGGTCGTCGGCGAGCGTTTCGTGCGCGGCGTGCATACCGCGATCGAGCAGAAGACCGCTTTCATCAGCTTCGCCGCGACCGGCGGCGCGCGCATGCAGGAAGGCCTGCTCAGCCTGATGCAGATGGCCAAGACCAACGCCTCGCTGACGCGCCTGGCCAAGGCCGGCTTGCCCTACATCAGCGTCCTCACCGACCCGACGATGGGCGGCGTCTCTGCCAGCTTCGCTTTCGTCGGCGATGTCGTCATCGCCGAGCCGAAGGCGCTGATCGGCTTCGCCGGCCCGCGCGTTATCGAGAACACGGTGCGCGAAAAGCTGCCCGAGGGCTTCCAGCGTTCAGAGTTCCTGCTCCAGACCGGCGCCATCGACATGATCGTCGACCGCCGCGAGCTGCGCTCGGTGATCGCCCGGCAGATCGCGATGCTCGAGCGATTGCCTTCCGACGCGGTCGCCTAGCGAGTGTCATCCTGAGCGAAGCGAAGGGTCGCTGCGGGCGGAGCGTCGAGATCCTTCGCCCGCGCTCAGGATGACAATGACGCTCGACGAGTGGCTCGCGCACTGCGAGCGGCTGCATCCGAAGACGATAGAGCTGACGCTCGAGCGCGTCGCCACCGTCAAGGCGCGGCTCGGCCTGCAATTCGACCCGGCCACGCCGGTGGTCGTCGTCGGCGGCACCAACGGCAAGGGCTCGACCTGCGCCATGCTCGAGTCGATCGCGCTCGCGGCCGGCTATCGCGTCGGGCTCTTCTCCAAGCCGCACCTCGTGCGCTTCGAGGAGCGTTGCCGGATCGACGGCCGCCTGGCCAGCGCCGACGAACTGGTGCCGCACTTCGAGGCGGTCGAGGCGGCGCGGGGAGACATCTCGTTGACCTATTTCGAGTTCACGCTGCTTGCCATCGCCCGGCTCATCGCCGCGTCGTCGCCCGAGCTCGTCATCCTCGAGGTCGGGCTCGGCGGCCGCTTCGACGCGGTCAATGCCTTCGATGCCGACTGTGCCGTGCTGACCAGTATCGACATCGATCACGCCGAGTTCCTCGGCCCGGATCGCGAAACGATCGGCCGCGAGAAGGCGGGCATCCTGCGCCGCGGCAAGCCGGCCGTCGTCAGCGATCCGGTGCCGCCGAAGAGCGTGATCGACGAGGCGCGCGCCGTCGCTGCCGACCTGTGGCGCGCCGGGCTCGACTTTCGAACCAGCGGCGACCGGCAGCAATGGAGTTGGGAGGGCAGGGCGACGCGCTACAGCGGCCTGGCCTATCCCGCGTTGCGCGGCGCCAACCAGCTGCTCAACGCTGCCGGCGTGCTCGCCGTGTTCGAGGCCTTGCGCGGGCGACTGCCGGTCAGCGCGCAGGCGGTGCGCAGCGGCTTCGCGAGGGTCGAGTTGCAAGGTCGGTTTCAGGTCGTGGCCGGGCAGCCCGTCATCGTCCTCGACGTCGCGCACAACCCGCATTCGACCGCTGCGCTGGCGCAGAACCTCGATCAGATGGGCTTTTTCCCGCGCACCCACGCCGTGTTCGGCGCGATGCGCGACAAGGACGTCGGCGCCATCCTGGCGCGCATGGCGCCGCTCGTCGACGCCTGGCATTTCACCGACCTGCCGACGCCGCGCGCCGCCGGCGCCGCCGAGCTCGCGGCGGCGCTCGAGCGCGTACCTCAGGGCGCTGGCTCGCGCACCGTCGCCTTGCACTCGACGCCGAGCGAAGCGTTGACCGCGGCGCAGGCCGCTGCCGACCCGGTTGATAGAATCATCGTGTTCGGTTCCTTCTACACCGTGGGCGGTGTGCTCGCCCACGGCCTGCCGCGCCCGGGCGGCCGCCATACCGCCTAGACCTCGAGGGCGCGAGTCTCCGGTAGCGCCAACAGGTCCCAAGTGTTCAAGCAGAAGAGTGAACCCGTTTCCGTCGCGACGGCACCTGCCGATCCGGTGCAGCAGGCACGAACGCGAGCCCGACAAAGGCTGATCGGCGCGATCGTCCTGCTCGCCATCGGCATCATCGGTTTTCCGCTCGTGTTCGAGACGCAGCCGCGGCCGATTCCGGTCGACATTCCGATCGAGATTCCGAAGAAGGATGCCTTGCCTCCGCTCGTCGCGCCGCCGCCGCCGGCCAGCCCGGTCGCGCCGATGGCCAGCGCGCCGGCCCGGACGCCACCGGTGCGGGCGCCGGCAGAGCCGAAGCCGGCCGAGGAGATCATCACCGAGTCGCGCAGCGACGCGGGACGCGAGATCCCGCCGCGCGCCGCTTCGCAGAGCGCAGCGCCGGCGGCGTCCGCCGTGCGCGAGGCGCCGAAGCGCGCCGCGGCCTCGGCGCCGGCGCCGGCGCCCGCACCGTCTGCTGCGAAGACTGCCGACGAAGCGGCGCGTCCGAGCGCCGACGGCGAGCGCGCCCGCGCCCTGCTTGAGGGGCGCACGGCCTCGGCCGCCGAGACGGCGCGCTTCGTCGTTCAGGTCGGTGCCTTCGCCGACGCCGAAGCGGCGCGCGAGATGCGGCTCAAGGTCGAAAAGCTCGGCCTCAAGACCTACACCCAGATCGCGCAGACGCCCTCCGGCAGCCGCATTCGCGTTCGCGTCGGTCCGTTCGCTTCGCGCGGCGAAGCCGACGCAGCGCTCGCCAAAGCCAAGGCCGCCGGCATGACCGCCGCGGTGCTCACTCTCTAGCGCGACCGTGGAATGGCTGCCGTCCAACTGGGTCGACATCGCGATGCTCGGCATCCTTGCGATCTCGGCCATCGTCGGCCTCGTGCGCGGCCTGACCTTCGAGCTGCTGTCGCTCGGCGGCTGGTTCGTCGCCTACTTCGCGGCGCGCTGGCTGCAGCCCTGGGTCGGGCCGTACCTGCCGATCGGCGCGCCCGGGTCGCTCTTGAATCAGGGCGTGGCGTTCGCATCTGCCTTCCTCGTCGTGCTGATCGTCTGGAGCTTGCTGGCGCGCGCGGTGTCGGCGCTGATCGGGGCGACGCCATTGCGTCCGCTCGATCGCCTGCTCGGCGCGGTGTTCGGCGTGGTGCGGGGCGCCGTCGTTCTTCTCGCATTTGCCACGCTGGTCGCCTACATGCCCGCGGCGCGCACGCAGGCCTGGCGAGAATCGGTCGGCGCGGCGATGCTGGAAGCGGTGTTGCAAGGCCTGCTGCCCCTGATGCCCGGCGCGACGGCGCCGCCGCCGCGCCAGGCCCGAGAGACATGAAGTCGAGGATCTGAGACATGTGTGGAATCGTCGGAGTGATCTCGAAGGCGCCGGTCAACCAGCTGATCTACGACGCCTTGCTGCTGCTGCAGCACCGTGGCCAGGACGCGGCCGGCATCGTCACCATGCAGGGCACCAAGTGCTTCATGCAGAAGGC
>JANXXS010000098.1 GCA_025350505.1 Burkholderiales bacterium
AACTACTGCCTCAACTGCCACTCGGCGCAGTACATGCGCTACAACCGTCTGCACGACATCGGCCTCAGCGACGACGAGATCAAGAAGAACCTGCTGTTCGCCACCGACAAGGTCGGCGACACGATGAAGACCACGCTCGACCCGAAGCAGGCCAAGGAATGGTTCGGCGCGGCGCCGCCCGACCTTTCGGTGATCGCCCGCTCTCGCGCCGAGCCCGGCAAGGGCAGCGGCGCCGACTACCTCTACACGCTCTGGCGCACGTTCTACCGCGACGAGTCCAAGCCGACCGGCTGGAACAACCTCGTCTTCCCCGACATCGCCATGCCGCACGCGCTCTGGCAGCTGCAGGGCGAGCGCCGCGCCGTCTTCGTCGACGAGAAGAATCCGCACGAGCCCGAGAAGACCGAGCACCGGTTCGCCCGCTTCGAGCAGATCACGCCCGGCACGATGACCGAGCTCGAATACAAGGAGACGGTCGGCGACCTGGTCGCCTACCTGCAGTGGATGGGCGAGCCCTCGCAAGGCAAGCGCGTCCGCATCGGCGTCGGCGTCCTCGTCTTCCTCGGCCTTCTGATCGTGTTCACGTGGCGGCTGAACGCAGCCTTCTGGAAGAGCGTCACATAGTCGCGCGCCCGCGGGCGCGCTTGCCCGCACGAACCGACGAGGCCGGCCGCCAGGGCCGGCTTCTTCGCCTGCATTTCTGATTTTCTTTGGAGTCCCCCGACCATGATGGTGCTTTATTCCGGAACCACCGACCCGTATTCGCACCGCTGCCGCTTCGTGCTCTTCGAGAAGGGCATGGACTTCGAGATCCGCGACGTCGACCTCTTCGCCAAGCCCGAAGACATCGCGCTGATGAACCCGTACAACGAGGTGCCCATCCTCGTCGAGCGCGACCTCATCCTGTACGAGTCGCACATCATCAATGAGTACATCGACGAGCGCTTCCCGCATCCGCAGCTGATGCCGGGCGATCCGGTGGCGCGCGCCCGCGTGCGGCTGTTCCTCTTCAACTTCGAGAAGGAGCTGTTCGCGCATGTCAACGTGCTCGAGGGCCGCGGCACCAAGGGCAGCGACAAGCAGCTCGAGAAAGCGCGCTCGCAGATCAGGGACCGCCTGACCCAGCTCGCGCCGATCTTCCTGAAGAACAAGTACATGCTCGGCGACGATTTCTCGATGCTCGACGTGGCGATCGCGCCGCTGCTGTGGCGGCTCGACTACTACGGCATCGACATGTCGAAGAACGCAGTGCCGCTGCTGAAGTACGCCGAGCGCATCTTCTCGCGGCCGGCCTACATCGAAGCGCTCACGCCTTCCGAAAAGGTGATGCGGAAATAGTCGCAGCGGGCACTCGATCATGACGACGCCGATTGCCCCCGCGACCGCCGGCACCTCGACGCGGCCGTACCTCATTCGTGCGCTGCACGACTGGTGCACCGACAACGGCTTCACGCCGTACATCGCCGTCTTCGTCGACGAGACGGTGCGGGTGCCCAAGGAATACGTGAAGAACAACGAGATCGTCCTCAACGTCGGCTTCGAGGCGACCAGCGCCCTGAAGCTCGGCAACGAGACGATCGAGTTCAAGGCGCGCTTCGGCGGCAGCTCGCGCGAGATCGCGGTGCCGATCGACCATGTCATCGCCATCTACGCGCGCGAGAACGGCCAGGGCATGGCCTTCCCGATGCCGGCCGGCGCGCCGGCCGTCGGCGGCACGGTCGAGCCCGAGCCGGACGGCGCGACACCGCGCGCGGTCGTTACGCGCGGCCCACGCCTGGCGCGCAGCGAGGGCGCCACGCCCAAGCCGCCGCGCGGCGGCGAGCTCACCGAGGTCGACCCGCCTTCGCCCGAGCCGCCGCCCAAGCGCCCCTCGCTCAAGCGCGTCAAATAGCGGCCCGCGCCTATACTGCCGCCGCCTCGAGCGCGAGTGTTCGCCTTGCGCCGGCTTAGCTCAGTTGGTAGAGCACCCGCCTTGTAAGCGGAAGGTCGTCCGTTCGATTCGGACAGCCGGCACCATCGGTGCGAGCGGCAGCCCAAGCTTGACCCGGATCACGCCGCCGGATAGCTCGGCAGATGTGCCGGGGAAGCGTCGAGTTCGAGGCGATCGGGCTCGAGCACGGCCTCGCCTTCACGCAGACCTTCGCCGCCGAGCTTCGTGCGCTGGCGCCGTTCGAGAAGGACGGGCTCGTCGAGATCGGGCAGGATGCCATCGAGGTGACGGCACGCGGCTGGTACTTCGTGCGCAACATCGCGATGGTGTTCGACCGCCATTTCCAGGCCGATCGAACGCGCAGCCAATTCTCGCGGGCGATCTGAAGCGGCGACGCCGGGCCGCGAGCCTCGGCCACCGACAATCAACGCGACCCGATCGTCGCCCCGGCTCCATGAACATCCTTTCCGTCGTCCTGCTCGCGTTCGCGATGTCGACCGACGCGTTCGCCGCGGCCGTCGCCAAGGGCGCGGCACTGCACCGCCCGCGCTGGAGCGAGGCGCTGCGCACCGGCCTGATCTTCGGCACGATCGAGGCGCTGACGCCGCTGGCCGGCTGGGCGATCGGCCTGGCCGCGGCGAAGTACGTCGCCACCTGGAGTCACTGGATCGCCTTCGCGCTGCTCGTCGTGCTCGGCGTGCGCATGATCCTGGCCGGCCTCGACGCGCCCGACGAGCCGGAGGCGCGCCCACAGCAGCACGGCTTCTGGGTGCTCGCGGCTACCGGCCTGGCGACGAGCATCGACGCGCTGGCGGTCGGCGTCGGCCTCGCCTTGCTCGACGTCGAGATCGTGCCCATCGCCGCGGCGATCGGCCTGGCCACCTTTGTCATGGTGACGATCGGCGTGATGGTCGGGCGCATGCTCGGTGCGTTGATCGGCAGGCGTGCCGAGATCGCCGGTGGCGTGGTCCTGATCGGCATCGGCTGCGCGCTCGTCTACGAGCACCTCGGCGTCGCGGCGCGCTGAGCACGGGCCACGTAGACTGCGGCTGTCATCCGCTTCGGAGCAGGACCGATGAGCCGTCAGTGCAGCCATCTTCACACTGTGCAGACCGTGACGCCGAGCGCCCTCGGCTGCGAGGAATGCCTGGCCATGGGCGACGAATGGTTGCATCTGCGCATCTGCCGCAGCTGCGGCCACGTCGGCTGCTGCGACGACTCGAAGAACACGCACGCGACCAGGCACTTCAAGGCGACGCAGCATCCGATCATCGAGGGCTACGACCCGCCGGAGGGCTGGGGCTGGTGCTTCATCGACGAAGCTTTTCTCGACCTCGCAGACCGCAAGACGCCGCACAACGGCCCGATCCCGCGCTACTACTGAAAGGCCGCGCCCCGCTGCTCAGCGCCCGGCGTAGGCCGGGCGCGGCGCGGGCCGCGGGCGATCAACCCTTCCTGCGCACCATGTCGATCAGCGCGTCGGCCACGGCCAGCGACTGCAGGCCGCCGCCGGCCTGCGACGGCGACGTGTAGTAACGGCCCTGGATCGTCAGCGTGGGCACGGCTTCGACCTTGTAGTCGGCCTGGATCTTCTTGGCGCGCGCCACCGAGGTGGCGACCGAGAACGACTTGAAGGCGGCGAGAAACTTGGTGCCGTCGCCGCCGTTCTTGGCGACCAGCGCGGCGACGTCTTCGGGCTTGTCGAGGCGCTGCTTGTCGACGTGCACGGCGTAGAAGATCTTGGACTGCATCGCGTCGACCATGCCGATGGTCTCGAGCGAGTAGTAGGTGCGTGCGAAGTTCTCGGCGTTGAAGAGAAAGTTCACCGGCACGCGGCGGAACGCGACGTCGGCGGGCAGGCTGCGCGCCCAGGGGCTGACGATCGGCTCGAAGGCGTTGCAGTGCGGGCACGCGTAGGTGAAGAACTCCAGCACCTCGACCTTGCTTGTGTTCGAGGGCGTTTGCGGCGGATCGATGCGGGCGTAGTCGCGCCCTTCGCCCGGCACCGGCGTCTGGGACTGCGCGGCGGTGCCGGCCAGGAGCATCGAAGCGCCGGCACCGGAGGCGAGCAGCACGGAGGAGAAGTCACGTCGATTCATGGGGCGGGGCCGATCAGGGGGTGGAAGGGGAGCCGGACTGGATGCAGAGCCTTCGGGCACGCCAGAGTTCAACGCACGCCGCACCGGCTTGGCCGACAAGGGGGAAATGGTTCACAGCGGCTGGACCTTGATGCGCACCGCCGCGACGACATGGCCGCGCTCGCGCAGCTGGTCTTCGAAGCGCGGCACGAGCTGGCGCAGCTTGGCGGCGACGGCGGCGTTGGCGCCGAGCAGCGACCAGCCGGCCTCGTCGAGCGGGCCGGGGCGCACGCTGGCGGCCAGCGCCGCCGGCAGCAGCGGCAGGATCGTGGCGAACATCGCGTTCGACTCGCGCAGCCGGTCGACCAGGCGTGCCAGCGCCTGGCTCGAGCGCATCACTTCTGCGATGGGCACGGCGGCGGCGGGCGCGACAACGGGTTTGCGACTCACCCGAAAAGTCTAACGCGCAGAGGCAAATGTTAAAATTCGCCTTCTTGCGCGCCATGCCGCGCCCTGCAAAGCCCTTGCATTCGCGGCCCCAGGCCGCAGTTCCCAGCGAGCTTTCGTCTCTCGCGACGCGGCCTTCACGGGCTGCCTCGAGACGAAGCGCGCCCTTCCTCGACCCGACACACGCATGTTGCCCAAGCTTTTGACCTCGATCTTCGGCAGCCGCAACGACCGGCTGCTGAAGCTTTA
>JANXXS010000123.1 GCA_025350505.1 Burkholderiales bacterium
CGGCGGCGTTTCGGGTGCGATGTTCGCGAGCTTCCAGGGCTTCATCTCGCCGGAGTCGTTCAGCCTGCAGGAGTCGATCATCATCGTCGCCATGGTCGTGCTCGGCGGCATCGGCCACCTGCCCGGCGTCATCGTCGGCGCGCTCATGCTCGCTGCGCTTCCCGAGGTGCTGCGCTACGTCGCCGGGCCGCTGCAGAACATGACCGGCGGCCGGCTCGACGCCTCGATCCTGCGCCAGTTGCTCGTCGCGCTGGCCATGATCGGCATCATGCTGGCGCGGCCGCGCGGCCTGTGGCCATCACCCGAGCACGGCAAGTTCGCGCCAGCGCCGCAGGCGTCGAAGTCGCCCGACGACCCGTCCGTGCCGCAGCCGAACAATCCGGATGTGAGCGAGGTCACCAACGAGGCCCATCCGAGCGGGACGCGGCATGCCTGAGGTCATGGAAGCGGAGCCCGTCCTCAAGGTCGCTGGCGTCTCGAAGCGCTTCGGCGGGCTGCAGGCGCTCTCCGACGTCGGCATCACGATCCAGAAGGGCCAGGTCTACGGCCTGATCGGCCCGAACGGCGCCGGCAAGACGACCTTCTTCAACGTCTTGACCGGCCTCTACACGCCCGACTCGGGCAGCTTCGAGCTCGGCGGCAAGCCCTACCGGCCGAGCGCGGTGCACGAGGTCGCGAAATCAGGCATCGCGCGCACCTTCCAGAACATCCGCCTGTTCTCCGACATGACGGCGCTCGAGAACGTCATGGTCGGCCGCCATGTGCGAACCCACTCGGGGCTGATCGGCGCGGTGTTCCGTACGCCCGGTTTCAAGGCCGAAGAGGCGGCGATCGCCAAGCGCGCACAGGAGCTGCTCGACTACGTCGGCATCGGCGGCTTCGCCGAGTACAAGGCGCGCACCCTCAGCTACGGCGACCAGCGCCGGCTCGAAGTGGCGCGCGCGCTGGCCACCGACCCCAAGCTGATCGCCCTCGACGAGCCGGCCGCCGGCATGAACTCGACCGAGAAGGTGACCTTGCGCGGGCTGATCGATCGCATCCGCAAGGACGGACGGACCATCCTGCTGATCGAGCACGACGTCAAGCTGGTAATGGGCCTGTGCGACCGCGTCACGGTGCTCGACTACGGCAAGCAGATCGCCGAGGGCACGCCGGCCGAGGTGCAGAGCAACGAGAAGGTGATCGAGGCCTATCTCGGCGCCGGCCACGCCGCGCACTGAGGCGATGCAATACCCGATGACAACCGCTTCGATGTCCGCTTCCTCCGCGAAGGTCCTGCTGCGCGTGACCAACCTGCGCGTCTCCTATGGCGGCATCCAGGCCGTCAAGGGCGTCTCGTTCGAGGTAATGGAGGGCGAACTGGTGAGCCTGATCGGCGCCAACGGGGCGGGCAAGACGACGACGCTGAAGGCCGTCACCGGCACCCAGCCCTCGGCCGGCGGCGAGATCGAGTTCATGGGCCGCAGCACGCGCGGCCAGGGGCCCTGGCACCTGGTCGAGCAGGGCCTGGTCATGGTGCCGGAAGGGCGCGGCGTGTTCTCGCGCATGACGATCACCGAGAACCTGCAGATGGGCGCCTTCGTGCGCAACGACCTCAAGGAGATCGCCGGCGACATCGACCGCGTGTTCGGCATCTTCCCGCGCCTGAAGGAGCGCCGCAACCAGCTTGCCGGAACGATGAGCGGCGGCGAGCAGCAGATGCTGGCGATGGGTCGCGCCCTGATGGCGCGACCCAAGGTGCTGCTCATGGACGAGCCTTCGATGGGCTTGTCGCCGATCATGGTCGACAAGATCTTCGAGGTCGTCAACGACATCCATCAGCAGGGCACGACCATCCTGCTCGTCGAGCAGAACGCCAGCCGCGCCCTGCAGCTCGCATCGCGCGGCTACGTCATGGACTCCGGCGAGGTGACCATGACCGGCGATGCCAAGCAGTTGCTCGCCGATCCGAAAGTGCGCGCCGCCTACCTGGGCGAGTGAGCGTCGAGACCGCCGCCGCGCGTCGAGGCTTCCGATGCAGCTGATCGGCATGCTCGACTCGCCCTATGTGCGGCGGGTCGCGATCTCGCTGCGCCTGCTCGGCCTGCCTTTCGAGCACCGACCGATCTCGGTCTTTCGCGAGTTCTTCATGACGCCGCAGAACCCGTTCCGCGTGAAGGAGGCGCTCATCTCGCTGCTCGCCGGCGACATCTTCGGCAAGACGCCGATCTGGCCGTCGATCTTCGCCCTCAAGTCGCTGTACTTCATGGTCTCGCTCGGCAACCTGGGGCGCAGCCTCGCGTTCTGGAAGGGCCGGCGGCTCAACATTCGCGACGTCGAGGTCTCCGCGTCGTGAGGGCTGAGTTCAGGGCGCGGCTTGCCGCAGCTGCGTCCATCGTGACCTTCGCGCTGACCGCGACAGCGCCCGCATGCGCCGACGAGGTGCCGCTGCCCGGCCCGATCGTCGACGGCAAGGTCGTGAAGGCCGGCGATCCGGCGGCGCCCGTCGGTGGCGTCAGCGAGCCGCTCTGGGAGCTCGGCCTCGGCGTCGCCGCAGTGCGCTTCCCAGACTATCGCGGCTCGGACCAGTCGAGCACCTACGCCTTGCCCTTGCCCTTCGTCGCCTACCGTGGCCGCTTCCTGCGCGCCGACCGCGACGGCGCGCGCGCCATCCTGTTCGCCGGCCGCCACATCGTCGTCGACCTCAGCCTGTCGGCCTCGGTGCCGACGCGCAGCAAGGGCAGCGATGTGCGCCAGGGCATGCCGGATCTGCCAGGCACGTTCGAGATCGGCCCCAACCTCAACGTCGAGCTCTGGCAGTCGACCGATCGACAGTGGAAGCTCGATCTGCGCCTGCCGGTGCGCGAGGCGATCACGCTGCAGAGTTCGCCGCGTGCCATCGGCCTGACGTTCTCGCCGAACCTGAATCTCGACGTGCGCAATTTCGGCGGGCACTGGAACCTCGGCATGCTGGCCGGTCCCTTGTTCGCCGACCGGCGCTACCACGAACACTTCTACGGCGTCGCCCCCGAGCTCGCGACGGCTTCGCGCGCCGCCTACAGCGCGCCCGGCGGATATGCAGGCTGGCGCGCCGTTGCCGCGTTCTCGCGACGCCTGGGCGGCGCTTGGCTGGGCGGCTTCGTCCGCTACGACGACCTGCACGGCGCCGCCTTCGAGCCGAGCCCGCTGGTGCGGCGCGAGCGCTCGTTCACCGCCGGCTTCGGTGTCTCATGGATATTCGCAGTCTCGAGTCAGCGCGTGGTGACCGACGATTGACTGCCGCGGCCCGGCCCCCGGCGCCCGGTTTGCGCCATCGCCTGCTGTTCGCGTACCTGATCGCGCAGCTCGGTCTGATGTCGCTCGGCTGGAACCTCGTCGCGCCGCTCCTGTCGCTGCTCCTGCCGAGGCGCACCGGCGCGCGGATCGGCCGCGCCGCGATCTCGCGCATCTATCGAATGGCCTGGTCGACGGCCGAGCGGCTGGGCATGATGCGCGTCGACTCGAGCGCGCTCGACGCGCTGCGCGACGAGCCGGGCGGCCTCATCGTCGCCGCCAATCACCCGACCATGCTCGACGCGCTCGTCGTCGTCGCCCGCCTGCCACGCGGCGCCTGCATCATGAAGGCGGAGCTGCTGCGCAACATCTTTCTCGGCGCCGGGGCGCGGCTCGCCCGCTACATCCGCAACGACTCCGGCCGCGGCATGTTGCGTGACGCCGTCGACTGCCTGAAGGCGGGCGGCCAGCTGGTGCTCTTTCCCGAGGGCACGCGCACCGTCAAGCGGCCGGTCAACGACTTCAAGGCTGGCATCACGCTGATCGCCCACATGGCGAAGGTGCCGATCCAGACCGTGATCATCGAGACCGAGTCGCCCTACCTCACCAAGGGCTGGCCGCTGCTCAGGCCGCCGCCGCTGCCGGTGGTCATCCACGTCCGGCTCGGCGAGCGCTTCGCTCACGAGGCCGACCACCGGGCGCTGCTGCGCCGGCTCGAAAACTACTTCGTGCACGAGCTCGGCGAATGATCGCTTCGCGCAGCCACCTCGTCGTCGTCCCGAGCTACAACACGGGAGCCGTGGTGTATGCGACGGTACGCGCCGCATGTGCCGCCTGGTCGCCGGTCTGGGTCGTCGTCGACGGCAGCGACGACGGTACCGCCGACGGCCTGCGCGCCCTCGCCGAAGGCGATGCCGGGCTGCGCGTCGACGTGCTGCCGGCCAACGCCGGCAAGGGCGCCGCCGTGTTGCATGCCTTGCAGGCGGCGCGGGCAGCCGGATTCACGCACGCGTTGACCATGGATGCGGACGGCCAGCATCCGGCCGACCTGATCCCGCGCTTCATGCGCGACTCGATGGCGGAGCCCGGCGCGATGATCCTCGGCCGGCCGGTCTTCGACGCGTCGGCACCGTTGCTGCGCGTGCGCGGCCGGCGCATCTCGAACGCCTGGACCGATCTCGAGACTCTCGGCGCCGGCATCGCCGATTCGCTGTATGGCTTTCGCGTCTACCCGATCGGGCCGCTCGTCGACGTGATGCAGGGCCAGCGCTGGATGCGCCGCTTCGACTTCGACACCGAGGCGGTCGTGCGTCTGGCTTGGCGCGGCGTGCGGCCCGTCAACGTCGCGGCACCGGTGAAGTACCTGCGTCCCGAAGAGGGCGGCGTGTCGCACTTCCGCTACGGGCGCGACAACGTCCTCTTGACCTGGATGCATCTGCGCCTGGTGCTCGGCTTCCTTCTGCGCCTGCCGTGGCTCGTGCTGCGTCGCCTGGCACGCCGGCCGCCGTTCGACGCTCCCAAGGGCTAGCCTCGACCGATACCTTCAGCCCTTGTGGCCGGGCCACGATGCGGCGAAACTTGCGGTGCGAGCGTGACGCCCGCAATCCAAAGGAAGAGACGATGTCCTCGAAATCAGTTCTTGTCGCGGCGGTTGCCGTGCTGGCGACCTTTTGCGTGCAGTCGGCGATGGCGCAAGCTTCGGCGCCGCTGTCGCGAGCCGATGTAAAGGCCGACACGCGCGCCGCTGAAAAGGCCGGCAAGCTCACGCCCGCCGGCCAGGGCGGGGCGCCCGCAGCGGCTCCCGCTTCGGGTCCGACCAAAACCCGGGCCCAGCGCAAAGCCGAGACCCTTGAGGCGCGCAAGGCTGGCACGCTGGCCCCGGCCGGCCCGACGCAGAAGGCCGATGTCGCCGATCGCGCCAAGCCGGCGACGCGGACCCGCGCCGAGCGCAAGGCCGAGACGTTGGACGCCGCGAAGAAGGGCGAACTGGTTCCGGCCGGCGAAGGTTCTCCGGCGCCGAAGAAGTAGGCATCGCCCGGGCGGCCGGCAGCGAGAGCCTGCCGGTCGCAGGAGATCCGCTAGATCATCGCGCCGTTGATCGAGACGACCTGACCGCTGATGTAGCCGGCGTCGTCGGAGACGAGAAAGGCGACCAGCGCCGCCACCTCGGCGGCGCTGCCGGCGCGCTTCATCGGCACGATCCGCTCGATCGTCGCCTGGTCGATGGCGGCCGCCATGCCGGAGGCGATGAGGCCGGGCGCGACGGCGTTGACGGTAATGCCGCGGCTCGCCAGTTCGAGGGCGAGCGCCTTGGTCGCGCTGTTGATCGCCCCTTTGGCGGTGGCATAGTTCACCTGGCCGCGGTTGCTGGCGATCGCCGCCACCGACGACAGGTTGACGATGCGCCCCCAACGCGTGCGGACCATCGGCATGACGAGCGGCTGCGTGACGTTGAAAAAGCCGTTCAGCGAGACGTCGACGACGCGGCTCCATTGTTCTTCGCGCAGCGCCGGAAACGCCGCGTCGTCGTGCACGCCGGCGTTGTTGACGACGATCTGGATGGCGCCAGCGGCGACCAGCCGCGCGCAGGCGGCGTGCGTCGCGGCGCGATCGGTGACGTCGAAGGCGACCGCTTCGGCGCTGCCGCCTTCGGCGACGATGGCAGAGACGAGCGCCTGTGCCGCGTCGAGGCGCGTGTTGGCATGGACGATAACGTGGGCGCCGTCGCGCGCCAGCCGTTCGGCGATGGCCCGGCCGATGCCGCCGCTGGCTCCGGTGACGAGGGCGCGGCGTTGCATCGAGGGTTCGGTGTTCATGAGGGCTCGGTGTTCATGAGGGCTCGGCCGCGTCGAGGATGACGGCGAGCCTGCCGGCCGCGATCTCGCGGCCCGCGTGGGCGACGCTGAAAGCATAGAGCAGGCGCGTCGCATCGCCGGCCTGGCGCTCGGCCGCGACCTGCAGCTCGTCGACCTCGGCGGCGGGCAGGTCGTCGAGACGCCACGTCGCCAGGCGCACGTCGCGGGCGCTCGCCAGGTAGCCGGGCTGCGCCCACGCGCCGGCCGCGCGGGCGATCAGCCCGCCGTGCACGGCCGCGGCCTGCGCCGCGTATTCGATCGCCGCGCTCGCCAGCAGGCCCGATCGCGAGCGCAGCGGATGGGCCGGGTCGCGGTGGTTGACGGCGACGCAGGCGATGCGCGTCTCATTCCAGCCGGTGACGCGGTCGAGCAGGCACATCGCGCCGCGGTGCGGCACCAGCGCCTCGATGCCGGCGTGGTCGAGCACGACCGCGCGCGTCGCCGTCATGAGGGCGCCGCCGCGGGGCCGATCGTGCCGACGAGCAGCACGTTCGCGAATGGCGTGCCCTGGGCCATCGGCCGGCTCGACACGTCGAAGCCGAGCGCGGCCAGCCGCGCCTGCCATTCGGCCAGGCGGCGCCCGGCGCGCGGCCGCACGCCGCGGCCACGCAGCAGGCAGACGATGCGATCGACCCATTGGCTGGTCGCGAAGCCGCGCCTCGACGCCGCGTCGCCGACGCGCAGCACGAGCCTCCCGCCATCGCCGAGGGCGCGCCGCACCCGGAGCAGCACTGCGTCCTGCTCGAGCGTCTCGATGTAGTGCAACGCATCGAGGATGACGACGGTGTCGGCGGCCGGGAAGGCGACGCTTCTCATGTCGCCGCAGACGAAAATCGCGCCATCGCCGAGCGCGGTACGCGCCCGCGCGACGTCGCCGGCCATGATGTCGATGCCGGTGAAGCGCGCGTCGTCGGGCGCCGCCGCCCACTCGGTCGGCCAGCGGCCGCCCTGCGCCTCGCCGCTCGCCGCCAGCAGCAGGCTGGCGAGCAGGCCGCGGCCGCAGCCGATGTCGAGCACGCGCGAGCGCGGCGCGATCAGGCCATGCTCGAGAAGGTGGCGAAACACCGGGTCCCAGCGCAGCTTGCCGCGCGCGAAGTGGCCGGCGATGCGGCCGCCTCGTGCGTACGGCGCGCTCGCCTTGTCGACCAGCGCGCGCCACCACAACGAGCCCGACACGGCGCTCATCGGACTACCCTGCGCGCTGCGCGCTCCGGGATGAGCGCTTTGGAGCGGCCGTGCCCGCTCATGGACGCGCGCCGGCCGCCGCTTCGGCCGCGCCTGGTCCGAAGGCGGCGGGCAAGGTCACGGCCTCGAGGTCGGCATTGGCGCAGCGCGCCAGGAGGCCCGGCAGGACGCCGAGCACAACGGCCTGGCCGTCGCTCGTACGTGCCGCATTGCCGTCGTGTACGAGCAGGATGTCGCCGGCGGCCAGGCCGTCGACGAGCCGTGCCAGCACGCCTTGCGGCTCGCGCCGCACGGTGTCGAAGCCGCGGCGCGTCCAGCTCACCAGCTGCAGGCCGAGCCGGTCGAGCACCGGGGCGAGAAACGGATTGCGCAGGCCCGCCGGCGCGCGGAAGTAGCGCGGCGCCTCGCCGGTGATGTCGGCGAGCCGGGCCTGCGCGGCGCCGATCTCGCGCGCGAAGCCGCGCGGCCCGAGCAGCGAGAAGCGGCGAGAGTGGCAGTCGCTGTGGTTCTGCACGCTGTGACCGCGGCGCACGATTTCGCGACAGAGCACGGGGTGGCGCGCCGCCGCCGTAGCGATCACGAAGAAGGTGGCACGCGCCGATCGCGTATCGAGGAGATCGAGGACTGCCGGTGTCACCTCCGGGTCGGGCCCGTCATCGACGGTGATGGCCACCTCGTGACGCGCCGCGGCGGCGGCCGGCAGGCGTATCCAGTTGCGACCGAGCCAGCTCGATCGCGGCCAGAGGCCGGCGCCGGTGATGACGAGGTGATTGGCTGCGACCGCGCCGAGCGCCCATGGCCAGGCCGCAGGCGCCAGCACGGCGGCGACGCCGGCCGCGGCATGCACTGCGGCGCTTGCCTTCACGTAGGCCGGGAGCGGCGGCATCAGGCAATTTTCCCACGCGTACCGGCGGGCGGGTCGCGGCCGATGAAGGCGGCCGAGAAGACGAGGCAGAGCAGGGCGCCGGGCGCAACGACGGCGCCGACCGCGCGCAGCACCGGGATCTGCGAGCTGGCGAGCAGGCCGAACGAGATCACGGTGGTCAGGTTGGCGAGCAGCAGCGAAGCGAGCGTGTCTTCGTCGATCGCGTCGGCGCGTTGCAGGTGGTCGAAGAACAGTGCGTAGTTCGAGCCGATGGCGACGCTGAGCAGTAGCCCAACCAGATGCAGGATGCCGAGCGCCGTGCCGCTCAGCGCGAGCGCGCCCAGGACGACGAGCGTCGCGGCGACCAGCGGCGCGACCACGACGACGAGACGTCGCGCGTCGCGCAGATAGAGGGCGAGCAGGACGAGCACCGCGGTGGCACCGAGGCCAGCCTGCCACATCGCCTGGTGCAGGTAGCGCGCATAGATTGCGTCGAGCTCAGCGCGGACCGCGACCAGCTGGGCGCCGGGCACGTCGGCGATGGCGGCTCGGACGCGAGCCCCGTCGACGGATTGGCCGTCGGCGGTCTGCAGGTTGAGCAGGGCGCGCCATGGCCGCGCCGCATCGCCGTGCAGCAGCAACGCATCGACGGCAGTGGCGAGCGGTGTGCCGTCCAGTGCGGCGCGGCCGAACGGTGCCTCGGCGCGCGCCGCCTGCACTTCGGCGATGAAAGGGCCGAGACGGGCCACGGGCAGTGCGCCGCCTTCGGTCGCTTGGTCGAGGCGGGCCGTCAGCGTCGCAGCGTCGGGCAGGGCGGCGAGACGCGCCTGCTGTGTCGCCGGGCTCGGCAGGAAGCGCGCCGGCGAGGTATATCCCTGCAGCACGCCCTGCTGCACCAGCGCGTCGAGGCGCTGGCCGACCGCCTCGGCAGCGACCAGCGCGCCGGCTTCGTCGGCGGCGGAAACGGCGACCAGCGTGCCGGCGTCGGGGGCACCGACGTCGGCGCGCAGGGCGGCGTCGCGCTTCAGCGCGCCAGAGTCGATCGGGCTCAGGTCGGTGAGCTGGCCATGCCAGGGCGAGGGCAGGACGACGAGGCCGATCGTCGCGAGCACGGCGAGCGTCGCGAAGGCGAAGCGGAAGCGCGGCAACGTTGTCGCCGCGCCGCGCATGAAACGGCCGAGGCGGTCGCGCAGGCCGACGCCGGGGGCGCCGTGCGGCGCGATCGCCGGGAAGACGAAGCGCGTCGTCGCCGCCGCGGCGGCCAGTCCGGCGATCGAAAACACGCCGAGCTGCGCGAGCCCCGGAAAGCCGGCGAAGACGAGCGCGGCGAAACCGATCAGCGAGGTGAAGAGGCCGATGCGCACCGTCGGCCAGCTGCGCCGCAGCCAGCGTGCGGCGTCGCTCATGCCGTCCTCCGCATGGGCGTCTTCGCGACGAGAACCACGCGCCTGAATCAGGTAGTAGATCGCGTAGTCGACCGCCTCGCCGATCAGGGTCGTGCCGAAGCCCAGCGTCATGCCGTGCAGCTGGCCGAAGCCGAGGCTCACGGCGGCGACGCCGGCAAGCACGCCGCTCGCCACCGGCAGCAGAGCGATGGCGAGCGAGCGCAACGAGGCGAAGGCGAGCCAGAGCAGGCCGACCATCGCCAGCGTGCCCCAGGTCGCGAGCCGCTCGACCTCGGACTTGATGCGCCCGCGCGCCGCGACGCCGAAGCTGCCCGCGCCCGACACCTCGAGGCGAAGCATCTCCTTCGCCTTGCCGGCGGCCTGCAACGACGGCGTCGCCGCTGCTTTCGCGAACGCGTCGCGGATCGCCTGCAGCGCCGTTTGCTGGCCGTCGAGGTCGCCGCCGTCGGCGCGCGTCGTCATCACGAGCACGGCACGAGCCGCGCTGCGCGAGACCCAGACGCCTTGCTCGCTCTTCGGCGCCTGCGCCGGCGTCAGCGCCTCGGCGATGCGCACCGTCTCGCCGGTCGGATCGCGAAAGAGGATCGGCTTGACGAGTGCGCCGGCTGGCGTGCCGAGCAGGGCGAGCGTGTCGTCGATTGCGGCGCGCAGTCCCTCTACGCTGAAGCGCGTCGCGTCGACGGCCGGGCTCAGCGCGTAGCGATGCGCGAAGACGAACCGGCCGGCCTCCTGCCAGGGCGCGATGTCACCGTTGTCGACCGAGGCGAACATGCCGCTCGCGCGCATCGACGAGGCGAGCCGCCGCGAGGCCTCGGCGCGCACCATCGCGTCGCCGCCTTCGATGCCGACGAGAACGAGGCGCGACGCGGTGCCCGACTTGAGCTGGTCGAGCAGGATTGCCTGCTCCGGCGTCGGCGCCGAGGGCAGGAAGGCGGAGAGATCGGCGACGTAATGCGTGCGGACGGCGACGAGCACCGCCAGCACCAGCCCGATCAGCCAGACCGCGACGGCGACGCCGCCGCTGCCGCGCCGACCCTGGCGCACCGCGCTCAGGGCCCCGCCCCGGCCGAGACCGGCTCGATCGTCATCGTCGACCGGTCGCCGTCGGCGAGCACCACCTGCACTTCGCGCACCGTCGAATCGCGGCCGTTCAGGCGTACCGAGGCGACCTGGCCGCGCATGCGCATGTCGCGCGGCACGAGCTCGAGCGACCAGCGCTCGGCACTGCCCGAGACCTCGGCGATGAAGAGCCGCTCGAGCGCCTCGCGATTGCCGGTGAGCGTGCCGCGCACCGCTTCGACGATCACCGCTGCCTCGGGAGAGCTGTCGAGTTGCACGGTGCGGCTGCGGTCGCCGAGGCTCATCGTCAGCTCGTTGCCGGAAACGGCGAGCTTTTCGCGGCGCGGCTTCAGCGTTTCGCGCACAAAAGTGTCCGGCGCGCGAAAGCTGAGCCGGCCCGACGACTCCAGCGTGCGATCGAGGATCTCGACGCGGCGCTTCTCGACGAAGCTCGCCTCGCCCGCCTTGACGCGGGCGAGCAGCGCCGTCAGCTGGGCCAGCTCGAAGCCCGGCGCCGCCGCTGCCGCGCACGGCACGGCGATGACGATGGCGAGCCTGGCGACCCGTATCGACAGGCCGCGCGCGAAGGCGCGACGCTCAGGTCGATTTGCTGGCGCTTGCATCGGCCTCGGCCCAGAAATCGTAGAAGTTGAACCAGTTGTAGGGCGCGCTGCGGCAGAGCGACTCGAGCGTCGCCACGTAGCGCTCGAGCGCGGCGCGGATCGCGGCGTCGCGATCGGCGGCCGAACCGGCCTTCGAGAAGTCGGCGAGCTCGGCGAAGTGCAGCTCGTAGCGGTTGCCGCCGCGGTAGACGCCGGCCATGAAGACGAGCTTCTTGCGCAGCATCGCGGCGAGGCGAAACGGCCCATCGGCAAAGCGCGCCGGTGCGCCGAGAAAGGGCAGCGTCACGGTCTTCGAGCGCTGCGCATTGCCGGGCAGGGTACGGTCGGCGAGCATGCCGGCGACGCCGCCGTCGTCGAGCCAGCGGCGCAAGGCGAGCATGGCGTCGACGCGGCCGAGCGCGATGGTGTGCAGCTTCGCGTCCGGCGCGATCGCCGCCAGCGTCTCGTTGATCAGGCGCGCGTTGTCCTCGTACATGATCATTGCCACGCGCAGCCCCTTGTCGTGGCCGACCATGCGCAGCGCCTCGAAGCTGCCGAGGTGGGCGCCACAGGCCAGCACGCCCTCGCCGTGCCCGACCGGCTCGAGGATGGTCTCGATACCGGTCGCCTCCACCTCGAACATGTCGAAGCGTTCGCGCAGCAGGTAGACGCGGTCGAGCACGGTGGCGGTGAACGTGAAGAGGTGGCGATGGATGTCGCGCCAGGTCGCCCGTCGTCCGAGCGCGCGGTCGAGGTAGCGGCGCGAGTGGCGAGGCAGCTCACCACCGGCGACGACGAAATAGAGGACGGCCGCGTACAGCAGCGCGCGCGAGACGCGCCGTCCGGCGGCGAGAGCGATCCAGCGCATCAGGCGCAACAAGGTCAGGTTGCTCCGTTCCCGCTGGCGGGTCCAGCCGGCCGCGGCGGCGGCCCCGTTCTCGCTCTTCATCGCGATACGTCGCCGGCCACATCGGCACGCATCAGCAGCCCGCTCGCGGCAGGCTGCCCGTCTTGCGTGACGCTGAACGAAACCGATCGGGCGCCGATCCGGAACGAGATGTCGAGCACGGCGCCGGGCGGGACCGGCGCGAGAAACTTGACGACCGAGACCTGCGGTGCAGCGCCGACCAGCGCCGATAGCGCGCGATCCGCCGTGGCCGCTTCCAGCACCTCGGCGAGCAGGGCCACGCCGGGCCAGATCGGCCGGCCCGGAAAGTGGCCGGCGAAGGCCGCGTGGTCGAGTCCGACCTCGACGCGGTGAGGGGCGGGCGCGGCCGTCACGGGCGGTGCGCGCTCAGCGGCGCGCCAGGCCGTGCGCGCGGGCCAGCTCGGTCAGGCGTGCGGCGCCGAGCTTGCCCGTCGCTTCGCGCGGCAGGGCGTCGACGTGAACGATGCGACGCGGCAGGAAGGCCGCGTCGATGCGCGTACGCAGCGCGGCGAGGATGCTCTCGCGCCTGATCCCGGGGGCGACGATGAAGGCGGCGAGCCGGGCGATGCCGGGCGCGTCGGCCGTCTCGGCCGGCATCCAGAAGGCGCCGTCGACGACGCCCTCGATCGCATTGAGATGAAAGTTCAGGTGGCCGAGAGAGCTGCGCTTGCCGGCGATGTTGATGAGGTCGTTGGAGCGTCCGAGCAGGCGAAAGGTGTCGCTGCCGAGCACCTCGAGCACGTCGGCGAGCGGTGTCGGCTGCGGCACGTGGCCGCCCTGCACGAACGCCTGGTCGCCGTCGCCGCCGAGGACGAGGCCGTCGAAGGTCTGCCACTCGGCGCCGGCGGTGGTGCGCCGCGTCGCCACTTGGCCGGCCTCGGTGCAGCCGTAGATCTCGAGCAGCGGCGCCGCGAAGGCGGCCTCGGCGCGCGCCGCCAGCTGCGGCGCGAGCGGCGCGGTGGCGCAGAGCACGAGCTCGACCGACGGCAGCGCCATGCTCGCGTCGAGCAGTGTCTTCAAGTGGAACGGCGTCGTCACCAGCATGCGCGGCGCGGGCGTGCGCGCCAGCGCGGCGACGACATCGGCCGGATAGAACGGCCGTCCGGCGTCGAAGGCGGCGCCGCCGAGCAACGCGATCAGCACGCTCGACTCGAAGCCGTACATGTGCTGCGCCGGCACGGTGGCGACGAGCGTCACGCCGGCGAGCGAATCGCGGCCGATGGCTGCGGCCAGTCGCGCCGCTTCGGCGCGGGCGCTGACGGCGAGCAGTCCCCAGGGCTTGGCATGCGGCACCGGTTCGCCGGTCGATCCTGAGGTGAGGACGAGGGCGGCGACGAGGTCGGCGGCGATCGATGGGCTCGCCTGAACGGCCGCCGCATCGACGTCGTCTTCGCCGTGTACGACCATCGGCAGGCCATCGCCGTCGACGCCGGGTTCGACCAGGGCGTAGATCTGTGCAAACCGTGCGCGCAGGCGCTCGACGGTGTGCGCCGTGTGGTTAGGCGGCAGCAGGCTGATGTGGCCGCGCAGCAGCGCCGCGCCGAGGCCGACCGCGAACCGGTAGCGGTCGAGCGAGAGGTTGAGCATGGCTCCGGCGTCAGGCAGGCGTTTGGCGAGCGCCAAGGCGTCGGCAATGTAGCGGCGTCCGGTGATCGGCGCACCGTCGCGTCGCGCGACGACGGCGTCGAGCTCGCGTTCGCCGAGCAAGGCCTCGCTTGTCATGGCGTGCGGTCGACCGGCGCGGCGCCGTGCGCCGAGTAGGCGTTCATCGCCTCGGCGAGCGTGGCCCGCTCGAACTCCGGGTGCAACCAGTAGCGGAACAGGTATTCGCCGACGAAAAGGACGACCATCGCCACCGGCGTGACCAGGTTGGCGAAGACGGCCCAGGCGTCGAAGGGCAGCAGCGCATCGAGCGCGACCGAGAGCACGGCCATGGCGACGAAGTAGGCCGTCCAGACGATCGTCACCTTGCGCGAGTAGGCGACCATGGCCGGCGTCAGTCCGCGATGCACGCGGCGCGCCAGCGCCGTCACCAGCGGCTCATGGCCGGGTCGCAGCGTGAGCGCGAAGATCGTCGCGAGCGCGGCGTGGATGCCGGCATGCTGCAGCAGGTAGAGCGTCGTCGGCGCGACACCGCCGCCCCGCCAGCCCTGCCACACGAGCCCGGCGAGAGCGGCCAGCGCAGCGAGGGTCAAGAGGCGCAGGCCGCGGCGACCGGCGTAGAACGCAAGCATCGCCAGCATCGGCCCGATCACGACGACGGCGTTCCAGCTCGAGTCCGGTGCCCGCGTCATCAGCCAGTGAGAGCCGGCGACGTAGGCTGCGCCGATCAACCCGGCCCCGACGGTGCGGGCGCGCATGAACAGGTCCTATTTCGGCTCGCGGTTGGCGGCGATGTGGTCCGCAAGGCTCGCCAACGACTTGAAGATGCGCACGTTGTCTTCGTCGTCGGAGCGCAGCTGGAAGCCATAGCGCTGCGAGACGACCAGCGCCACCTCGAGGATGTCGATCGAGTCGAGGCCGAGGCCCTCGCCGTAGAGCGGGGCTCCGGGGTCGATGGTCTCCGGGGCAACGTCGAGGTTGAGCGCCTCGACCAGGAGCGTGGCGACTTCGCGCTGGGGATCGGTTTGGGCAAAAGCCATGCTTCGGGGAAACCTCGGGGAATGACAGCGATCGACGCCAGCAAGTAGCGAGCCCAGTCTAGCAAACGCGGTGCTGACGCTGCCTCATTCGACACGAGCGCCGGAGGCCTTGACGACCCGCTCGTACTTCGCCAGCTCGCTTCGGACAAATGCGGCAAAGCGTTCCGGCGAGCTCGGCATCGCCTCGGCGAAGAGGCTGGCGAAACGGGCGCGCAGCTCGGCCGAATCGATGGCGTCGACGAAGGCCCTGTTGAGCCTCGCCGTCGTCTCGGCCGTCAGGTGCGCCGGGCCGAACAGGCCGAACCAGGTGTCGATGTCGAAGCTGCCGAGGCCGAACGATTTGCCGGCTTCGGCGATCGTCGGCACCTCGGGCATCGCGCTCGAGCGGCGCGCGGTCGTCACGGCCAGCGCCTTCAGCTTGCCGGCCTTGATGTTGACCGAGGCGGCGGCGAGGTTGTCGAAGTTGAGGTCGACCTGGCCGGCGAGCAGGGCGAGCTGCGCCGGGTTGCCGCCGGCATAGGGGATGTGCACCATGTAGACGCCGGCCTGCGCCTTGAACATCTTGCCGGCCAGGTGGCCGGCGCTGCCGTTGCCGCCGGAGCCGTAGTTGAGCGTGCCCGGATGCTTCTTCGCATAGGCGACCAGGTCGGCGACGCTGGCGCCGCCGAGTCGCGCCGCCGTCTCCGGGCTCATCACGAGCACGTTCGGCACCCGTGCCACGCCGGTGATCGGCGTGAAGTCGCGGATCGGGTCATACGGCATCCTGGCGTAGAGCCAGGGGTTGATGGCGTGCGTCGCGACCGCGCCCACGACGATGGTCGTGCCGTCGGGCGCGGCCTTGGCGGCGGCGTCAGCGCCGAGGTTGCCGCCCGCGCCCGGCTTGTTGTCGACGAAGACGATGCCCAGGTTGTCCTTGACCTTCTCGGCCAGCGCGCGGGCGACGATGTCGAGCGGGCCGCCCGGCGGATAGGGAACGATGAAACGCAGCGGCCGCGACTGCGCCACGGCTGCGAAAGGCAGCGCCGACGCGCCCGCGGCCAGCGCGGCGAGCGCGAGCCGTCGCTTCACCGCTTGCCCAGCAGGATCGCCTTGACCCAGCCTTCGCCACGCGAGGTGGTGACCTTGACGTAGCCGTTCATCTCTTCGCCGTTGAGCAGCACCTCGTCGTTGCGCGTCAGCGTCTGGATGTCGCCCGAGCCGTCACGCGGCTGGCGCAGCACCTTGACGCCGTTGATCTTCGGGAACAGCACGTCGCCGGCGGCGCCGGCGTTGGCGCGCACGCTTTCGGCGGCGTTGCGCTGCGAGGCGACGCCGGCGCGCGCCTGCACCAGCGAGGGGTTGTTGCGGATGTTGCGGACGATGTTGTTCCAGTTGTCGAGGAACGAGGCGACGATGACCTTGCCTTCGTTGGTGTTGCCGTAGCCGCCACCCACCGCCGAGAGGCCGCCGAGCACGCCGCCTCCGAGCGCGAAGTCGGCCTTCTCGGCGCTGCCCTGCGCCGATGCGACCTGGATGCCCGAGCGCGAATCGACGAGCAGCATGCTCGTCTCGGCCTGCTTGAACTTGACGCCGCCGGCGATGGCGCCGATGGCACGGCCGCCGCCGCCGCCGAGCAGCCCGCCGAGCGCGCCGCCGATGCCGCCGGCGTTGTTCTCGCTGAACACGACCGAGGGCGTGACGATGAAGTCGGCGGCGACCATCTGGCCCTTGCCGACGTTCTGGTCGCTTTGCAGCTCGCCCGATTGCGCCAGGCCGCGCTCCTGCATCATGTTGCGCATGCCGACGCCGCGCTCGACCACCTGGAAGCAGTTCGACTGCTGGACCAGCATGCGGATGACGCTGGTCGGCGAGCCGAGTCCGTAGCGCTGCAGGTTGGCTTGCACCTGGTTTTGCGGCTCGACGACGGCGAGCGTGCCCTTGGGCGAGTCGCAGCGCTCGAGCTGGCCGCTGGCGTTGGTCGCGCCGTCGGGGCCGGCACCGCCGGTGGCGAGCGAGCCGCCCTTGCCGAGGGTTTGCGCGGCGGCGGGCAGGGCGATCAGGGCGATCGCGGCGAGAAGAAGCGTGCGGTTGCGATTCATCGTGTTGCTCCGTGTTGGATTCTCAGCAGTGATCCGATTGTTTTTCGGGCGAGCGGGACTGACTAGGCCATCGGGCCATGTTTGTCCGCCTCGGACGTGAACGAATCGGCATAGAACTCGTCGTCCGGAAGGCCGCAGCGGGCGATGAAATCGCGCTGCGCCGACTCGACCATGATCGGCGCGCCGCAGGCGTAGACCTGGTGGTACATCAGGTCGGGCAGATCGTGCATGACGGCCTGGTGGACCAGTCCGGTGCGGCCTGTCCATTCGTCTTCGGGGCGCGCCTCGGAAAGCACCGGCACGTAGCGCAGATGCGCCATCTGCTGCGTCGCCGCCTCGGCCCATTCGTGCAGGTAAAGGTCGGCGCGCGAGCGGCAGCCCCAGTAGAGGACGGCCTTCCTCTGGCTGCCTTTCCAGATCATGTGCTCGATGATCGCCTTGATCGGCGCAAAGCCGGTGCCCGAGGCGAGCAGGACGATGGGCTTGTCGGAATCCTCGCGCAGGAAGAAGCTGCCGAACGGTCCCTCGACGCGCAGGATGTCCTTTTCCTTCATCGCGCTGAAGACGTGGTCGGTGAACTTGCCGCCCAGCAGATGGCGCAGGTGCAACTCGATCTGCGGCTTGTCCCCCTGGAGATGCGGCGCGTTGGCCATCGAATAGCTGCGCCGCGAGCCGTCGCGCAGGATGAACTCGACGTACTGGCCGGCGCGATATTGCAACGGATCGTTGGCGGGCAACTGCAGCCTCAGGATGGCGACGTCGCCGGTCGGCCTTTCGATCGACATGACGCGGCTCGGCAACTTGCGGATCGGGTACTCGCCGGCGCCTGGCACGGTGCGCGCCTCGAGCACGATGTCGGTCTGCGGCGCGGCCTGGCAGGCGAGGATGAAGCCGGCCGCCTCTTCCTCGTGGCTGAGCGCTTTCTGCTGATGCGCGCCGTGGATGACGCGGCCTTCGAGCATGCGGCACTTGCACGAGCCGCAGGCGCCGTCCTTGCAGCCGTAGGGCAGGCCCACGCCCTGGCGGATGGCGGCCTGGAGGATCGGCTCGTCGCGCTCGACGCTGAAGCTGCGCCCGCTGGGCTGGACTGTGACGGTGAAGGACATCGGGCTGGGATTCGTGGCGGAGCGTCGCCTAGACTGGGCTGCTGATTTTGCCTGCAACGCCGCACGTGACCGACCGTCCCCATCGCTTTCGTCGCCCGGTGCTCCTGATCGTCGGTTGCGGCGACATCGGGATGCGGGTCGCGCGCCTCGTCGGCGGGCGCTGGCGGGTGCTTGCGCTGACCTCGAGCCCGGCGCGCGTGGAACTGCTGCGCGGCGCCGGCGTCGTGCCGCTGCTCGGCGACCTTGACCGGCCGTCGACGCTGTCCCGCCTGGCCGGCCTCGCCGACGCCGCGCTGCACCTGGCGCCGCCCGCGGCGAGCGGCGACGCGGACGAGCGCACCGCGCGCCTGCTCCAGGCCCTGGCCCGCGCGCCGCGCCTGCGCCGCCTCGTCTACGGATCGACCAGCGGCGTCTACGGCGACTGCGGCGGCGACCGCGTCGACGAGACGCGCGCCGTCGCGCCGGCGACCGACCGGGCGCGCCGCCGCGTCGACGCCGAGGCGCGCTTGCGCGTGTTCGGGCGCAGCGCCGGCGTCACGGTCACCTTGCTGCGCATCCCCGGCATCTACGCCCTCGACCGCGACGGCGGCGATCCACGCGTTCGTCTGGCGCGCGGCACGCCGGTGCTGGCCGCGAGCGAGGACGTCTTCACCAACCACATCCATGCCGACGACCTGGCGCGGGCCTGCGTCGCCGCGCTGAATCGCGGCCTGGCGCAACGCGCCGTCAACGCCTGCGACGACAGCGAGCTGCGCATGGGCGACTACTTCGACCTGGTGGCCGACCTGTTCTCGCTTGCGCGGCCGAGGCGCGTCTCGCTCGCGGAGGCACGGACACAGCTCCCGCCGACGCAGCTGAGCTTCATGGGCGAGTCGCGGCGCCTCGTCAACCGGCGTCTCAAGCGCGAACTGCGCCTGGTGCTGCGCCATCCGACCGTCGCCGAGGGCTTGCGCGCTTCCACCGATTGAGAGTCGTCGCCACGCGTCGAACAATGGGCGACGACAACAAGAACGCTCGGGGGCTCTCATGTTTTCCTTGCTGCGCCGGGACCGCCGGGCCGGCGCGACCCTCGCCGCCGTGCTCGCCGCGGCAGCGCTGCTGCTCGCCGTCCTGCCCGGCGTCGCGCGGGGACAGTCCATGGCGCCGGCCTGGCCGACCAAGCCGATCCGCCTCGTGTCGCCGTTCAACCCCGGCGGCGCGATCGACGTGCTCAACCGCATCATTGCCGAGAAGCTGTCGCAGCGGCTCGGCCAGCAGGTCTTCGTCGAAGCGGTGCCCGGCGCGAACACGATCGTCGGCGCCGACGTCGTCGCCAAGGCAGCGCCCGACGGCTACACCTTCATGATCACGACGATGTCGACGCACGTGAACAACACCGTGCTCTTCAAGAAACTGCCCTTCGATCCGGTCAAGGACTTCACGCCGATCACACAGGTCTCGCTCGGCAGCGTGCTGCTCACCGCGCCGGGCACGGCGAACTACAGCGACCTGAAGGGCTTCGTCGCCTGGGCCAGGCAGCAGAGCCGGCCGATCTCGTACGGCTCGTGGGGCATCGGCTCGTCGGCCAACGTCTACGGCGAGATCCTGGCCAGAGACCACGGCGTGAGCCTGACGCACGTGCCCTACAAAGGCGAGCAGCCGGCCATCACCGATGTCATCGGCGGCAGCCTCGACGTCACCTTCGCCAGCCCGGTCGGCGCCAAGCCGCAGGTGCAGTCCGGCAAGCTGAAGGCGCTGGGCATGACCGGCCCGGTCCGCTCCTCGGCGATGCCCGATGTGCCGACCTTCGGCGAGCAGGGCTTCAAGGGCTTCGAGCTGCCGATCTGGGTCGCCGCCTATGCGCCGGCGGGCACGCCGCGCGCCATCGTCGACCGCCTGCAGAAGGAGATCGCCGCCGTCACGCACATGCCCGACGTGCTGCAGAAGATGATCGAGCAGGGCCAGACGCCGCTGGGCAACACGCCCGAAGAATTCGCCACCGCATTCGCGAAGGACGCGCCGAAGTGGATCGAGTACATCCGCGCCTCCGGCGCCAAGCCCGAATGACGAGAGCGCGCGCCGTCGGACCATGAAGGTCCTGCTCCTGACGCAGCCGATGCCGGCGGCGCCTTTCATCGGCGCGATCTCGGCGCTCGCCCCCGAGCTCGAGCTGATCGAGTTCCGCTCCGGTCTCGACGACGCCACGCTCGCTGCGGTCGACGTGGCGGTCGGCTGGAGCATGCCGCCCGGCCTGCCGGCGCGCATGCCGAAGTTGGGCTGGGTCTGCTCGATCGCCGCCGGCGTCGAGAAGCTGCTTGTGCCTGATCTCGCGCCGCACGTCGTCGTCTCGCGCACCGTCGATCCGGCGCAGGCGGCCGGCATGGCGCAGTTCGTCGTCACCATGGTGCTGCGTCACGCGCGCGACCTCGAGCGCTACGCGGCGCAGCAGCAGGAGCGCGCCTGGCTGCGCCGGCCGACGCCGCTGGCCACGCATCGGGTCGCCGTGCTCGGCACCGGCGCGATCGGCAGCGAGGTCGTGCGCTGGCTCGAACGGGTCGGCTTTCGCGCGCGTGGCTGGGGCCGGCGCTCGACCGAGACCCTGCACGAGGTGCTGGCCGACAGCGACATCGTCGTCTGCGCCTTGCCGCTCACCGAGGCCACCGAGGGCCTGCTCGACGCCCGTGCCCTCGCGGCGATGCCGCGCGGCAGCTATCTCGTCAACGTCGCACGTGGCGCCCACGTCGTCGAGGCCGACCTGATCGAGGCGGTGCGCTCCGGCCAGCTTTCGGGCGCCGCGCTCGACGTGCAGCGCCGCGAGCCGCTGCCTGCCGACGATCCGCTCTGGAGCGTGCCGGGCATCATCATCACGCCGCACGTCGCGGCGCAATCGTCCACCGAGGTGATCGCCGCGCAGTTCGTCGCCGCCTTGCGCGCGCTGCAGCGCGGCGAGGGCGTGCCTAACTCGATCGACCGCGCTCTCGGCTACTAGACGCCCTGCGGGCGACTCAGCGTCTTCATGCGGTCGACGGCGCGCACTGTCAGGTGCAGCGAGTCGGCGCCGCGTTTGACCTCGAGCGAGACTTCACGCTCGGCACGCTCCTCGCGCCAGAGCGTCTTGTAGAACGAGGCGAGGTCGGCGACCTCGGTGCCGTCGACGGCGACGATCAGGTCGCCAGGCTCGAGGCCGGCCTCTTCGGCCGGGCTCCCCGGCGTGAGGCGGAGGACGCGCACGTGGCCTTCGTACTCGACGCAATTGAGGCCGAGCCACGGCCGCGTGCTGGCGTGCGAGGCGCCGCGCGTGCGCAGCTCGGCGAGGATCGGCTTGAGCAGGTCGACCGGTACGAACATGTTGCCGCGCACCGGCGCCGCGTCGCGGCCGGCGGCATCGCCGACGACGAGCGAGCCGATGCCGACCAATTCGCCGTCGGCATTGAACAGACCCGCACCGCTGTGGTCGCTGCGTGCCGGCGCGGTGAAGAGGGCGCCATCGATGTGGTATTCCCAGTAACCCGAGAAATCGCGGCGCGAGACCATGCGCGCCAGGCTCAGGTCGCCGTCGCCGCCGCCGCTGGCGATCATGAGCGGGTCGTCGCTCTTGATCTGTGCCGAGGTGCCGAGCGGCGCGGGCGCCGGCGACAGCGGCGCGAGTGCCTGCAGCAGGCCGAAGCCCGAAGCGAGATCGTAGGCGACGACGCGCGC
>JANXXS010000340.1 GCA_025350505.1 Burkholderiales bacterium
GCTTCGGCCACGGGTCCGGCAGCAGCCGCACCTCCTGGACGAGAGCCTGCAGGATGTCGCGGCCGATGGTGCCGGCCGTCATTTCGAGGGTCTTCTTGGCCTCGTCGCTCATGTCGTGCTTTCAAAGTTGAGGGAAAGTCAGTCGGGCACGCGGTCTTGCTCGGCCGCGTCTTGCAGCTCCGCGTTGATCATTCGGGTGTAGAGGTCGTGGAGCTGCGCCTGCACCGCGTCGCGCTGCGCCATGAAGACGGCATCGGCTTTGGCGCGCGCTTCTTCGTAGGTGGCGCAGCCCTTTGCTGCCTCGTACGCGGCGGTTGCGCCAGCAGACGCCGCGGCGTCCCAGGCGGCCCAGGCGTCCCAGGCGTCCCAGGCGTCCCTGGCGTCCCAGGCGGCCCAGGCGTCCCTGGCGTCCCAGGCGTCCCAGGCGGCCCAGGCGGCCCAGGCGGCCCAGGCGGCCCAGGCGGCCCAGGCGTCCCTGGCGGCCCAGGCGGCCCAGGCGGCCCGCCGATACCTTATCGTGTGCGTCGGTGCGCTCGGCTTCGCCGAGCTGCGACGTGATCGGGGCCAGCGCCCGCAGCACGGCTGCGTGCTCGGCAAGCTCGGGCACCTGCTCGAGCCAGAGGGGCCCATGCACACGCCATATCCAGTCGAGCGCCATGAAAGCGCGCTGCACTTGGAGCTCCGGACCCTTGTAGGTGTTGAGCAGCAGCGGGATGTACTTTTTCAGCCCCTGCCGGTCGGCATCCTCGAGGCGGTCGTTCCAGGAACGGCCGAACGCGGCCAGCACCGGATCGACGCACAGCGGCGAGTCGCCGAATTTCTCGCCGGCCAGCATCGAGACAACCTCGAGCAAGCAATGGCCGGACTCCGGCGAAGTGTGCGAGCCCGAGTCGAGGTGCATCGCCGCGATCTGCTCTTCGGTGTAGCCCGCGGCGCGGGCCTGTTCTGCCGTCATGTCGTGCCTTTCGGAGTGGAGGGAGGTGGCGGAGGTCAGGCTTTGGCGCGGAAGCGGTCCTCGGTGATCTGCTCGACGCTGGCCAGCGTGGAGTCCTTCTTCGCGTTCAGCGCGGTGGCCTCCATCTCGCGGGCCAGCATGAAGATGCCGACATCCCAGACGCGGTGATCGGAGAAGGTCACGCGCCCGAGCTCGTCGGTGCCGCGCAACCAGACGTCGCGGCCTTGCAGGTTGTTGGTCGCCGGCATCGCTACTCCACGGAGCCTTGGGTGCGGCCGGCGCGGCGGCTGACCGGCTGCGCCGACGCCGCCGGCTTCGCATTCGCCAGCTCTTCGCGGCGCGCCTTGTAGACCGCGCCGAGCACGTCACGCACGCCGTCGTCGCCGATCCGGCGCATGTCGTCGGCCATCAGGTCCAGCGCGTCCAGGTCGGCGCACTTGCGCATGCGCTCGGCGAAGGCCTCGGCGTCGAACGTCGGCGTGCCGTTGCCGGCGGCGACTTCCGGTTTCGCCTCCGCGTTCGAGGCGGCTTCGGGCTCGTCGTGCGCGTCGTCAGCGCCGGTCGTGTTGACTTGGTCGACGGTCTGCACGACGTCAGCCATCGGCGTGCCGCGCCGCAGCTCCTCGGTCGTCGTCGTCACGTTGGTCACGTTGCCGTGGTGATCGACGTCGATCGTCGTCACGTCGGCCAGCTCCTCGCTGGTGCGACCCATGCCCATGACGATGTCGGGCGCGTGGATGTTGCCGAAGAAGCTGCCGGCGCGGTACTGCAGCATCAGGTGCTTCATCTCGGTCTGCCACTTCGAGCCCGACTTGCTGTACCAGCCTTCTTCGACGGCCATCTTGATCGAGACCGGGGCGCCGTCGATGCGCTCCTTCGTCGCCTTGCCGCCCTCCATGGTGTAGGCCCAGGCGATGCATTCGATGTTGTCGACCTCGACGGTCTTGTCGATGAAGTCGAAGCCCTTCTTCTGGTCGTTCCAGCCGCCCTTTTCGCGGTAGCTGGCCTTCATGCGGCCGAGGTGCTTGATCTGGAAGCGCAGCGGCGTGAAGCGACCGCTGGCGTTGATTGCGGCGATGATGAATTTGCCGGACCACGACAGTCGGCCTTCGATGACGTTGGCGTTTTGCATGACGGCCGTGATCGACATGCCGATCGCGCGCGCCGTCTCGATCGCCACCAGGCAGTTGCCGAGCGCCGCCGGGTTCTCGGTCCACGCGGAACCGCCGCGGCCCTTCTTCTCGACCATCGCGCGGAACTGCGCTGGCACCGCGTCGCTGGTGGCGAACGCACGGGCGATGCGTTGCGCGAGCTCGAAGCCGCGCAGGCTGAACATGTCGATGCGCTGGTCGGGCATCTGCATCTCGCGTGGCTGGGCCGCAAGCTCGCGCAGAGCGGTGGGGGTGGCGGGTGCATTCATGGTCGGTCTCTCATTCGTGGAAGTGACAGGTCGCCCAGCGCGCACAGTATTTTTCGGCGCACAGCATCGACTGGGGGTTCGGCGGGAAAAGGCCGGAGCGGAACATCTCGGCGGCGAACTCGATCAGGCCGCGTTGCGTCTCGGTGCCCAGCATCACGCGCTTGGCGTCGAACACGCGCGACGCGAGCGCCTGCGGCTTGCTCGATGTCTGCAGCGCGAGCACCTGGCCGCCGACGGTCTGCACGCCTTCGGTGTGCTCGTACATCAGCTGATAGGTGCCGATCTGGGCGCTGCGGCCCTTGATCTTGGCCTCGCCCTTTTCGATGACGCGCGAGCCGGTCTTGACGTCGGGAATGACGACGCCGTACTCGGTGCGCGCGACGCGGGCCCGGTCCATCGTGCCGGTGAGCTGCACGGTCTGACCGCCGCCGCAGTCGATGTCGAGCGGCGCGAGCTTCTGCTCGACGCTCAGGTACTCGAACTGCGGCGAGATGTCGGAGCAGTAGAGCGAATGCAGCTTGAGGCCGATCGTCTCGGCGTCCTTCAGTGTCAGGTCGTCCTTGGTGTAGTCGACCTCGCGATCGGGGTGGGTCAGCGTGTCGACGAACACGCCGGCGGCGTCGTATGCGCTCACGGCCTCGGCGCCGGGCAAGCGGCCGTTGTCGAAGACGGCCGTGCTGGCGTGCACCGCGGTGCCGAGCTGCGCGCGCAGGCCCGACGGCTTGTTCATGCCGAGCAGATGCGCGCCTTCCCAG
>JANXXS010000342.1 GCA_025350505.1 Burkholderiales bacterium
TGGGGAAGTGGCGGAAGAACAGCGTCAAGAGCAGCACCTGGATGTGCGAGCCGTCGACGTCGGCGTCGGACAGGATGCAGACCTTGCCGTAGCGCAGTCCCGAGAGGTCGGGCTCGCTGCCTTCGCCGTGCGGGTCGACGCCGACGGCGACGGCGATGTCGTGGATCTCATTGTTGGCGAACAGGCGGTCGCGCTCGACCTCCCAGGCGTTGAGCACCTTGCCGCGCAGCGGCAGGATCGCCTGCGTTTCCTTGTCGCGGCCCATCTTCGCGCTGCCGCCGGCCGAGTCGCCCTCGACGAGAAAGATCTCGTTCAGCAAGAGGTCGCGGCTCTCGCAATCGGTCAGCTTGCCGGGCAGTACGGCCACGCCCGAGCCGCGGCGCTTCTCGACTTTCTGGCTGGCGCGCTGGCGCGTCTGCGCCTGGCGGATGACGAGGTCGGCGAGCTTCCTGCCGTATTCGACGTGCTGGTTGAGCCAGAGCTCGAGGGCCGGCTTGACGCAGTTGGAGACGAGCCGAAGCGCGTCGCGGCTGTTCAGCCGCTCCTTGATCTGGCCCTGGAACTGCGGATCGAGCACCTTGGCCGCGAGCACGAAGCTGGCGCGCGAGAACACGTCGTCCGGCATCGGCTTCACGCCCTTGGGCAGAAGGCCGTGCATGTCGATGAAGCCCTTGATGGCGCCGAACAGGCCGTCCTTCAGGCCCGACTCGTGGGTGCCGCCGGCCACCGTCGGAATGAGGTTGACGTAGCTCTCGCGAATCGCATGTCCGTCCTCGGTGAAGGCAACGCACCAGGCCGCGCCCTCGCCTTCGGCAACGTCTTCGCTTTCCTTGCCGTCGGCGAAGTGCCCGCCTTCGAACAAGGGGATCAGCGGATCGGCGGGCAAGGCCTGCGTGAGGTAGTCGGCGAGACCGGCCTTGAAGACCCAGTCGTGACGCTCGGCGGCGGCGCGGCCGCTCGCCTCGACCGTCAGCGAGACCTTGACGCCGGGCATCAGTACCGCCTTGCTGCGCAGCAGGTGCATCAGCTCGGCGCGCGGCAACTCGACGCCGTCGAAGTAGCGCGGGTCGGGCCAGACGCGTACCGAAGTGCCGCTCTTGCGCTCGCCCATGGTCGCCTTGCGCACGACCAGCGGCGCCGCGACGTCGCCGCCGGCGAAGGCGATCGTCGCCGCCTGGCCGGCGCGCCAGACCGTGACCTCGAGGCGCTTCGCCAGTGCATTGGTGACGCTCACGCCGACGCCGTGCAGGCCACCGGAAAAGCTGTACGCTGCGCCACCGCCCTTGTCGAACTTGCCGCCGGCGTGCAGGCGCGTGTAGACGATCTCGAGCACGCTCACGCCTTCTTCGGGATGCAGGCCGAAGGGGATGCCGCGTCCGTCGTCGTCGACGCTGACCGAGCCGTCGGCATGCAGCGAGACGTCGATCGCAGTGGCGTGGCCGGCCAGCGCTTCGTCGGCGGCGTTGTCGATCACCTCCTGCACCACATGCAGCGGGCTTTCGGTGCGCGTGTACATGCCGGGCCGCTGCTTGACGGGCTCGAGCCCCTTCAGCACCCTGATCGATGCCTCGCCGTAGTTGCCCGCCTTGCTTGCCATGGCGAGGGATTCTAGGCAGCGCTGCCGCGACCCCTGCGCACGCGCCAGCGCCCTGCAACAATCGACGCATGGACTCTTCGTCATACCGCCCGCTCGGCCGCTCTGCGCTTCGCGTATCACCGCTCTGCCTCGGCGGCAACGTGTTCGGCTGGACCGTCGACGAGACGATGTCGTTCCGCCTCCTCGACGCCTGGGTCGACGCCGGCATGAACTTCGTCGACACCGCCGACGTCTATTCGCGCTGGGTGCCGGGCCATGTCGGCGGTGAGTCGGAAGCGATCATCGGCAAGTGGTTCCGGCAAAGCGGCAAGCGCAACCGCGTCGTCCTCGCGACCAAGGTCGGCAAGCCGATGGGCGACCTCGACAAGGGACTGTCCGCGGCCTACATCCGGCGCGCCGTCGAGGCCTCGCTGCGTCGGCTGAAGACGGAGGTGATCGACCTCTACCAGTCGCACGACGACGACACCGCGACGCCGCTCGAGGAATCGATGGCCGCCTTCGCCGAGCTGATCAAGGAAGGCAAGGTGCGTGCGATCGGCGCCTCGAACTACGCCGCGCCGCGTCTGAGCGAAGCGCTCGCCGTCAGCGCCGCACACGGGCTGCCGCGCTACGAGTCCTTGCAGCCGCTCTACAACCTGGTCGAGCGGCCGGCCTATGAAGAGGCGCTCGAGAAGGTGTGCGTCGACAACGGTCTCGGTGTGCTCAATTTCTACGCGCTCGCGAGCGGCTTTCTCACCGGCAAGTACCGGAGCGCCGCTGACGCGGGCAAGAGCGTTCGGGGCGGCGGTGCGAAAAAGTATCTCAACGAACACGGCCTGGCCGTGCTCGGCGCCCTCGACGCCGTTGCCGACACGATCGGCGCGACGCCGGGCCAGATCGCGCTCGCCTGGCAGATCGCGCGGCCGAGCATCACCGCCCCGATCGCCAGCGCCACCTCGCCGGCACAGCTCGACGAGCTGGTCGGCGCGGCCCGCCTTGGGCTCGACGCGCCGTCGATCGAGCTGATCGATCGCGCCAGTCGCACGGCCGCCGCATGAGCCACGCCACGGCGGCCAGGCCGCTGTCGATGACGCAGGTGCTGATCTGCGGCGCCGCGATCGTCACCGTGTCGATGGGCGTCCGGCACGGCTTCGGACTCTGGCTGCAGCCGATCACGATGGCGCGCGGCTGGAGCCGCGAGACCTTCGCCCTGGCGATCGCGGTGCAGAACCTGGCCTGGGGCATCGCGGGTCCCTTTGCCGGCGCTCTCGCCGACCGCTGGGGCGCGCTGCGCGTGCTCATCGTCGGCAGCGCGCTCTATGCGCTGGGCCTCGTCGCCATGGGGCTGGCGACGAGCGGCCTCGCCTTCCTCGGCGGCGCCGGCGTGGTCCTCGGCATGGCGCAATCGGGCACGACCTACGCGATCGTCTTCGGCGTCATCGGCCGCAACGTCGCGGCCGACAAGCGCAGCTGGGCGATGGGCGTGACGGCGGCGGCGGGATCGATCGGCCAGTTCCTGATGGTGCCGGTCGAAGGCGGTCTGATCGGCGGCGTCGGCTGGCAGGAGTCGCTCTTCATCCTCGCCCTCGCCTCGCTCGTCATCGTGCCGCTCGCCTTCGGCCTGCGCGAGCCGCCCCATGCACCGGCCGCAGCCGGCACGCAAACGATCGGCGCCGCGGCGCGCGAGGCCTTCGGCCAGCGCAGCTTCCAGCTCCTGACGGCCGGCTATTTCGTCTGCGGCTTCCAGGTCGTCTTCATCGGCGTGCATCTGCCGAGCTACCTGAAGGACCACGGCTTGACCCCCGGCGTGGCGACGACAGCGCTGGCCCTCGTCGGCCTCTTCAATGTCTTCGGCACCTACATCGCCGGCTCGCTCGGCGCGCGCCTGCCGAAGAAGTACCTGCTGTCCTCGATCTACCTGCTGCGCTCGGTGACGATCGTGGCCTTTCTTCTGGTGCCACTCTCGCCGGCCAGCGTCTACGTGTTCGCGGCGACGATGGGCATGCTCTGGCTCTCTACCGTGCCGCTCACGACCGGCCTGGTCGCCGACATCTTCGGCGTGCGTTACCTGTCGATGCTCGGCGGCTTCGTCTTCCTCAGCCACCAGATCGGCAGCTTTCTCGGCGCCTGGCTCGGCGGCCGCCTCTACGACATGACCGGCAGCTACGACGTCGTCTGGTGGATCGCGGTCGGCCTCGGCATCTTCGCCGCGCTCATCAACCTGCCGATCCAGGAGCGGGCGCTGCTGCGTCCGGTGCCGGCATGACGACGCGGCGTCGCCTCGTCGCGACCGCAGTCTGGACCGCGACGGCGGTGGCGCTCGCGCTCGGCTTCGCCGCCTACCAGCGCCCTGAGCTGGCCGTCGACCTGGCGAACCGGCTGTGGGCCTGTTTCTAGCCTCGTGTCGATGAGTCACGGCGCCGGCAACGCGTCGCCGTGGCTGCTGCGCTGGGCCCATCTGATCGCGCCCGGGGGCAGCGTACTCGACGTCGCCGCCGGTTCCGGTCGGCACACGCGCTGGCTCGTCGGCCGCGGCTTCGCGGTGACGGCGATCGACCGCGACGCGGCGGCCATGCGATCACTGGCGGACTGCGCACACACCGTCGTCGCCGACATCGAGGCCGAGCCCTGGCCGTTCGGCGGACAGACCTTCGACGCCGTGCTGGTCACCAACTACCTCTGGCGCCCGCTCTTCGTCAGCCTCGTCGACGCGGTCGCGCCGGGTGGCGTGCTCCTCTACGAAACCTTCGCCGCCGGCAACGAAAGCGTCGGCAGACCAGCGCGGCCCGACTTTCTGCTCGTGCCCGGTGAACTTCTCGTCGCCGTGCCGGGTCTGCGCATCGTGGCCTACGAAGACGGATTTCTCGACGACCCGCAGCGATTCGTGCAGCGGCTCGCCGCCGTACGCGAGTCGCCGGGCGCATCGCCCGTTCGCCATCCGCTCGTCGGGTCGGGCAGCGATGCCGGGTCGCTAGAATCGACCGGTTAAGCCAGCCACACGCCCATGAAACCCATTCCCGGCAGCATCGTCGCCCTCGTCACGCCGATGCATGAAGACGGCAGCATCGACTTCGATGCGCTGCGCCACCTCATCGACTGGCACATCGCCGAAGGCACGCAGTGCATCGGCGTCGTCGGCACGACCGGCGAGTCGCCGACGGTGAGCGTCGAGGAGCACTGCGAGGTCATCCGCATCGCGGTCGAGCACGCGAAGGGCCGTATCCCGGTCATGGCCGGCGCCGGCGGCAATTCGACCGCCGAGGCGATCGAGCTGTCGCGCTTCGCCCTCAAGGTCGGCGCCGATTGCACGCTCTCGGTCGTGCCCTACTACAACCGGCCGGGCCAGGAAGGCATCTACCGGCACTTTCGCGCCATCGCCGAAGCGGTCGACATTCCGATGGTGCTTTACAACGTGCCCGGGCGGACGGTCGCCGACATGCAGGGCGAGACGACGCTGCGCCTGGCACAGATCCCCGGCATCGTCGGCATCAAGGACGCCACCGGCGACATCGAGCGCGGCGCCCGGCTGATCAAGGATGCACCCAAGGGCTTCTCGATCTATTCGGGCGACGACGGCACCGCCGTCGCCCTGATGCTGCTCGGCGGCCACGGCAACGTCAGCGTCACCGCCAACGTCGCGCCGCGGGCGATGCAGGCGCTCTGCGCCGCGGCGCTCGCCGGCAACGCGCGCGAAGGGGCGCGCCTGCAGCTGCAATTCCTGTCGCTGCACAAGGCCCTCTTCGTCGAAGCGAGCCCGGCAGCGACGAAATGGGCGCTGGCGCAGCTCGGCCGCTGCGGGCCCGGCATTCGACTGCCGATCGTGCCGCTCAGCGAGGCCGGGCAGGCCGTCGTGCGGGCGGCGATGCGCGAGGCGGGGTTGTCGTGAGCGAGAGCCCGCGTTGAGCGCCGCGTCGCCCCTTCCCGATCGACACGGATAGCGCAGCGCCAGGCGCCAGCGAACGAACGAACCCGGCGCGGACCCAGGCGCCAACGATGGAGACTTGCAGAGTGACCTTTCCCCTGACTTCCCGCGCCGCGGCCCTGGCCGGCATGGCTTGCCTGTTCGCCCTGGCCGGTTGCTCCTCGATCGAGAATTTGCTGACCGGTGAAAAGGTCGACTACCGCTCGACGACGACGCGCACCGCCGGCCTCGAAGTGCCGCCCGACCTGACCCAGCTCTCGAAAGAGTCGCGCTACCAGCCGCCGAGCGGGACGGTCAGCGCCTCGACGTTCCAGACGGCGCTGGCGACGCCGACGTCGGCGCCGGCGCCGGTCACGGCGGTGATCGCGCCGCAATCGCTCGGCAGCTTTCGCCTCGAGCGGCTGGGCAACGAGCGCTGGCTGAGCACGACGCTGACGCCCGAGCAGGTGTACCCGCAAGTGCGAGCCTTCTGGAAGGACAACGGCTTCAACCTCGCTCAGGACCGTGCCGATGCCGGTGTGATCGAGACCGACTGGGCCGAGAACCGCGCCAAGTTGCCGAACGACTTCGTCCGCAACACGATCGGCAAGGTCTTCGAGAACATCGTCTCCACGGGCGAGCTCGACAAATACCGCACCCGGATCGAGCGCACCGCCGGCGGCAGCGACATCTACATCACGCATCGCGGCATGGAAGAAAAGTACGTCGGCGACCGCCGCGAGAGCACGATCTGGGAATCGCGCCCGGCGGACCCGAGCCTCGAAGCGGAGTTCCTGTCGCGGCTGATGGTCAAGCTGGGCGCCAGGGACGAACAGGCCAGGACCGTGCTGGCCACGGCGAACGCGGCGCCGAGCGGCCCGGCGCGGGCGCGCCTGCTCGAGGGTCGGCCCGGCCCGACCCTGCAGGTCGACGACGGCTTCGATCGCGCCTGGCGCCGTGTCGGCATCGCCCTCGACCGCAGCGGCTTCACCGTCGAGGACCGCGACCGCACCCAAGGGCTCTACTTCGTGCGCTACGTCGACCCGGCATTCGCCGGCCGCGAGGAGCCGGGCTTCTTCAGCCGCCTGTTCAGCTTCGGGAAGAAGAAGGACGACGCGAACGGCCTGGCCAAGTACCGCGTCAAGGTCACCGGCGAAGGCACGAGCAGCACCGTCGCGGTGCTCGATTCGCAAGGCCGGCCGGAAGGCGGCGACAACGGCAAGCGCATCGCCAGCCTGCTCCTTGACGACCTGAAGTGACCCGCCACGCGTGATCCGCTTTCGCAGCCTGGGCAGCGGCAGCGGCGGCAACGCCACCGTGGTCGAGGCCAGCAGCGGGATCACGACGACGCGGCTGCTCGTCGACGCCGGCTTTTCGCTGCGCGAGCTCGATGCCCGGCTGGCCCGCGCCGGCCTCGCCACCGCCGATCTCGACGCGGTGTTCGTCACCCATGAGCACGGCGACCACATCGGCTGCGCCGTGGCGCTGGCCGAGCGCGACCGCCTGCCGCTCTGGATGAGCCGGGGTACCTGGCGCGCCGTCGGCGAGCCGCTGGCGCCGGCGAGCCTGCGCTTCGCCCGCGACGACGAGGCGATCGCCGTCGGCGACCTCGAGCTGCATCCCTTCACCGTCGCCCACGATGCGGCCGAACCGCTGCAGCTGCGCTGCTCGGACGGCAGCGCGCGGCTGGTCGTGCTGACCGACCTCGGCTCGATCACCACGCACATGCTGCGCAACGTGGCGGGCTGCGACGCGATCGTCCTGGAGTGCAACCACGACGCGGCGATGCTCGCGGAATCTCGCTACCCACCTTCGCTGAAGGCACGCATCGGCGGCCGCCTGGGCCATCTGAGCAACGCCACGGCGGTCGAGATCCTCGGCCACTGCCTGGGCGCTCGCCTGCGCCACGTCGTCGCCGCCCACCTCAGCCGCGAGAACAACCGGCCCGCCATCGTCCGGCAGGCGATCGCCGCCGCGCGGGGTTGCCCCGCCGACGAGGTGATCGTTGCCGACCCGGACCAGGGTTCCGCCTGGCTGCGCATCGACTGACGGCGAAGACGCTGCACCATGCAAAAAGCCGCCCGGAGGCGGCCTTTGCGCTCGGTGCGAAGCGAATTACTTCATCGCGCCCGAAGCAGCGCTGGCAGCCATCATCGACGACGTGGCAGCCGACGAAGCGGCGTCCATCGCCGACGACGCGGCCATCATCGAAGAGGTGGCAGCCGACGACGCGGAGTCCATGGCCGCCGAAGCCGGAGCCGACATCGCGGCCGGCGGGGTCGTCGTGGTGGTCGTCGTGGTTTCTTCCTTCTTGCTGCAAGCGGCAAAAGAAACGGCGGCGGCGAGCGTGACCATCAGCAATGCTGTTTTCATATTTCTCCTCGTTTTGGGAATTCGGACAATGACCGGGGCAATTGTGGGAACCCTCTCGCGAGGAGCCCCATCGTTCAAAGACAAGGAAAGCGGAGGCATTCCAGTGCCTAACCCTCGATTATAGGCGCCTTAAGGGTGTTCCCTAGAGACCGAGGGTTGTCGGCGGAAAGGCTTCGACGGATCGTTGCAAAAGCGCGTCAATCGTCTCGCGACATTCGACGTGATCGGCCGGCCGGCCGGACACCGTGCCGCGGTAGCGGACGCGGTCCAGCAGGCGCACTCCGATCATCCCGGGTACGAAAAGAAGAGTCGGCACCTGCGCCTCCTCGAGCTCCGGGTCGGACCGGCATTGCACGATGTGCGACCACTGGCGACGCCATGTCGCGAAACGCGGCGCACGCCGCGCCATCGCGTCGAAGTCGTGGGCGAAGACGACGATCCGGCGCGTCGACATCGCCCAGCGGGCGAGCGACTCGACGACGCCGCGCTCGTTGAGCGGCCAGTCGTCGAAATGGGGATCGACGAGAAAGATCTCGCTCGCACCCTGGTCGGCGGCCATGGCGAGTGCGGCGCGCACGGCGTCGTGAAAGTCGGCGCGCGACGCGATCTGCGTCAGGGTCTCTGCGCTCATGCGTTGCTCCCGGGTTCGACACCCTCCACTGTGCACCAACCGGCCTCGGTCCAGCGCGCCAGCAGAGTTCGCGCTCCGGCACCGAGCCGGCGCAGCTCCGCGGCGCCGAGACGGCGACGATCGGCGAGGCGGCGCATCAACTCGGCATCGCGTCCGCCAGCGCGGTAGGACTCGCCGTTGATGAAGACGTGGTCGTCGTCGTAGAGCATGCGCGTGCGTCGGTCGAGCACGACCCCGGCGATCTGCAACGTTGCCTGGTTGCGCTCGAACCAGGTGCCGGGCTTGGGCTCGCTCAGCACTTCGCCGAGGGCGCGGCGGCGCGCCGGCTCATCGCCCAGCAGACGCTCCATCGCCGCGTCGGCGAAACCTTGCAGGGCGCGAGGAATGTGGGCCGGGCAGGCCGTCGCGGGCTCGTCGCGGTCGGCGTAGAGACGCGCGTTCTTCGCCGTGTGCGTCGCCGCCTCGTCCACTTCATCGAGCGCCGCCTCGGCGATCCGCTGCAAGGTCTCGGCCGCCAGCGCCAGGGCGGACGGCGCGCGAAAGCCGATCGACGCGGTGATGCAGGCGCCCTCGGCCACGCCGTCATGACCCCAGCCCGGCGGCAGGTAGAGCATGTCGCCGGCCTCGAGCTGCCACTCGCGGCGGGCGACGAAGTTGTCGAGCATCTTCAGCGGCAGGTCGTCGCGCAGGCGTGGCCGCGCGACGCGACCGATGCGCCAGCGCCGCCGGCCTTCGACCTGGAGCAGGAAGACATCGTACGAGTCGATGTGCGGACCGACGCCGCCGCGGTCGCTCGCGTACGACAGCATCACATCGTCGAGGCGCGCATCGGCGACGAAGCGAAAGCGCCCGAGCAGGCGATGCGCGGCGGCATCGTGAAGATCGACGCCCTGGACGAGCAAGGTCCAGCCGGGCCGCGCCAGCGGCGGCAAGGCACGACGCGGCATCGGGCCGGGCCGCACCGACCAGCGCTCGCCATCCCGCACGATCAGCCGCGACTCGACGTCCGCTTGCGCAGCGAGCGCGAACAGGCGGCGGCTATCGATCCCCGGCAGCGCACCGTGCAGCGCGCCGCGCACCAGCAAGGGCTTCTTCTGCCAGTGCCGGCGCATGAATCCGGCCGGCGAGAGCCCGCCCAGCAGAGGCAGGGGCTGTTCGATGTCCATGGGTCATTGTGCGATGATCGTTCGATGCAGATCAGCGTCCCGTGCGTCGTCACCCTGACCTGGCGACTCGCCGACGCGCAAGGCGTCGAGATCGACGAGCTTGCCGACCCGCTCGAGTTCTTCTACGGCGGCGACGACCTGCTCGCCAAGGTCGAAGAGGCGCTCGCCGGACAGGAGGTCGGCTTCACGACGACGCTGCACCTCGAGCCCGAGCACGCCTTCGGCGACTACGACCCGGAGCTCGTCTTCTTCGAGGCGCGCGACATCTTTCCGGAGGCGCTCGAGCCGGGCATGCAGTTCGACGGCCCGCCGCCGGGTGCGAAGACGCGCGACCTGCGCGACGACGCCATCTACACCGTGACCGAGGTCTACCCCAAGCATGTCGTGCTCGACGGCAATCACCCGCTCGCCGGCATTGCGCTGCGCCTCTCGCTGACGGTGCGCGACGTGCGCGAGGCGACAGAAGACGAGATCGACGCCGGCAGCGTCGGCAGCTCGGCCGTCAGCGTACTCGCGGCGCCGCCGCCGGGCACGCGCCTGCACTAGGTCTCGGCGAGCTGCGGCGGCGCGTTCGGCACGGCTTCGGGCGTCGTCACCGGCCCGCGTCCGCTGAAGCGGTCGAGCGCGAGGTAGATCACCGGCGTGATGTAGAGCGTGATCGCCTGCGAGAAGACGAGGCCGCCGACGACCGCCAGGCCGAGCGGCTGGCGCAGCTCGGCGCCCGCGCCGAGGCCGAGCGCGATCGGCAGCGCGCCCATCAGTGCCGCCAGCGTCGTCATCATGATCGGCCGGAAGCGCAGCACGCAGGCCTCGCGGATCGCCGCCGCCGGCGCCATGCCCTGGGTGCGCTGCGCGTCGAGGGCGAAGTCGATCATCATGATCGCGTTCTTCTTGACGATGCCGATGAGCAGCAGGATGCCGATCGTCGCGATCAGCGTCAGGTCCTGGTCGAAGAGCCTGAGCGTCAGCAGCGCGCCGACCGCCGCCGAAGGCAGGCCGGCGAGGATCGTCAGCGGGTGGATGTAGCTCTCGTACAGCACGCCGAGCAGCACGTAGATGACGAGCAGCGCCGAGATGATGAGGATCACCTGGCTGCCCTGCGAGCTCTTGAACACCGCCGCGTCGCCGCCGTAGGCAGTGATGATCGACGACGGCAGCCGGATCTGGTCGCGGTACTTCTCGATCCTGGCCGTGGCGTCGCCGAGCGCCGTGCCCGGCGCAAGATTGAACGAGATCGTCACCGCCTGCAGCTGGCCGACGTGGTTGATCGAGGTCGGGCCGACCGAGCGCGCGACCGTGGCAAAGCTCGACAGCGGCACCAGCGCGCCGTTCGACGAGCGCACGTAGATGTTGTTGAAGGCGCTCTCGTCCTGCTTGGCGCCGGGCGCCACCTCCATGATCACCTGGTAGCTGTCGACCGCGGTGTAGATGGTCGAGACCTGGCGCTCGCCGAAGGCACTGTAGAGGGCAGAGCGTACTGCGTCGATGGAGACGCCGAGCGTATTGGCGCGATCGCGGTCGATCTTCAACGAGGCCTGCAGGCCCTTGAGCTGCGAGTCGCTGGTGACATCGCGAAACATCGGGTCGCTGCGCATCGGCTCCTGGAGCTTGAGCGCCCAGTCGTTGAGCTCGCCGGCCTGCACGCTTTGCAGGATGTACTGATATTGCGCCTTGCTCGGCCGGCCGCCGAGCTGCAGGTTCTGGATCGGCCGCATGTAGACGCTGATGCCCGGCACCTCGCGCAGCTTCTTGCGCAGGCTCTCGACCACCTGCTTCATCGGCGGCCGCTCGTCGCGCGGCTTCAGGTTGATGAACATACGGCCGACGTTCTGCGAGCCGCTCACGCCGCCGGCGCCGTTGAAGGAGTTCACCGTCGCCACTGCGGGATCGTTGCGCAGCACCTCGGCGACGCGGCTCTGCAGCACCACCATCGCCGGGAACGAGACGTCTTCGGCGGCCTCGGTCGAGATGCTGATCTGGCCGATGTCCTCTTCCGGAAAAAACCCCTTGGGGATGGTCACGAACAGCCACGCGGTGGCGACGAAGGTGAGCAGCGCCACGAGGAGGACGATGCGGCGCTGCCGCAAGGCGAGGTCGAGCGAGCGCGAATAGGCGCCGAGCATGAGGTCGAAGCCGCGCTCGAACGAGCGAACGATGGCGCCCGGACGCTTCATGTGCGCCTCGTCGGTGAGGAAGCGACTGGCCAGCATCGGCACCAGCGTCAGCGAGACGAAGGCCGAGGCGATGATGGCGAGCGTGACGATGACCGCGAACTCGTGGAACAGCAGGCCGATCACGCCCGGCATGAAGAAGATCGGGATGAACACGGCGATCAGCGAGCTCGAGATCGAGATGATCGTGAAGCCGACCTCGCGCGAGCCGCGCAGCGCCGCCTGGAACGGCGGCACGCCGTGCTCGACGTGACGCATGATGTTCTCGAGCATGACGATCGCGTCGTCGACGACCAGGCCGACGGCGAGCGTCAGGCCGAGCAGCGAGATGTTGTCGATCGTGTAGCCGAAGGCCCAGAGCAGCGACACCGCGCCGACCAGCGAGACCGGCAGCGACAGCGTCGGGATGGCGGTGGCGACGAAGCGGCGCAGGAACAGGAAGATGACC
>JANXXS010000162.1 GCA_025350505.1 Burkholderiales bacterium
CAGCGACGTGCTCTTGCCCGAACCGGTGGCGCCGACGAAGATGACCAAGCCGCGCTTGGTCAGCGCCACGTCCTTGAGGACGTGCGGCAGGTTCATGGCGTCGATCGTCGGCACGATCTGCGGGATCGTCCGCATCACCAGTCCGACGAAGCCCTGCTGCACGAACGCGTTGACGCGAAAGCGGCCGATGCCCTGCGGCGCGACCGCGAAGTTGCACTCCTTGGTGCGCTCGAACTCGGCCGCCTGCTTGTCATTCATGATCGAGCGCGTCAGCGCCAGCGTGTGCTGGCCGGTGAGCGGCTGCGGCGAGACCTTGGTGACCTTGCCGTCGACCTTGATCGCGGGCGGAAAGTCAGCGGTGAGAAAAAGGTCCGAGCCCTGCCGCGACACCATCAGGCGCAGCAGGTCGTTGACGAATTTCGATGCCTGGTCGCGTTCCATGTCAATGGTCCTTGTTGCTCACCCAGCCCGCTCCGCTTGCAAGCGAGCGGTCGTTCGGCAGGCGTGCGGCAGTCCGCGGGGACGGTCCCACGACCGGCCTCACCCGGGGAAGTTCTCCGGGAACTTCGCCTTGCCTCTCGCTTCCGAAGGGGAGACGATATTACGCCGCACCAGGTCGGCGAGGTTCTGGTCGAGCGTCTGCATGCCGATCGAGTTGCCGGTCTGGATCGCCGAGTACATCTGCGCGATCTTGCTCTCGCGGATCAGGTTGCGGATCGCCGCCGTGCCCAGCATGATTTCGTGCGCGGCGACCCGGCCGGTGCCGTCCTTGGTCTTGCACAGCGTCTGCGAGATCACGCCGATCAGCGACTCTGACAACATGGCGCGGACCATTTCCTTTTCCGCAGCGGGGAAGACGTCGACGATGCGGTCCACGGTCTTGGCCGCGCTCGAGGTATGCAGGGTTCCGAACACGAGGTGGCCGGTCTCGGCTGCGGTCAGCGCCAGGCGGATGGTCTCGAGGTCGCGCATCTCGCCGACCAGGATGGCGTCGGGGTCCTCGCGCAGCGCCGAACGCAGCGCGTTGGCGAAGCTGAGCGTATGCGGACCGACCTCGCGCTGGTTGATCAGGCACTTCTTCGACTCGTGCACGAACTCGATCGGGTCTTCCACCGTCAGCACGTGGCCGAACTCGGTCTCGTTGAGGTGATTGACCATCGCCGCCAGCGTCGTCGACTTGCCCGAGCCGGTCGGGCCGGTGCAGAGGACCATGCCGCGCGGCTTCAGCGACAGCTCGGCGAATACCGGTGGGCAATTCAGCTGCTCGAGGGTCAGGATCTTCGACGGAATGGTCCGGAACACGGCGCCGGCGCCGCGGTTCTGGTTGAAGGCGTTGACGCGAAAGCGGGCCAAGCCCTGGATCTCGAACGAGAAGTCGCACTCCAGCGTTTCTTCGTAGTTCTTGCGTTGCGAGTCGTTCATGATGTCGTACACCATGTCGTGCACCTGCTTGTGCTCGAGCGGGTCGACATTGATGCGGCGAACGTCGCCGTGCACCCGGATCATCGGCGGCAGGCCGGCCGAAAGGTGCAAATCGGAGGCCTTGTTCTTGACCGAAAAAGCCAACAGTTGGGTGATGTCCATGGATCTTCCGGAAGTGGCGCCAGGGCGCGGCGGCAGGCTTGGCAGCGCTCGCGCAGCGCAACAGTAGCGCAATGATCGCAGACAAGCTCGTTCGTGTGCACCGGCGCATTGCAGGCGCCTGCGCCGGCGCCGGCCGCCCCGTGCAAAGCGTCACGCTGCTTGTCGTGAGCAAGACCTTCGCCGCCACGGCCGTGCGCGAGGCCTTCGACGCCGGCGAAAGGCACTTCGGCGAGAACCATGTGCAGGAGGGCATCGACAAGATCGAGGTCCTTGCCGACCTGCGCGCGCAACTCGAGTGGCACCTCATCGGCCCCATGCAAAGCAACAAGACGCGCCTGGCCGCCGAGCGCTTCGACTGGGTGCATTCGGTCGATCGGCTGAAGGTCGCCGAGCGCCTGAGCGCGCAGCGGCCGGCGCATCTGCCGCCGCTTTCGATCTGCCTGCAGGTCAACATCAGCGGCGAGGCGACGAAGGCCGGCTTCGCGCCGGGCGAGGTCGCCGCCGCAGCGCACGCGGTCGCGACGCTGCCATGCTTGCTGCTGCGCGGCCTGATGGCGATCCCCGAGCCGGCCGGCGACTTCGAGGCGCAGCGGCGGCCGCACCGCGCCCTGCGCGAGTTGTTCGAGTCGCTGCGGCGCGACGGTCTCGCCCTCGACACCTTGTCGATGGGCATGAGCGGCGACCTCGAGGCGGCGATCGCCGAGGGCGCGACGATGGTGCGAGTCGGCAGCGCCATCTTCGGCGGCAGGCCGCCCCCTGTCTGAGCCGGGCCCCGATTGGCGAGAATCGCACGATGAGCACCGCCCCGCCACCTCGCCCGCGTCTGCCGCCGCCCGTCCGCGCCGAAGCCGAGATCGTCGCCCGACTGCGCGCGGCGGCCGCCATCGCCGTCCGCTGGGACAGCGCCGCCGCCCTCGCCCGGCCCTGGGTGCAGGCGGTGCGCGACGAGCCGGCGCCGTTCTGGGCCCTCGAATCCCTGCTCCAGGAGTACCCGATATCGAGCCGCGAGGGCCTGGCCCTGATGCGCCTGGCCGAGGCGCTACTGCGCGTGCCCGACGCCGAAACGGCGATCGCACTCACCGCCGACCAGCTCGGCCGCGCCGAGTTCGGGTCGGCAGGGAGCGACGAGCGAAGCGCGTTGCCGCATCGCCTGATCGCCGGCCTGTCGGCGAGCGCGATCGCCCTGTCGAAGCGTTTCCTGCCCGACAGCGAAGGCGAGACCGGTCTGTTGCGCCGGCTCGGCGCGCAGACGGTCGTCGCCGCGACGGTGCGGGCGATCCAGCTTCTCGGCCGCCAGTTCGTGCTCGGCCGCTCGATCGGCGAGGCGCTCGGCGAGGCCGCGAGTGCGCGAAAGGCGATGCCGACGCTGCGCTTCAGCTACGACATGCTAGGTGAGGGCGCGCGCACCGAGCGCGACGCCGAGCGCTACCTGGCCTCCTACGACAGCGCGATCGCGGCGATCGCCAGGGGCACGCGCGCGGGCGGCGGACCTGAAGACGCCGACGGCATCTCGATCAAGCTGTCGGCGCTGTTTTCCCGCTACGAAGAGGCGCAGCGCGACCGCGTCTTCGCCGAGCTCGTGCCCCGCGTGCTTCGTCTCGTCGACCGGGCCGCCGAAGCCAACATCAACCTGACCATCGACGCCGAGGAAAGCGATCGTCTCGAGCTCTCTCTCGATGTCTTCGAAGCCCTGGCCCGCGACATCGCCGGCGCCCATCCGCAATGGCGCGGCTTCGGACTCGCCGTGCAGGCCTACCAGACGCGCGCCGTCGAGGTCGTCGACGAGGTGGCGCGGATCGGCCGCGACTGCGGCCTGCGCTTCATGGTCCGCCTCGTCAAGGGCGCCTACTGGGACGGCGAGATCAAGCGGGCGCAGGAGATGGGTCTCGCCGGCTACCCGGTGTTCACCGAGAAGTCGCATACCGACGTGTCCTACCTCGCTGCGGCGGCGGCGTTGATCGGCCACGCCGACGTCATCTATCCGCAGTTCGCGACGCACAACGCCGGCACGATCGCGGCGATCGCCGAGATGGCGCGGAGTCGCGGTGCGCGCATGGAAATGCAGCGCCTGCACGGCATGGGAGAGGCCATATATCGCGAAGTCTCGCGATATATGGCTCTCCCTTCGGGACCGATGACGACCACACCGCCCGCTCTCCCCGCCAAAGCGGGGGGCTCGATGACGGGGGTGCCCTTGCGCATCTACGCGCCGGTCGGCGAGCACCGCGACCTGCTCGCCTACCTGGTGCGACGGCTGCTCGAGAACGGTGCCAACTCGTCGTTCGTGCATCAGTTGTCCGACGCGTCGGTAGGCGTCGACGAGTTGCTCGCGTCGCCGCTCTCGGCCGCGCCGAGCGCGCATCCGCTGCCGTTGCCGGTCGACCTCTATCGCGCCACCGATCCGGCGTCCCGGGCCAACTCGCGCGGCGTCGATCTCGCCGTCCTCGCCCAGCGCGAGCCGATCGAGCGGGCGATCGGCGCACTGACCGCGGCCGGGCTGGAACGCATCGGCGAGTCGACAACGGCCGATGTCGAAGCCGCGGTCGGCCGTGGCGTCGCCGCCTTTCCTGCATGGAACAGCACCGCCGTGAAGGACCGCGCCGTCGTGTTGCGCCGCGCTGCCGACGCGCTCGAGGCGCGTCTGGCGGAGTTCTGTGCGGTCCTCGTCGTCGAGGCGGCCAAGACGCAGGGCGACGCGGTGGCCGAGGTCCGCGAGGCCGTCGACTTCTGCCGCTACTACGCCGACGAAGCCGAGCGCCGCCTGCTCACGCAGGCCCTGCCCGGGCCCACCGGCGAGAGCAATGAACTGCACCTGCACGGCCGTGGCGTGTTCGCCTGCATCAGCCCCTGGAATTTCCCGCTCGCGATCTTCAGCGGCCAGGTCGTCGCCGCGCTCGTCGCCGGCAACAGCGTCGTCGCCAAGCCGGCCGAGCAGACGCCTGCCGTCGCCGTGCGCATGGTGGCGCTGCTTCATGACGCCGGCGTGCCGCCCGACGCGCTGGCCCTCGTGCACGGGCCGGGCGAAACGGTCGGTGCCGCGCTCGTCGAGGATGCGCGCATCGGCGGCGTCTGCTTCACCGGCTCGTTGCCGGTGGCGCAACTCATCAACCGCTCGCTCGCGGCGAGGCAAGGCGCGATCGTGCCGCTGATCGCCGAGACCGGTGGCGTCAACGCCATGATCGTCGACTCGAGTGCGCTACCGGAGCAGGTCGTCGACGCCGTCGTGCAGAGCGCCTTCCGCTCCGCCGGCCAGCGCTGCTCGGCGCTGCGCTTGCTATGCGTGCACGAGGGCATCGCCGACGCCGTCGTCAAGATGGTGCGCGGCGCCCTCGCCGAGCTGAAGGTGGGCGATCCGGCCCGCTACGACACCGACGTCGGCCCGCTCATCGACGCCGAGGCCTGGACGGCCATCGAGTCGGCCGTCGCGCGCCTGCGGCGCGAGGCGCAGTTCGTCGGCGCCGCGCCCGTCGCCGTGCCGGCGACGGCGCAAACGCGCTTCGTCGCGCCGGTCGCCTTCGAGCTCGACCGCATCGAGGACGTGCGGTCCGAGGTCTTCGGCCCGGTGCTGCACATCGTTCGCTGGCGCGGCGACGTCGACGCCGTGATCGGCCGCATCAACGCGCTGGGCTACGGCCTGACGCTCGGCATCCAGACCCGTATCGACAGCCGCGCCCTGCGTCTGGCGCACGAAGCGCGCATCGGCAACGTCTACGTCAACCGCAACATGATCGGCGCGGTGGTCGGCGTGCAGCCCTTCGGCGGCGAAGGGCTCTCGGGCACCGGGCCGAAGGCCGGCGGACCGCACTACCTGCCGCGCTTCTGCGCCGAACAGGTGGTGACGATCAACACCGCCGCGGCCGGTGGCAATGCCGCGCTGCTGGCCGGGCTCTAGCCAGGCGCGGCGGGCACCTCGCGCCCTCGGACCTTTTGCGCTGCGTACACTGGCCCGATGCAGACGATCGCTTTCATCGGCGGCGGCAACATGGCGAGCGCCATCGTCGGCGGCCTGATCGCGGCCGGGCGGGCGCCGAGCACCCTGATCGTCGTCGAGCCCGGAGAAGGGCAGCGGCAGGTGCTGGCCGAGCGATTTGGCGTCGTCCCGTTGGCCGCGGCCGATTCGTCGCTGGCGACCGCGGGGCTGATCGTCTGGGCCGTGAAGCCGCAATTCTTCGCCGCCGCGGCTGCGCGGTGCGCGCCCCACGTCGCCGGCGCGCTCCAGCTCAGCGTGATGGCCGGCATCCGCAGCGACGCGATCTCCGCGGCCACGCAGAGCGAGCGGGTCGTGCGCGCCATGCCGAACACACCGGCGCTGATCGGCAAGGGCGTGGCCGGCGTGTTCGCCCGGCCGGCGGTGAGCCGCGACGACCGGCTGCGGGTCGAGACCGTTCTCGCGCCGACCGGTGAAATCGTCTGGATCGACGGCGAGGACGCGCTCGATGCCGTGACCGCGTTGTCCGGTTCCGGCCCGGCCTACGTCTTTCACCTCATCGAGGCGATGCTTGCCGCGGCGCGCGAGATGGGATTGCCGGAGGCCGAGGCTCGGCGCCTCGCGGTGCAGACGGTGGCCGGGGCCGCCGCGCTCGCCGTCGGGTCGAGCGACACGCCCGAGGTGCTGCGCAGGAACGTCACGTCGCCGGGCGGTACGACGCAGGCGGCAGTGGCGGTACTCGAGTCGCGCGGCGTCAAGGACGCGTTCGTCGCCGCCATCCTCGCGGCGCGCGACCGCGCCCGGGAGCTTGGCGACGAGTTCGGCGCCGCACCGCACTGAGCGAGGTCGCCTGCCGCAGCGCAAGGTGACAGCGCGTTGCGGCGAGGGCTAGAGTCGCGGGCCGGCCACGAACCGTTCGAGTCTTCCATGCCTTCCACTCCGGAACATCCGATGAGCTACCTCTCCTATCTGACGCCCACGGCGACGAGCCCCTGGCACACCTATCTCGCGCAGGTCGATCGCGTCCTGCCCTATCTCGGCTCGCTGGCACGCTGGTCCGAGACCCTGAAGCGCCCGAAGCGGGCGCTGATCGTCGACGTGCCGATCGAAATGGACGACGGCAGCGTCGCTCACTTCGAAGGCTTTCGCGTTCAGCACAACCTTTCGCGCGGCCCCGGCAAGGGGGGCGTGCGCTATCACCCCGACGTGACGCTCGAGGAGGTGATGGCGCTCTCGGCCTGGATGACGGTGAAGTGCGCCGCCGTGAACTTGCCCTACGGCGGCGCCAAGGGCGGCATCCGCGTCGACCCGAAGAAGCTGTCGATGAAGGAGCTCGAGCGCATGACGCGCCGCTACACCAGCGAGATCGGCATCATCATCGGTCCGCAGCGCGACATCCCGGCGCCGGACATGAACACCAACGCCCAGATCATGGCGTGGATGATGGACACCTACTCGATGAACACCGGCACGACGGCGACCGGTGTCGTCACCGGCAAGCCGATCCATCTCGGTGGCTCGCTCGGCCGCGTCAAGGCGACCGGACGCGGCGTCTTCGTCACCGGCCGTGAGGCGGCGCGGCGCATCGGCATGAACCTCGACGGCGCACGCGTCGCCGTGCAGGGCATGGGCAACGTCGGCGCTTCGGCGGCCGAGCTCTTCGTGCAGGCTGGCGCCAAGCTCGTCGCCATGCAGGACCACACCGGCACGCGCGTCAACCCCGGCGGCTTCGAGATGGCCAGCACGATGGGCGCCATCACGCACGACGCCGGCATCGGCAACGTGAAGGGCGGCGAGCTGATCGACAACGAGGCCTTCTGGGACGTCGATTGCGACATCCTCGTGCCGGCCGCGCTCGAAGGCCAGATCACGCCCGAGCGGGCCCGGCGCATCAAGGCCAGGCTGGTGCTCGAGGGTGCAAACGGACCGACCCTGCCCGAGGCCGACGACGTGCTCGGCGAGCGCGGCGTGCTGGTCGTTCCCGACGTCATCTGCAACGCCGGCGGCGTGACCGTCAGCTACTTCGAGTGGGTGCAGGACTTCTCGAGCTTCTTCTGGAGCGAGGACGAAATCAACGTGCGCCTCGACAAGATCATGGTCGACGCCCTGAAGAAGATCTGGGACACGGCGGATCGGCACAAGATCAGTCTGCGCACCGCGACCTTCGCCGTCGCCTGCGAACGCATCCTCATCGCCCGCGAGGAACGAGGTCTGTATCCCTAGACCACCACCGTCGCTTCGAAAAGCGGTCCCGAAGCGGCCGGCCCCGCCCTCTCGCAGGGAGGGGAGCAAAGCGGGGAGGAAGCAATCCCTTTCGGCTCGCCGTTCCCTTGCCGGTTGAGCCTACGGCTCAACCGGCAAGGGCGACGGTGGCTTGATCTCTTCGAGGCAGATCATCGATCGCACGTCGTCGATGCCGGGCACCTGCATCAGGCGGTCGGTGAGGAAGGTGCTGAGGCTCTTCAGGTCGCGCGCGACGACCTTGAGCAGGTAGTCGTAGTCGCCCGAGACGCCCTGGCATTCGAGGATCTGCGGATAGGCGCGGATCTGCGCCTCGATCTCGCGCACGCGGCCGAACTGGTCGCCGGCGATGCTGACGTTCACATAGGCAGTCACCGCCAGCCCGAGGGCCTCGGCATCGAGTTGCGCGGTATAGCCGCGGATCACGCCGCGTTCCTCGAGCGCGCGGACGCGGCGAAAGCACTGCGGTGCCGAAAGATGAACCTTGGCGGCGAGCTCGACATTGCTGGCCCGGCCGTTGAGCTGAAGCACGCGAAGAATCTTGCGGTCGATATTGTCGAAGTCGGCAGACATGCGGGCATTGTCCGCTAATTTACGCAAGAAGCGTGCATTGCAGGTGGCTATGGCGCACGAAGTAGAACGCACCTTTCATGCGTCCATCGATAGACTGCAGGGCACCGACCGACCCGCAGGGAATCGCCATGACCACCACCGCCCGTGCCACCGCGCTCGCCCGCCTGGGCACGACGCCCGTCGACCTGGAGCGTCGCTACGGCGCCCGCAATTACGACCCGCTCAAGGTCACGCTCGAGCGGGGTGAAGACGTCTGGCTTTTCGATACCGCCGGTCGCCGCTATCTCGACATGATGTCGGCGTACTCGGCGGTGAGCTTCGGTCACGGCCACCCGGTGCTCGTCGGCGCGCTGACCGAGCAGGCGAAGACGCTCGCCGTCACCAGCCGTGCCTTCCACACGGCGCGCCTCGGCAGCTTTCTCGAGCGGCTCTGCCGCATGACCGGCATGGCGCGCGCGCTGCCCATGAACACCGGTGCCGAGGCTGTCGAGACGGCAGTCAAGGCGGCGCGCAAGTGGGCCTACAAGGTCAAGGGCGTGCCCGCAGGTCAGGCGCAGATCCTGGTCGCCGCGGGCAACTTCGCCGGGCGTACCACGACCATCATCAGCTTCTCGAGCGAAGCCCAGTACCGCGACGGCTTCGGCCCGTTCACGCCCGGCTTCGCCAGCGTGCCGTTCGGCGACGCCGCGGCGCTCGAGGCGGCGATCGGCCCGAACACGGCGGCCTTCATCGTCGAGCCGGTGCAGGGCGAGGCC
>JANXXS010000164.1 GCA_025350505.1 Burkholderiales bacterium
CTGCGAGGCCTGGCTGATGCCGGCGAGCAGCTTGTGCGTCGACTGCGTCGCGAAGACGATCTGGTCCTTGGGCCGCACCCGCTTCTTGCCCATGGCGTGAAAGACGCCGTAGAAGCGGTGGAACGCCGCGTGCGGCAGCCACGCTTCGTCGAAATGCATGGTGTCGATGTAGCCGTCGAGCGCGTGCTTGATCGTCTCGGTGTTGTAGAGCACGCCGTCGTAGGTGCTCTGCGTGAGCGTCAGGATGCGCGGCTTGACCGACTTGGGGTCGACGCCCTTCAGCAGCGGATTGGCGGCGATCTTGGCCTGGATCGCCTCGGGCGTGAATTCGCCTTGCGCGATCGGACCGATGATGCCGAAGTGGTTGCGCGTCGGCGGCAAAAAGACCGGGATCGAGCCGGTCATGATGATCGCGTGCAGGATCGACTTGTGGCAGTTGCGGTCGACCACCACCACGTCGCCCGGCGCCACGGTGTGATGCCACACCATCTTGTTGCTGGTGCTGGTGCCGTTAGTGACGAAAAAGCAATGGTCGGCGTTGAAGATGCGCGCCGCGTTGCGCTCGCTCGCCGCCACGGGGCCGGTGTGGTCGAGCAGCTGACCGAGTTCGTCGACCGAGTTGCAGACGTCGGCGCGCAGCATGTTCTCGCCGAAGAACTGGTGGAACATGCGGCCGACCGGGCTCTTCAGGAAGGCGACTCCGCCCGAGTGGCCCGGGCAATGCCAGGAATAGGAGCCGTCCTGCGCATAGTCGACCAGGGCGCGAAAGAACGGCGGCGCCACGCCGTCGAGGTAGGCGCGTGCCTCGCGGATGATGTGCCGGGCCACGAACTCCGGCGTGTCCTCGAACATGTGGATGAAGCCGTGCAGTTCGCGCAGGATGTCGTTGGGCAGGTGCTGCGAGGTGCGCGTCTCGCCGTACAGATAGATCGGCACCTCGGCGTTCTTGAAGCGCACCTCGGTGATGAACTTGCGCAGGTTGAGCACCGCCGGGTCGAGGTCGGGACCTTCGGTGAACTCCTCGTCGTCGATCGAGAGGATGAAGGCGCTGGCCCGGCTCTGCTGCTGGGCGAACTGGGAGAGATCGCCGTAGCTCGTGGCGCCGAGGATCTCGAAGCCTTCTTTCTCGATTGCCGAGGCGAGCGCGCGAATGCCCAGCCCGGACGCGTTCTCGGAACGGAAGTCTTCATCGATGATGACGATCGGAAACTTGAAGGGAAGCATCGGCGACTCTCGAACAGGGCGGTCGGAAAGCGCGCAGTGTAGGGCTGCGGGGGCGCGCCTACACTCGCAAGGTCGGACGGCAAATCGGAGTGCCTGATGGAAATCTCAACGGCAACCGGGTGGTGGGTGGCGGCGGGCATCGCAGTAGCGGCCGAGCTCGGCACCGGAACCTTCTACCTGCTCATGATCGCGCTCGGCCTGGCGGCCGCCGCGGTGGCCGCGCATCTCGGCTTTGCGGTGCCGATGCAGATCGTGGCCGCGGCGCTGGTCGGCGGCGGCGCCACCGGATTCTGGTACTGGCACCGACGCTCGCGTGACAGCACCGACCGCGCCGCCCACGAGAACCGCGACGTCAACCTCGACATCGGCGAGCACGTCTTCGTCTCCGCCTGGTCGGCGGACCGGACCGCGCGCATCGACTACCGCGGCTCGGGCTGGACGGCGCGGCTGGCGCCCGGTGCGCCGGCCGCCCGCGGCGAGCACGTCATATCCGCGGTCGAAGGCAACTGGCTGGTGCTCTCGCCGACGTCTCCTGCCTGACCCGTAGCCTTCACCCGGAGCACGCTCTCATGGAATTCGCCCTCGTCCTTTTCGTCATCGCCGCGATCTTCATCTTCCAGACCTTCAAGATCGTGCCGCAGCAGCACGCCTGGGTGGTCGAGCGGCTCGGCAAGTACGACCGCACGCTGACGCCCGGCCTCGAGTTCGTGATCCCCTTCGTCGAGCGGGTTGCCTACAAGCACTCGCTGAAGGAGGTGCCGCTCGACGTGCCCAGCCAGGTTTGCATCACCAAGGACAACACGCAGCTGCAGGTCGACGGGATCATCTACTTCCAGGTCACCGACCCGATGCGCGCGAGCTACGGCTCGAGCAACTACATCGCCGCGATCACGCAGCTGGCGCAGACGCTGCTGCGCTCGGTGATCGGCAAGATGGAGCTCGACCGCACCTTCGAGGAGCGCGACCACATCAACCTCTCGGTCGTTGCCGCGCTCGACGAGGCAGCGCACAACTGGGGCGTCAAGGTGCTGCGCTACGAGATCAAGGACCTGACGCCGCCGGCGGCGATCCTGCATTCGATGCAGGCGCAGATCACGGCCGAGCGCGAGAAGCGCGCCCTCATCGCCGCGTCGGAAGGTCGCAAACAGGAGCAGATCAACATCGCCACCGGCGAGCGCGAGGCATTCATCGCTCGCTCGGAGGGCCAGCGCCAGGCGGAGATCAACAAGGCCCAGGGCGAGGCCGCGGCCATCGTCGCCGTCGCCGAGGCGACGGCTGATGCGATCCGCAAGGTCGCCGATGCGATCCGCCAGCCCGGTGGCGAGCAGGCGGTGCAGCTCAAGGTCGCGCAGCAGGCGGTCGAGGCCTTTGCCCAGCTCGCGCAGAAGAACAACACGATGATCGTGCCGAGCAGCCTCTCTGAGGTCTCGGGAATCATCGGCACGGCGATGGCGCTGATGAAGGCGCCGGTGCCGCGTCCGAGCTAAGTACGGCCGGCTGGCAAGGACTGAGTTTCAAGCCCCCTGTCATCCTGAGCGGAGCGAAGGATCTCGTCCGCCTTCGGATCACGACCTGGGTCGCTCCGCTAAACTCGCGCCCGTCCGGAGAGGTGGATGAGCGGTTTAAGTCGCACGCCTGGAAAGCGTGTGAGGGCTAAAAACCCTCCGCGGGTTCGAATCCCGCCCTCTCCGCCA
>JANXXS010000205.1 GCA_025350505.1 Burkholderiales bacterium
GTTGCCCTTCTCGGCGCCGGTGCCGGCCGGCGCGAACATCGACTCGAGAAAGAAGATGCCGGGCACGTGCATGTGGCCGATGTTGCGGCGATCGACCTTGGCCGCCTTGTCGGCGATCACTTTCTTGTGGAACGGCGGCGAGTCGCTGTTCATGTGCCAGCGCTCGACGCGAAAGCCGTTGTCGAGCCGCTCGATGTTGAGCGGCTTGGTCTGGTAGGCGTACTCCTCCGAGCCGCCGAGCGTCTTGGTGTGGACGAAGGCGAGATGCGCGAAGTCGCTCAGGTTGTCGACGATGAGCAGCCAGTTGGCGTCGTAGTGCATGTAAGCCGGCATGCCCTTCCAGGCCGGGTCGTGCAGCGGCTCGTAGTCGATGATGAGCGCCGGGTCGGCCTTGGCCGGGTCGCCCATCCAGATCCAGATCAGATGGTCGCGGGCGACGACGGGGTAGCTCCGGACGCCAAGCTTGGGCGGGATGATGTCCTGGCCGGGGATCTGGATGCACTTGCCCGACGGCTCGTACTTCATGCCGTGGTACATGCAGCGGATGCAGTCGCCCTCGATGCGGCCCATCGACAGCGGCGCGCCGCGATGGCAGCAGCGATCCTCGAGCGCCACGACCTTGCCGCTCTCGCCCTGATAGATGACGACAGGGTTCTCGAGGATCGTGCGGGCGAGCTTGGTGCCGTCGATCAGCTCGTGGTCCCACGCCGCCACGTACCAGCAGTTCTTGAGGAAGATGCCTTCGTCGCTTTCAACCATCGCGTACTCCTGGAACAGGACAAGCTTAGCGAGTCGGGCGGCCGCGGTAAATCGCCTTTCGACGACGTCAGTTCTGCAGCTTCCAGCGGCCGTCGACGATGCGCACCATCACCTGCGAGCGCTGGTCGGCGCCGTTGTGGTTGGTGTTGCTCATCGAATAGATCGCCTCGGGTGTGACGACGTCCTTCATGGACTCGAGCGCGTCGCGCAGGGCCGCGCGAAATTCCGGCGTGCCGGGTTTGCCCTTCTTGAGCGCTTGCGGCACCGCGGCTTCCAGCCACATCACCGCCGTCCACGCCGAGGCGGCGAAGAGCGAGCGCGAGCCGGCGCCGTAGGCCGTCTCGTAGCGCTTGACGAACTCGGTCGCGGGTGCCTTCAACGGCGACGCGTCGGGGAGCTGCTCGGCAACGAGCACCGGACCGACCGTCATGTAGCCGCCCTCGAGGTCCTTGCCGCCGATGCGCAGGAAGTCGTTGTTCGCCACCCCTTGCGTCTGATACACGGGGCCTTTGAAGCCGCGCCGCGCCAGCTCGATCTGCGGCAACGCCCCGGGCGTGCCGGAGCTCATGATGTAGACCGCATCCGGCTGAGCCGCCAGCAGCCGCAGCGTCTGCGCCGTCACCGACGTGTCGTTCTGGTTGTAGCGCTCGACGGTCACGACCGAGATTCCCTTGCCGGGCGCCAGCCGCTCCAGGGTCTTCGTGTAGCCCTCGCCGAAGCTCGTCGCCAGGGCGATGACGCCGACCTTCTTGACGCCCTGCGCGACCATGTGCTCGAGCACCAGACTGACGGCGATCGATTCCGGCGGCGCCATCCGGAAGGCCCAGCGCCGCGGGCCATCGGACGGCTCGATGATGGCGCCACCGCCGGCCAGCGAGATCATCGGCGTGTTGGCGCGGGCAATGATGTCGAGCGCCGAAAGCGAGGTCGGGGTCAGCGACGGGCCGACGACGACATCGACGTTGTTTTCGGCGACCAGGCGATTGGCGTTCTTCGCCGCCGCCGTCGTGTCGGACTCATCGTTGAGCACCGTGATGCGCAGCTTTTCGCCGGCGATCTCGGTCGGCCACAGCTTGACGCTGTTCTGCTCCGGAATCCCCAGCGATCCGCCCGGGCCGGTGGTGGAGAGGATGACGCCGACGTTGATGTCGGCATGAGCGGCGAAGCTCAGGATCAGCGCCGCGGTTGCAGCCGCATGCTTGTGGATGGATTTCAACTTGTCTCCGGTCGTGGGTGTGTGTTCGTGCGCCGCGTGGCGGCGAGCGGGGTCAGGTGCGGCCGGCGAGCTCCGCGGCGCCGAGGCGGCAGCGGCGCAGGACGCTGTCGAAGAGCATCCGCTCCAGCGACTCCCTCGGCTCGAATGCCTTGGCATCGGCGGCGCAGCCGGTGCGGACGCGATCGGTGAGCCTCAGATTGGCGCCCCGGAGGCTGTCGGCGGCGACCTGGACTTCGCAGGCACGTTGCAGGGTCCACATCCAGCGAAAGGCGTTGAAGACGTTCGCGCCGCAGACGAGCATGCCGTGGTTGCGCAGGATCAGGACGCGCTTGTCGGCCAGGCTCGCGACGAGGCGGACGCCTTCGTCGTCGTGGACCGTGATGCCCTCGAAGTCGTGATAGGCGACCTCGCCGAACAGCTCGGCGCCGTAGAAATCGTCGTGCTCCAGGCCGCCCGCCTTGCAGGCGACCGCCATGCCGGCGGTCGTGTGCGTATGCATGACGCAGTGGGCGTCTGCACGTGCGCCGTGTACCGCGCTGTGAATGATGAAGCCGGCCCGGTTGACGTGATGCGGCGTCGCCTCGAGCGGCGCACCGTCGTGGCCGATCCGGATCAGGTTCGCCGCCGTCACCTCGTCGTAGTTGAGGCCGAAGGGATTGATCAGGTAGGACGGCTTGTCGCCCGGCACGCGCAGCGTGATGTGATTGAAGATGAGCTCGGTCCAGCCGAGCTGGCCGAAGACGCGATAGCAGGCCGCCAGCTCCACGCGCAGCCGCCATTCGACGCTGCCCATGCCCGCAGGGCAGAACGCCTCGGCCTGGGCAAGAAGGTCCGGCAGGGTGGAATTCACGGCTCGCTGGGATTCAAGGACACAAGATACGAAACTCACTAATACATTAACGATATTCTGCCGGCTGCGCGACGCGAGTCAAGCGTGGTGCCGATACAGGAACATGGGGAAATCGACGTGCGATCGAAGCCGCTCCGACTCGTTCACCGCAGCCTTCCGCTGCTGCTTCTGCAGGCGCGCGAGCACATGATGGGCCGCTTTCGGCCGATCCTCAACGCGCATGGCATCACCGAGCAGCAGTGGCGGATCGTCCGTGCGCTGCTCGACACCGGACCGATGGAGCCGCATCAGATCGGCGAGATCTGCCGCATTTCGAGTCCCAGCCTGGCCGGCATGCTGACGCGCATGGAGGACCTCGAGCTGGTGTCGCGCAAGCGCCTCGATCACGACCAGCGTCGTGTCCTGGTCTCTCTCACCGCCGCCAGCCGCGCGCTGGCCAAGCGCATGACGCCTCACATCGAGGCTGCTTACGCGGAAATGGAACGCACGCTGGGGGCGGACTTCGTCGAGCAGTGCTATGCGATGCTGGACAAGATCGGCGCGGCGCTTGCGGAGAAATCCGAGGAATCCGCGGCGCGTTGATCGATGCGGCTTGGCGGCTACGGGCGGAATGTGCCGGTCTCGCCTTGGGGCGATCCCGTCATCGCTGCGCGACCGCGACTTCGTCGCGTCCTGTGACAGTCCACTGGACTGTCACAGAGCGAACCACATCGGCGGTTCTCATCCGCCCTTGGCCACCAAAGAAAACGGCCCCGTCAGGGGGCCGTTTTGTTTGGTGGCCAAGGGCTCACTCGAAAGATGCCTGGAATCCAACATCATCACTTCTTGGCCCATCCGCTCAACATCTCAGTTACTGCCGGAGTTACTCCTCTCGTCTCGTAAGCTGAGCTACATAAGCTCGAACGGTGAAAGCACTCCGCAGAGGCGATCGGGCGACTCTTCGACTAGCCAAAGCCGACCAGGCGACCTTTCCAAGTCGTCGTCGTTAAGTAGCTTGGACACGTCGTCGTCGAGCTTGACAACGTGGGCATCCAGCAGCTCGAGCCCATTGGACGCGGCATGCTCGATCGATGCCGACATCAAGATCTTCCAGTCGCCTTTGCCGCGCAGGTATCGAGCCATGGAAGTCTCGGAAACAAGCTTCCAGCGGCCGACGAACACGGGCAAGAACGAGAAAGAGTGCGTCAACATGAGCTGACGTGCGTGCGCGACCGGTTGCCATGGCTCGACAGTGACCGCTGTCTTGACCATGTAGTCTGCAACGGTAGTTCTTGGATCTTCTGTTTGCTTCATCAGTGCCTCCTCAAGGCCGATGCAGACCTCGATGGCAGCTGCAGTGGCGTGACGCGCATAGACGCCTGTGTGCATCGCGTCGTTCCTTGCGTTCTTCACCATAGCGAACAGCGCATCAAACGTCGAAAAGCGGCCCGGATACTGCCTGGACAACGCGGCGAGGACGGTGGAATCGGCGGCTAGTTCCCGCAGCTTCACCCCGTAGCGTCCAAGCTCTTGCTTTCGGCCGAGCAACCGCATCCCAAGGACCTCCAAGGCGAAGCAGACCTCATGGAACCCCTCGGCATCCGCCAACGCCGCGTACCTTGCAGCGCGTAGCTGATCCCGATAGTAGAGGCGCTCCTGCCACTCAAGGGGAGTCGCCGACATCGTCATTGCCACCTAAAAGTCCAGCTTGGACGCTGGCTGCGCCCAAGCCGGCACGAGCTTCCACGCATCCCGCATCTGCCCATGGTGATCGTCCGCGCCGCGGTCCATCTGACGAACGTGCGCCCAGAATCGGCTGGAATGGTTGGGTTCCAGCAGGTGGCAAAGCTCGTGAACCATCACGTAGCGCACCAGGTCACGCGGCAGGAAGAGCAGCTTGCAGTTCAGGCTGACCCGGCCGCTGCGGGCGCAGCTTCCCCAGCGGGTGCGCTGGTTCTTGATCGAGATGTCCGTGGGCGTCGGCCGGCACTGGACCGCAACCCGCTCAAGCCACGGTGGCAGTGTCTCGGTCGCGCGCCGCGCCAACCAACGGCGAAGGGCGGCATGACAAGCCTCGACGTCTTCGATGGCGCCGAACACGACGATGCGCCCGGGCTGATCCGTCGTGGCGCCGACGGTAAAACGCCGCATCTCGCGGTATTCGACCCGCCAGGACTCTGTCAGCGCCGGCAGGTCGAAGGCTTGCGGGCGCACCGCTGCCGGCTGTCCGATCAGATGGCGCACCGCGTCAAACTCGGCCAGGCGTGCCGCTATCCAGTCTGCTCTTGTCCGCTTCGCGGTCCGACTTGACGTTCATCGCGGCGCGCGCGATCGGGGACTGACCTTCTGCGGGCGCGCGTTCATGCGGCGTATGAACTTGGCCGGCGTCACTTGCCGATCCAGCTTTTCGTTCAGCAGGAGCACCTTTGCACCGACGCTGGTCGGAAGGTCGACAAGCAGTTGGCCACGCTTGGCCGCCGAGGGCGCCGGCACTGGCCGACCATCCTCGAAGTAGAAGTCCATTGCGGTGGCCAGCGCATCGGCCGCCATTCCGAGAGCTTCCCCACGAGTCCTCGCACCCGTTCGCGCCTCAGGGACGTCTGGGAACGACACGCCGAAGCCACTACCGTCCTGCCGGATGCGAGCGGGGTACCTCAGCAATTCATTTGCTCCTGCTTCGTGCCGAACTGCCGGATGATTTCATTCACCTCTCGCTCGAAAGCATGTCACGAAACGCTTCTGCCTCCGATGATGTGGATGTAGCGGCTCCCCGGCCACGACATTGGAAGCGACCATGACCACGCCCGACCCCCTGCAACCCGAACTAGAGCGCCTGCGCAGTCTGCTCAAGCCCGATCGAGCGGCCTTCGTGGAGCGCCAAACGCTTCACGAGCAGCACGTCCGCACCTTTGTTGATCAGGTGAGGTCGCCGGTTCGCTTGGCGCTTGAGCAAGAAGGGGCCGCCGAGGTGGCCAGCCTGTGGATGGATGATGCACGCCGGATGCTGTCCCAGTGGATTGTCCTTCCGTCCGAGGTGGGCAAAGCTGCGCACCCGCCAGGTTCGCGTGACGCCGAGCGCCAGTTGCAGGCTGAGCTGGCCGCAACCCTCACAACGCAGGCAGCCGAGCCGTCGGAAGTCGAGGTCGAAGACCACGCGACCGAATTGGTCCAACTGCTTCTTTCCAACTGGTTTTCGCTGCTGGAGCACGCCCTCCAGGATGAGGATGTTGGATTGCTTGCGTTGGATTTCGACGCCCTGCCACCGCAGGCTCGACCGGGCGCAGTGCTCGCTGGGTGCGAGGCGTTCGCGCTGCCGCCGCTCGCGGCCGCTAAGGCGTTGCGCGCCTATCAGCACAGTCTGGCGCAGGAAGGAGTGGTGGTGACACTGTCGCCGACCCTCCACTTGCTACGTATGCGCAACGAATGGCAGGTGGCGAGCTCGCATCAATTGGCGCTCGCCTCTTTGCGACAGCAAGAGACCATCCGAGAGGAGGCGACCGCGCACCGCTGGCGGTTTGAACCGGTGATGCAGATGCTGCGGCCCTGGGCATTGGCGCGCCCATTGGATCTTCTTGGCGCACGTGCACTCGCCGCCCCATCGCTGACGCTCGCCGACGAGCAGCGCATCGCCATGGCCGCTGTGTGCCACGTTCTAGGAAGCGCCGACGATTTCTTGCCGACCCGTGCGACGGCAATGTCACACGCGCTTCTCCATGATCTTGCTGAGCAGGTTCTGACAGACTTGGGCGCCGCGGCGCTCGACAGAGCGGGGGTGAGCGCAGGCGCCGAGAGGCCAATGCATGATCTCCAAGCGAAGTTGTTGTCGGCGCAAAGCGCGATTGATTGCATGCCCGACACGGCGAGCCTGTATCGGATCGTGTTGTCCACCACCGGTATCGCCCTCGCAGCAGGATCGACGCACGTGGAGTCGCCGGGAATCGAGTTGGCTTTGCACGGGGAGGCGGAGCAGTTGCTCTTCAGCTGCTCGGTCGATGCCGCGAGGCAGGCACTCGCCGACCCTGGAACAGAAATTCTCGGGCAACAAATACGGGCAGCTACGGGAGTGGAGTCTTCCGGATATGGGTACTTGCGCACGCTTTGAGTAAGGACTCCGCCCGGCGTCAGGGTGTCGCGTAGTGCAGGGTTAATCCGTCGGGCTCGCCGGGCTCGTACAAACTTCCGTCGACCGAGACGACCGGCACTCGAACCATTTGCAATGCGCCAGGATGGTCCGGGGACGCGGAGAAACGCAGTATTTGCGCTTGGCAGTTCGTTCCGTCGACCGTCGAAGGCACAAACCGATCGTGATCCCGCACAGCGGCAGCTGCTCCAGGCGGGGTCATCTGGCGAGCGGCTCGCCTGCTCTTGTTGAGCATCAGAGATCCGCCAACAAGCTGGAGCTGCCAAGGCGACAGCAGGCCTTGGTGCACGTCGACGACGTCACCGTGGAGGCCCGTGGCGGGATGTGCGAGATGAGTGTGACCCGAGAGCACAAGATGCACGAGTGGTCCGAAGTCCACGGGGTCGTTCTTGTCGTTGCGTAGCCGCCGAGCGTGCTCTTCGTCCTTCAACAGCTTCATCGCGCTGAACACGCCGGCGGCGCGGACTTCGCTGTCTTCCCAAGGGAACGCCAGCGGGTGGTGCATCGCCAGGATCCTCAGCCCGTGTGTCCCCGCTGCAGCGGAGATTCGCATTCGAGCGACCAATAACTCCATCGCACGTGCGTCGATCCTTCCCACAGCGCGTGTGTTGCTAATCGCACTCCAGCAGACGCTGTCGAGGGCGAACAGTTCGATTCTCGCGCTGCTACCAGGCAGGGCGACGGACAGCGGCGATCCAAGCCAGTTCCCCGGATTCCATTCGTCCAGCGCGCCCAGGCGCGTCCGCTGGGCGGTGATGCTGCCGGGCAGAAGGCCCGGAAGCGTTCCAGGCCAAGCATCGTGGTTACCGTACAAGCTACGCACCGGGCAATTTCCCAACGCCTTTTGCCAAAGCTTCAAGTGCTGTTGGCCGGCCTGAATTGAGGCATCGTCACCAAAGGCCGTGCGGTCGCCTGTATCGACAAGCCAGACGGGTACGTCCCGCCACTGGCGATCGAAGCCCCGCCACCATTGCAGAAAGCGCCGAAACGACTCGGGCGCCAAAGGATAGTGACCCTGTGTTCCGTCGTCCCAGCCGAAGGCATTGTTTCGCTCGAGCCAACGCTGCGCGAATCGAGCGAGAACTCGCCCCTTGCCGGTCAGCGCATGCGCTGGATTCGCGGTCATCTGCTTGACGTGCAAATCAGTCACGTGCACAAGCTGCAGTACCGGCGTCCAACGTGAGGAGGCTGCGACAGTGGCCATGCCTATTCCTCCGGCCAGCGTCGCACGTCGATGCCGTGTCGCTGCATCAGGATCGTCCGCACACGCTCGCGCAGGCGGCTGAGCCGCTGCCGTTCGGCGGCACTGCGCGGAGCCGCGTCTTTGTTCGCGTCGCCTATCTCGTCGCCGAGCAGAAGCGAGCGTTCCTCAGGGCTCAATTCGGTAAGCACCTCGACCAGCGCGCGCATGAGCCGGGCGTGCTGCAGCGCCTGCGGCGGATTGGCACCGGGACGCGTGTCGGGCAATTCGGAGGCGCCCTCCAACTCTCGTTCAGAAGGCTGACGAGACCACTCGCCCACGCTTTCGCGAAATGCGTCAGCTACACGGCGCTGAAGGATACGAAATCCAACGCGTCGCAAGTCATCCTCGGCAAGCGCCGTGTCGTGGCGCCCGACCAGCCAATGCAGCAGATCTGCAGCTGCCTCCTGAACCAGATCCGAATGCTGCGAGGCGAGCGATCGATGGCGAATTCGCAACCACGCAAGCCAGTCCGGCAGGAGAGCCGCCACGCGGTCCTCGTGTGTCGACGGCGGCTCCGGATTCATTGTTGCCAGTCTCTCACGCGCTGCTCAGGCATCGAGTGTGCGCGTGACGCGGGCAACGCGGGAGTCGAGGCGGGCAACCTGCCGTCACGTCGAACGGCCTCAATGGCTGACGGTCGGCACCGCAGAGTGCAGCCCACGGGCGCGCTTCAGTTTGGGGGAATCAATTTTCGACTTCCGATGGCTCACTTCGATGTCCAAACGTAGCTTGTCGAGATAGTCCGCCCAAGCCTGGAGCATCTCCCGGCGCTGGTCGATGAACTCCGTCCGGTTATAGGCCCGACCCAAGCTGTCGCGAACGGAATGCGCGAGCTGCGCCTCGATCACATCGGGGCTGAAGCCGAGGCGCTCGTGCAGCATGGTCCGAGCCGTCGCACGAAAGCCGTGGCCCGTCACTTCCTCCGCAGCAAAGCCCATGGTCCGCAACGCCGCGTTGATCGTGTTGTCGCTCATCGGCCGGTCGTGGTGCCGCTCACCGCGAAAGACGAGCTTTCCGTAGCCGGTCAACGGATGCAGCTCGCGAAGGACGGCGACCGCCTGCTTCGGCAAAGGCACCAGATGCGGCCCGCCGTTCAGCTTCTCCCGAAGTTCGCGCTTCATTCGTGCCGCCGGCACCGTCCACAAGGCCGCGTCCAGGTCGATCTCACGCCATTCGCCGAAGCGAAGCTCGCCGGGCCGCAGGAGGAGCATCGGCGCGAGCTTTAGCGCGGCGCGAACAACGTGCGTTGCCGCGTATCCGTCGCACGCGCGAAGGAGCTGCCCGAATCTCTTCGGATCGGTGATCGCTGGGAAGTGTTTCGGCGCCGGTCGCCTGAGAGCGTCCTTCAGGTCGCGCGCCGGGTTGTGGGTGGTCTTGCCGATGGCGACGGCGTAGCGAAAGACCTGGCTGCAGTTCTCCAGAGCGCGGTGCGCCGTCTCGACGACGCCGCGGCTCTCGATCCGACGCAGCACCTCGAGAAGTTGCGGTGACGAAATGGCATCGACCGGAGCGCGACCGATCCA
>JANXXS010000218.1 GCA_025350505.1 Burkholderiales bacterium
CGTCGGCAGCCTGCAGGTGCAGATCGTCGCGCGCTGAACGCCGAGCTTTGCCGACGAAGTGCGCCTCTACAACTACTTTCGCTCGTCGGCGTCGTATCGGGTGCGCATCGCGCTCGCCCTGAAGGGCCTGAGCTACGAGTACGTGGCCGTGCATCTCGTGAAGAACGAGCAGCTGAGCGAATCGTTTCGCGCCGTGGCGCCGGCACAGCTCGTGCCGGCCTTGGTGCTGGACGGCGAGGGCGGCGGCGAGGCCGTGCTGACGCAGACGATGGCCATCATCGAATACCTCGACGAGACCCATCCCGAGCCGCCGCTGCTGCCGAAGGACGCGATCGGCCGCGCCCGTGTGCGCGCGATCGCCCTCGACATGGCCTGCGAGATCCATCCCCTCGACAACCTGCGCGTCCTGCGCTATCTGGTCAAGGAGATGGGCGTTTCCGAAGACGACAAGAACCGCTGGTATCGGCACTGGGTCGAGACCGGGCTCGAGATCGTCGAGCGACAGCTCGCCGGCCACGCGGCGACCGGCCGTTTCTGCCATGGCGACTCACCGGGCCTGGCCGATTGCGTGCTCGTGCCGCAGATCCACAACGCCAGGCGCATGGACTGCCGGCTCGACCACGTCCCGACGGTGATGCGCATCTTCGAGACCTGCATGGCCGAGCCGGCGTTCGCGACGACGCAGCCCTCGGCCTGCCCGGACGCGACGTGAGCCGTCCTGCCGGCTGGCTCGCTCCCGAGTGGGCGGGCAGCGCCGTCGGGGCGCTGATGTCGACGCGCGAAGGCGGCGTGAGCGGCGGTCCCTATGCGTCGATGAACCTCGGCGACGCCGTGGGCGACGACGCCGGCCGCGTCGCCGTCAACCGGGCCCGATTCGCCGCCGCCTGCGGCGCGGCGCCGGTGTTTCTGCGCCAGGTGCACGGCATTTCGGTCGTCCACGTCGATGCGACCGACGCAGCACCCGGGGCTTGGGTGCACGAGGCCGATGCGAGCTATGCGACCGAGCCGGGTATCGCCTGCACTGTTCAGGCCGCCGATTGCCTGCCGGTGTTGTTCGCCGCGCCCGAAGGCCGCGCCGTCGGCGCCGCCCACGCGGGCTGGCGCGGCCTGTCGGCGGGCGTGCTCGAAGCCGCGGTCGCCGCGGTGTGCGCAGCGGCACGCTGCCGTCCCGCAGAGCTCGAGGTCTGGCTCGGCGCCTGCATCGGCCCGCGCGCCTTCGAGGTCGGCACCGACGTGCTCGAAGCCTTCGGCGCCGATCCGCTCGGCCCCGACACAAGGCGCTTCGCTCCGGCGCGGCCCGGCAAGTGGCTGGCCGACCTGGCCGGCCTGGCGCGAGACCGGCTCGCCGCGGCGGGGGTCGAGCGCGTCAGCGGCGGCGCCTGGTGTGCGGTCGAGGATGCGTCACGGTTCTTTTCGTTCCGACGTGATCGGGTCACCGGCCGGATGGCCGCCGCGGTCTGGATCGAGCCCGCCGGTGCCGGCCACTGAGCCGGGCATCGCCGCGCGGCGGCGGGCGCTGCGTCGGGCCGGCGTACCCAGCAGGTAGAGCGCCACGCCGAGCGGCAGGGCGCCGTAGAACAGGAAGGTGATGGCGGCGCCCAGCCAGGTGCCGCCGTCCGACGTCAGCTCGGCCAGGGCCATGAGGACGACGACGTAAAGCCAGGCAATGGCGACCAGATACATGTTTGCGCTAAGAGGGGTTGTGGCCTGCGCCACGATAATCGCGCGATGGAATCGACGCGCGACATCGGCAACGCCCTGCAGGCGCTCTCGAGCCTGACCCTGCCCGGCGAGGCCACCGCCAAGCTGCAGGCCGAATACCTCGAGGCAGCGACCTCGCTTTGGAACCGCGTCCTGCAGCCGGGCGATGCCTCCGCGGCCAAGCCGGCCGACCGTCGCTTCGCGGCCGCCGAGTGGGCGGCCAATCCGTCGAGCGCCTTTCTCGCCGAGATGTACCTGCTCAACGCCCGCACCCTGCTCGGCATGGCCGACCAGTTGCAAGGCGACGAGAAGACGCGTGCGCGGGTCCGTTTCGCCGTGCTGCAGTGGATCGACGCGGCGGCGCCGAGCAACTACCTGGCGCTCAACCCCGAGGCGCAGAAGAAGGCGATCGAGACGCAGGGCGAGAGCATCGCTGCAGGCCTGCGCCAGCTCTGGAACGACGTGCAGCAGGGCCATCTCTCGCAGACCGACGAGAGCGCCTTCGAGGTGGGCCGCAACGTCGCCACGACCGAGGGCTCGGTCGTCTTCGAGAACGAGCTGTTCCAGCTGCTCGAGTACAAGCCGCTCACGGCTAAGGTGTTCGAGCGGCCGTTGCTGATCGTGCCGCCCTGCATCAACAAGTTCTACATCCTCGACCTGCAGCCCGAGAACTCGCTGATCCGTCATTCGGTGGCCGAGGGGCATCGCACCTTCGTCGTCAGCTGGAAGAACGCCGGCGAAGAGATCGCCCAGCGCACCTGGGACGACTACATCGAGAGCGCCGCCATCGAGGCGATCGCCCTGGTGCAGCAGATCTCCGGCAGCGAGCAGATCAACACGCTGGGCTTCTGCATCGGCGGCACCATCCTCGCAACCGCGCTGGCCGTGCTCGCGGCGCGCGGCGAGCAGCCGGCGGCGAGCATGACGCTGCTCACGACCTTTCTCGACTTCAGCGAGACCGGCGTCCTCGACATCTTCATCGACGAAGCCTCGGTGCGCCTGCGCGAGGTGACGATCGGCGCCGAGGGCCCGGGCGGCGGCGGCCTGCTCAAGGGCCAGGAGCTGGCCACCACCTTCAGCTTCCTGCGCCCCAACGAGCTGGTCTGGAACTACGTCGTCGGCAACTACCTGAAGGGCGAAGCGCCTGCGCCGTTCGACCTGCTGTACTGGAACAGCGACGGCACCAACCTGCCCGGGCCGATGTACTGCTGGTACCTGCGCAACACCTACCTCGAGAACAAGCTGGTCAGGCCGGGCGCGCTGACGGTCTGCGGCGAGAAGATCAACCTCGGCAAGATCGCCGCGCCGGCCTACATCTACGGCTCGCGCGAAGACCACATCGTGCCGTGGGCGGGCGCCTATCGCAGCACGCAGCTGTTGAAGGGCAAGCGCCGCTTCGTGCTCGGCGCCTCGGGGCACATCGCCGGCGTCATCAACCCGCCGGCGAAGAAGAAGCGCAGCCACTGGACCGGCCGCGGCGCGGCGCTGCCGGCGACGGCGGAGGCCTGGCTCGCCCAGGCCGACGAGCATCCCGGAAGCTGGTGGACCGACTGGTCGGACTGGCTGCGGCCGTTCGGTGGCAAGCAGATCGCCGCGCCCAAGGCGCCCGGCGACCGCAAGCACAAGGCGATCGAGCCGGCGCCGGGCCGGTACGTGAAAGAGAAGGCTTGACCGGGAACAACGCGGTCGGCCCGAGGCCGGCGAAGATGGACCGGCGAAACGAGTGAACGAACCCTGGAGATCGACATGAGCAACGACATCGTCATCGTCGCCGCCGCGCGTACCGCGGTCGGCAAGTTCGGCGGCAGCCTCGCCAAGACGCCCGCCCCCGAGCTCGGCGCCGCCGTGATCGCGAGCCTTCTTGAGCGCGCAAGACTCACCGGCGACCAGATCGGCGAGGTCATCCTCGGCCAGGTGCTGACCGGCGGATCGGGGCAGAACCCGGCCCGTCAGAGCGTCGTCAGGAGCGGCCTGCCGCAAAGTGTTCCGGGGCTGACCATCAACGCCGTCTGCGGCTCGGGTCTGAAGGCGGTGATGCTCGCGGCGCAGGCGATTCGCGACGGCGACTACGAGATCGGCATCGCCGGCGGGCAGGAGAACATGAGCCTGGCGCCGCACGTGCTGCTCGGCTCGCGCGAAGGCCAGCGCATGGGCGACTGGAAGCTCACCGACTCGATGATCACGGACGGCCTGTTCGACGTCTACAACAAGTACCACATGGGCATCACGGCCGAGAACGTGGCCAAGAAGTACGACATCAGCCGCGACAAGCAGGACGCGCTGGCGCTGGCCTCGCAGCAGAAGGCGGCGGCGGCCCAGGAAGGCGGCCGCTTCAAGGACGAGATCGTGCCGTTCTCGATCGCCCAGAAGAAGGGCGATCCGCTCATCTTCGCCGCCGACGAGTTCATCAATCGCAAGACCAGCGCCGAGGCGCTCGCCGGCCTGAAGCCGGCCTTCGACAAGGCCGGCTCGGTGACGGCGGGCAATGCGTCGGGCATCAACGACGGCGCCGCGGCGGTCGTCGTCATGACGGCGGCCCGGGCGGCGCAGCTCGGGCTGACGCCGTTGGCGCGCATCGCCAGCTATGCCACTGTCGCCCTCGACCCGGCCTTCATGGGCATGGGCCCGGTGCCGGCCTCGCAAAGGGCGCTGCAGCGCGCCGGCTGGAAGCCCCAGGACCTCGACCTGCTCGAGATCAACGAAGCCTTTGCCGCCCAGGCCTGCGCCGTCAACAACGAGATGGGCTGGGACACGAGCAAGGTCAACGTCAACGGCGGCGCCATCGCCATCGGTCACCCGATCGGTGCTTCGGGTTGCCGCATCCTCGTCACGCTGCTGCACGAAATGGGCAAGCGCAACGCGAAGAAGGGTATCGCGTCGCTGTGCATCGGCGGTGGCATGGGGGTTGCAATGTGCGTTGAGAGATGAACGAGAACAAGATCGCTTACGTCACTGGTGGCATGGGGGGCATCGGCACCACCTTGTGCCAGCGCCTGCACCACGATGGCTTCAAGGTCATCGCCGGTTGCGGGCCGAGCCGGGATCACGCCAAGTGGCTGGGCGAGCAGTCTGCGCAGGGCTTCACGTTCCATTGCTCGGTCGGCAACGTCGGCGACTGGGAGTCGACCGTGGCCGCCTTCGCCAAGATCAAGGCCGAGCACGGGCCGATCGACGTGCTCGTCAACAACGCCGGCATCACGCGCGACGGCATGTTCCGAAAGATGACGCGTGCCGACTGGGATGCGGTCATCGAGACCAACCTGACGAGTCTCTTCAACGTCACCAAGCAGGTCATCGACGACATGGTCGAGCGCGGCTGGGGCCGCGTCATCAACATCTCGTCGGTGAACGGCGAGAAGGGCCAGTTCGGCCAGACCAACTACTCGGCCGCCAAGGCCGGCATGCACGGCTTCACGATGGCGCTGGCGCAGGAGGTGGCGAGCAAGGGGGTCACCGTCAACACGGTGAGCCCGGGCTACATCGCCACCGACATGGTCAAGGCGATCCGCCAGGACGTTCTCGACAAGATCGTCGCCGGCATCCCGGTCAAGCGCCTCGGCACGCCGCAGGACATCGCGTCGATCGTGTCGTGGGTGGCTTCCGACGAATCGGGGTTCGCGACGGGAGCCGACTTCTCGGTGAACGGCGGCCTGCACATGGGCTGAATCGGGCGAAACGCTCAGCCCGACTCGCCGAGCTTCGCTGCGGCCGCGCCGAGGGACGCCTCCGTGCCGTCCCACTCGACGCGCTCCCCGGCGCCCGCCGATGCGCCGAAGTTGCGGCGCAACGACTCGCGATAGATCGGGTCGTAGTGCGTGTCGAGCAGCTCGCGCACGACCGTCGCGTTGTCGCCCGCGCGGGCCAGCTCCTGCCAGCGCTCGACCGTGGCCTTGCCTCGCATCGCGCGCAGGGCGTCGAGACGGGCACAGAACGCGGCGCTGTCGGTGACGAAAAAATCGTATTCGTCGAGCAGCAGTGCGACGCGGCGCTCGACCGGCAGCTCGAGCCAGACGCACGTTGCGGAACGCATGCGCTCGATGAGTGCCTCGGGCACACGCACGTCGCCCACTTTCTTGCTCTCGCTCTCGACCCACACCGGGCGTGCCGGATCGAACCGGCGCAGCCGATCCCAGACGCGCGAGTCGAAGGCCTTCTGGCTCGGCTGCGTGCTGCCGGGCACCAGCCCGAGCACCGAGCCGCGGTGCGCGGCGAGGGCCTCGAGGTCGAGCACCTGCTCGCCGCGCGCCGCCAGCGCGCCGAGCAACCGGCTCTTGCCCGAGCCGGTCGGCCCGCAGACGACGCGAAAGGCGAAACGCGTGGGCAGGGTCTCGAGCGCGGCGACGATGGCGCGCCGGTATTGCTGGTAGCCGCCTTCGAGCAGATGGACGCGAAAGCCGATCTGGCCGAGCACGGTCGCCAGCGCGCCGCTGCGCTGGCCGCCGCGCCAGCAATAGACGAGCGGCGACCATTCGCGCGGCAGATCGAGCACGTGGCGCTCGATGTGCATGGCGACGTTGCGCGCGACCAGCGTGGCGCCGCGCTTCCTCGCGGCAAAGGGCGAGACCTGCTTGTACTCGGTGCCGATCTGCGCCCGCTCGGCGTCGTTCAGCGACGGCCAGTTGACGGCGCCGGGCAGGCGGTCGAGCGCGAATTCGCCTTCGGAGCGGGCATCGACGACGGCGCTGAATTCATCGAGCCGGCGCAGCGCCTCGGCGGCCTCGACGACGATCAGCGGCACGCTTCGGCGGCGCGACGCCGAGGCGAACGCGGCGGTCCCATCAGGCGCTGATCGCGTCGAGCATCTCGGTCTCGATCTGCAGCTGCATCTTGTTCTGCTGCAGTGCCGAGCCGTCGATCAGGAAGGTGTCCTCGACGCGTTCGCCGAGGGTCGTGATCTTGGCGAGCTGCAGGTTGATGTCGTGGTTGGCGAGCACGCGCGAGATCGCGTAGAGCAGGCCCGAGCGGTCGCTCGCCGAGACGCCGAGCAGCCAGCGCTGGCCGCGCTCGTCGGGGCGCAGGGTGACGCGCGGCGTGACCGGGAACGATCGCACGCGCCGGGAGATGCGGCCGCGGCTCGGCTCGGGCAGCGGGCCGGTCGACTCGAGCGCCAACGCGAGCTGGGTCTCGGCATAGGCGATCAGGTCGCGGTAGTGCTGGTCGAAGTGCGGGCTGACGACGAGAAAGGTGTCGAGCGCGTAGCCGGTCGTCGTCGTGTGCACCTTGGCGTCGAGGATGTTGAAGCCGGCGCTGTCGAAGTAGCCGCAGGTGCGCGCGAACAGGTCCTGCCGGTCCGGCGCGTAGACCAGCACTTGCAAGCCCTCGCCGAACGGGCTGATGCGCGCACGCACGACCGGCGTCGGCGAATCGACACGATCGACCAGCGAGCGCGTGTGCCAGGCGATCTCGCCGGCCTCGTGGCGCGCGAAGTAGCTGAGCTCGAGCGTGCGCCAGAGCGGCACCTCGACCGTGCCGGGCAGGGACGCGAGGTTGAGCAGCAGCCGCGCCTCGAGCTTGGTCGCCTCGATCTCGGCGTCGAGGTTGGGTCGGGCGCCGCCGAGGGCACGCAGCGTGAGCCGGTACAGGTCCTCGAGCAGCTTGCCCTTCCAGGCGTTCCAGACCTTCGGGCTGGTGCCGCGGATATCGGCGACGGTGAGCAGGTAGAGCGCGGTCAGGCGCCGCTCGTTGCCGATCAGCCTGGCGAACTCGGCGATCACGTCCGGATCGGAGAGGTCTTCCTTCTGCGCGATGCGCGACATCGTCAGGTGCTGGCCGACCAGGAACTCGATCAACTGCTCGTCGTCGCGGGCGACGAAATGGTCGCGGCAGAAGCGCCGCGCTTCGCGCTCGCCGAGCACCGAGTGGTCGCCGCCGCGGCCCTTGGCGACGTCGTGGAAGAGCGCGGCGATGAAGAGTACCCACGGCCGGTCGAAGGTCGAGGCGAGCTGCGAGCAGAACGGATATTCGTGGGCGTGCTCCGGGATGAAGAAGCGGCGCACGTTGCGCAGCACCATCAGGATGTGCTGGTCGACCGTGTAGACGTGGAACAGGTCGTGCTGCATCTGACCGACGATGCGGCGAAAGACCCAGAGGTAGCGGCCGAGCACGCTGGTCTCGTTCATCAGCCGGAAGGCATGTGTCTGTCCGCCCGAGGCGCGCATCATCTTCATGAAGGTCGCGTGGTTCACCGGGTCGCGGCGGAACTTGGCGTCCATCAGGTTGCGCGCGTTGTAGAGGGCGCGCAGGGTCCGTGCCGACAGACCCTTGGGCCCGATCGTCTGCTGGTAGACGAGAAAGGTCTCGAGGATGGCGTGCGGGTCGCGCTGGTAGAGGTCGTCGCTCGCCACCTCGACCATGCCGCCGCGCTCGAGAAACTTCTCGTTGATCGGCCGCATCGGCGCGTCTTGCAGGCCGTTGACGCGCTCCTCGATGTTGAGCAT
>JANXXS010000254.1 GCA_025350505.1 Burkholderiales bacterium
AGCATCAACTCGCTTGCCGACGTCGCGCAGTACTACTACATCACCGACCTGCGCCCCGACGCCGACTGGCCGCCCAACATCGCCACCAACGACGTGCCCTCGGTGGGCTCGGGCAACGAGGACGACCGCGTGCGCTGGCAGCACATGACGACCTTCAGCATCGCGCTGGGCGTGAACGGAACCTTGCAGTACGACCCGCAGTACAAGTCGGGCTCCGACGTCAAGGGCGACTTCGCCAACATTCGGGCGGGTGCCGTTCAGGATCCGACGGTAGGAAACGGTAAGACGAACTGGCCGCTTTGGCCGGATCCGGCGCTCGTGGTCTCGATGCCCAACAACTACGGCAACACGAAGAGCCTGTGGGACGACCCGAAGTCGATCGACGACTTCTGGCATGCGGCGGTGAACGGCCGGGGCAAGTACTTCAGCGCGACCGATCCCACGTCGGTGATCACCGGCCTTGCCGACGCGCTCGCCGGTATCTCGGCGCGACTGGCAGCCGGATCGGCGGCGGCCACGTCCAACCTCGAGCCTGTGCAGGGCGACAACCTGATCTACCTGGCCAACTACACGACGCAGAAGTGGCATGGCGACGTACAGGCCAAGCAGATCGTTCTGGCCACGGGCGCCGTCGATCCCACGGTGGTCTGGTCGGCTCAGGCCCAGCTCGATACGCGAGCGGCCAACTACTGCGACACACGCAACATCTACCTGTTCCGCCAGGGCGCGGCAAACAACCTCACCAACTTCACCCTCGGCACGAGCGTGTGCGATGCAGGCGGCAATCCGGCGGGACTGCTCGCCGACGGCCTCAACGGGGCGGAGCAAGCGAACTTCGCTGCAGCCAACGTGCAGCTGCTCAGTCAGTATCCGAGCATGACCGACGGCACGCTGGCAACCGCTGACCAGCGGACGCCGGCGGTAGGCGCCAACCTCGTGAACTTCATTCGCGGCCAGAAAGGCTTCGAGAACTTCACGACCAACGACGCCACGAAGCTCTACCGGACTCGCGAACACGTTCTCGGCGACACGGTCAACGGCCAGCCGATCTACGTGCGGGCGCCGTTCAGCCTGTATGGCGATGCCGGCTACTCGGCGTTCAAGGCGACCAACGCGACCCGCACGCCGATGCTCTACGTCCCTTCCAACGACGGCATGCTGCACGCCTTCTACGCGGGCACGAGCCCCACCGACGTGCAAGGCGGAAAAGAGGCCTGGGCGATCATTCCGAGCACGGTCCTGCCCAACCTGTGGAAGCTCGCCGACAACAACTACAAGAACAACCACGCCTACTTCGTCGACGGCACGCCCTCGGTGAGCGACATGTTCGACCAGGGCTCCGGTACCTGGAAGACGATCCTGGTCGCCGGCCTGAACGACGGCGGCAAGGGCTACTACGCGCTCGACGTCACCGATCCGTTGTCGCCGAAGGGCCTGTGGGAGTTCAAGTGGAACTCCGCGGTCTGTCCGTTCGCCGCGGGCAACACGCCGATCGGTGCCGCCGTCGGCAACGCCTCCGACTGCCACCTGGGCTACACGTACGGCAAGCCGCTCATCACCAAGCTGGCCGACGGCACCTGGGTCGTGATGGTGACCTCGGGCTATAACAACGTGAACGCGCCGCCGCAAGCGGGCGACGGCGTGGGCTACCTCTACATCCTCAATGCCTCGACCGGGCGGATCATGTACAAGATGCCCACGGGAGTCGGCGATGCGACGACGCCGAGCGGCCTGGCGCAGATCAACGACTTCGTCGATCAGTCGGAGATCAACAACCTGACCCTGCGCGTCTACGGCACCGACATCCTGGGCAACATCTGGCGCTTCGACGTCAACGACTCGATCCTGCCTGCCGGGCGGGAGGCGACGCTGGTCGGAACCGCCACCGACGCCAACGGAACGCCCCAGCCGATCACGGTTCGGCCGGAGCTGTCGACTCTCGATGGCAAGGGGATGCTCTTCGTCGCGACCGGCCGCTTCCTCGGCGCCACGGACGTCGGCGACACGCAGACGCAGGCCGTTTACGGCATCGTCGATCCGATGAACGCCTCGCCGCAGTACGCCAATCTGCGCGGTGCGCTGGTGCCGCTGAGCATGACCCAGGTCGGCAGCGGTGTCGGCACGTTCCGTACGGTCGCCTGCACGGGGTCGGCCGCGCAATGCGCCGGAACGAACGGCTGGTTCGTGAATCTGCCCGACCTCGGCGAACGCGTGAACGTCCAAATGAAGCTCCGGTCGGGAACGCTGGTTGTCGGCAGCAACGTGCCGCAAATCAGCGCTTGCGTGAGCGGCGGCTACAGCTATTTGAACTACTTCAACTACAGGGACGGCAGCGCCATTCCGGGAGGCACTGCGGGCGGCGGCGGCCTCCAGGAAAAGGACTCCGTGTCGCAGCAGTTCTCGAACTTCCTGATCGTCGGTATCACGATCGTCAAGCTGCCTAACTCGCCGCCGAACAAATTCACGGTCTACGTCACCGGGTCCGACTCGAGCGTGACGCCAGTCGACGCCACCGTCGACCCAGGCAACCTCGCCACCCATCGCGTCAGCTGGCGCGAGATCGCAGGACAGTAGCGGGCGGCCGCCGTGTGAGAGCGCCGGAAGCGGCGAGCAAAGCGAGGCCGGCGTCGGGAAACCGCCGCCGGCTTGCGAAGGGGATGGTCGTTGCGGCGGCCTTGTCGCTCGCAGTGCACGCCGCCGTTTTGCTCGGCCGCGCATCGGCAGGCAGCGCAGCATCGAACCCGGAACGGCTGGCGCCGGTGCTGTTGACGCGGTCGGTCGTGGCCAACGCACCGATCACGGGCGAAACGCCGGTTCCAAGCTTGACCTCGTCCGTACCCTCGGCGGCGGAGCCGGTGCCGGCTATCGAGCCGCCGCTGCTTGTGGCGGAGCGGTCGCCGATCGAGCGCGCTGTCGTACCGGCCGTCGTCCCGGCACCCGTGCCTCGGCAGCCTGATTTGCCTGCCTCGGCCGCGCAGTTGCCGACACTGCCCCAGCTGGCTCTGGCGCCCGTGGCGCCGCTGGCGCCGTCCCCGCCAGCCTACCTCAGCTCCGGCGGGCTCGACCCGCCGCCTCGTCCGCTCGGCGACATCGACCCGGTGGTGCCCCCCGAGGCCGGGGCGCGCGGCGGGGTGGTCGTGCTGCGCCTCTTCATCAACGAGCGCGGCGGCGTCGACAAGGCCGAGGTACTGAACTCGGCGCCGCCCGGCCTGTTCGATGCGTCGGCGCTCGAGGCCTTCGGCAACGCGCGGTTCTCGCCCGGCTATTTCGCCGGCGTCCCGGTGCGCAGCCAGGTGACCTTCGAAGTGAAATTCCGGGGCCTCGGGAGCGGCGCGACGGCGTCGGGCCTGACCTACTGACGCAGGGTGATCCGCCGGGGCCGGACGATGGCACCCGTCTTGCTGCACTGCGGTATTCTTCGTTCCTCGATAGCGAAGCTGGGGCGCGCCATGGGTGAGTTGGGAGCAGGGCAGGGGGCGCCTTACGGCGAACTCGCCGAGGCGGAGAGCCTGGGGCTCTACTCCCCCGCGCAGGAGCACGACGCCTGCGGCGTCGGCTTCGTCGCCCACATCGCCGGTGCCAAATCGCATGCGATCGTCGAGCAGGGGCTGAAGGTTCTCGAGAACCTGACCCATCGCGGCGCCGTCGGCGCCGACCCGTTGATGGGCGACGGCGCGGGCATCCTGATCCAGATCCCCGACGAGTTCTACCGCGCCGAGATGGCAGCGCTTGGCGTGGCCCTGCCGGCGCCGGGCGAATACGGCGTCGGCATGGTTTTTCTGCCGAAGGAGCATGCCTCGCGGCTCGCCTGCGAGCAGGAACTCGACCGCGCCGTGCGCACCGAAGGCCAGGTCCTGCTCGGCTGGCGTGACGTGCCGGTCGACCGCGAGATGGAGATGTCGCCGGCGGTGCGCGCCAAGGAGCCGGTGCTGCGCCAGATCTTCATCGGCCGCGGCCCCGACGTCATCGTTCCCGATGCGCTCGAGCGCAAGCTCTACGTCATCCGCAAGACCGCCTCGAGCGCGATCCAGGCGCTCAAGCTCACGCACAGCCGCGAATACTACGTGCCGAGCATGAGTTGCCGCACGGTCATCTACAAGGGCCTCTTGCTCGCGCACCAGGTGGGCAGGTACTACAAGGACCTGCAGGACCCGCGCCTCTCGTCGGCGCTGGCCCTGGTGCACCAGCGCTTCTCGACCAACACCTTCCCCGAGTGGCCGCTCGCCCACCCGTATCGCATGGTCGCGCACAACGGCGAGATCAATACGGTCAAGGGCAACTTCAACTGGATGCGGGCCCGCGAAGGTGTGATGAAGTCACCGGTGCTCGGCGACGACCTGAAGAAGCTCTACCCGATCTCGTTCGAGGGACAGAGCGACACGGCGACCTTCGACAACGCGCTCGAGCTGTTGACGATGAGCGGCTACTCGCTCGCCCATGCCGTGATGATGATGATCCCCGAGGCCTGGGAACAGCACACGGCGATGGAGCCGCGCCGGCGCGCCTTCTACGAGTACCACGCGGCGATGATGGAGCCGTGGGACGGCCCGGCGGCGATGGTCTTCACCGACGGCCGCCAGATCGGCGCAACGCTCGACCGCAATGGCCTGCGCCCGGCGCGCTATATCGTCACCGACGACGGGCTCGTGGTCATGGCGTCGGAGTCGGGCGTGTTGCCGATCGCCGAGAACCGCATCGTCAAGAAGTGGCGGCTGCAGCCCGGCAAGATGTTCCTGATCGACTTCGAGCAGGGCCGGATCGTCGACGACGAGGAGCTGAAGAACCAGTTTGCGTCGGCCAAGCCCTATCGGCAGTGGGTCGACAGCGTGCGCATCAAGCTCGAGGACCTGCCCGCCGCGCCTTCGCGGGCCGAGTCTGGCGCGGGTCTGCTCGACCGCCAGCAGGCCTTCGGCTACACGCAGGAAGACATCAAGTTCCTGATGAGCCCGATGGCCCAGGCCGGCGAAGAAGGCATCGGCTCGATGGGCAACGATTCGCCGCTGGCCGTGCTCTCCGACAAGAACAAGCCGCTCTACAACTACTTCAAGCAGCTGTTCGCGCAGGTGACCAACCCGCCGATCGATCCGATTCGCGAGGCGATCGTCATGTCGCTGGTGTCCTTCATCGGCCCGAAGCCGAACCTGCTCGACATCAACGCCGTCAACCCGCCGATGCGACTCGAGGTGGCGCAGCCGATCCTCGACTTCGCCGACATGGCGCGGCTGCGCTCGATCGAGTCGCGCACCAGCGCCAAGTTCAAGAGCTACGAGCTCGACATCACGTACCCGCTGGCCTGGGGCGCCGAGGGGATCGAGGCCAAGCTCGCATCGCTCTGCGCCGAAAGCGTCGACGCGATCAAGAGCGGCCACAACATCATCATCATCAGTGACCGCAAGATCGACCGTGAGAACGTGGCGTTGCCGGCGGTGCTGGCGCTATCGGCTGTGCACCAGCATCTCGTCCGCGAGGGCCTGCGCACGACGGCCGGGCTGGTCGTCGAGACCGGTTCGGCACGCGAGGTGCATCACTTCGGCGTCCTGGCCGGCTACGGCGCCGAGGCCGTCCATCCGTACCTCGCGCTCGAGACGCTGGCCTCGCTGCACGGCGACCTGCCGAGCGACCTGGGCACCGAAAAGGCGATCTACAACTACGTCAAGGCGATCGGCAAGGGTCTGTCCAAGATCATGTCGAAGATGGGCGTGTCGACCTACATGTCGTACTGCGGTGCGCAGCTGTTCGAGGCGATCGGCCTCGAGAAGACGCTCGTGGAGAAGTACTTCCGCGGCACGGCGAGCCAGATCGGTGGCATCGGCATCTTCGAGGTTGCCGAGGAAGCGATCCGCATGCACCGCTCGGCCTTCGGCGACGATCCGGTGCTCGAGGGCATGCTCGACGCCGGCGGCGAGTACGCCTGGCGGGTGCGCGGCGAGGAGCACATGTGGACGCCCGACGCCATCGCCAAGCTGCAGCACGGCGTGCGCGCCAACCGCTTCGAGACCTATCAGGAATACGCCCACCTCATCAACGACCAGAGCAAGCGGCACATGACGCTGCGTGGCCTGTTCGAGTTCGTCGTCGATCCGGCGAAGTCGATCGCCATCGCCGAGGTCGAGCCGGCGGCCGAGATTGTCAAGCGCTTCGCCACCGGCGCGATGTCGCTCGGCTCGATCTCGACCGAAGCGCATGCGACGCTTGCGGTGGCGATGAACCGCATCGGCGGCAAGTCGAACACCGGCGAGGGCGGCGAAGACCCGGCCCGCTATCGCGCCGAGATGAAAGGCGAGACCATCGCCGAAGGCACGCACTTCGGCGACATCATCGGCAAGGGCGACATCGTCGTCGACTTCGCATTGAAGGCGGGCGACTCGCTGCGCTCGAAGATCAAGCAGGTCGCCTCGGGCCGCTTCGGCGTGACGACCGAATACCTGGTCTCGGCTGACCAGCTGCAGATCAAGATGGCGCAGGGCGCCAAGCCGGGCGAGGGCGGCCAGCTGCCCGGCGGCAAGGTCAGCTCGTACATCGGGCGGCTGCGCTATTCGGTGCCTGGCGTCGGTCTGATTTCGCCGCCGCCGCACCACGACATCTATTCGATCGAGGATCTGGCGCAGCTGATCCACGACTTGAAGAATGCGAACAAGCACGCCAGCATCAGCGTCAAGCTCGTGTCCGAAGTCGGCGTCGGCACGGTGGCGACGGGCGTCGCGAAGGCGAAGGCCGATCACGTCGTCATCGCCGGGCACGACGGCGGCACCGGCGCCTCGCCGTGGAGCTCGATCAAGCACGCCGGCACGCCGTGGGAGCTCGGCCTGGCCGAGACGCAGCAAACGCTCGTGCTCAACCGCCTGCGCGGCCGCATCCGCGTGCAGGCCGACGGCCAGATGAAGACCGGCCGGGACGTCGTCGTCGGCGCGCTGCTCGGTGCCGACGAGTTCGGCTTCGCGACGGCGCCGCTGGTCGCAGAGGGCTGCATCATGATGAGGAAGTGCCACCTCAACACCTGCCCGGTCGGCGTGGCCACGCAGGACCCGGTGCTGCGCGCCAAGTTCCAGGGCCGGCCCGAGCACGTCGTCAACTTCTTCTTCTTCGTCGCCGAGGAAGCGCGCCAGATCATGGCTCAACTCGGCCTGCGCACCTTCGACGAGCTGATCGGCCGCGTCGACCTGCTCGACACGAAGAAAGGCATCGCGCACTGGAAGGCGAAGGGTCTCGACTTCAGTCGCGTGCTGCATGCGCCAACGGCGCCGGCGATGGTGGCGCGCCGTCACGTCGAAGCGCAGGACCACGGCCTCGAGAAAGCGCTCGACGTTCGCCTGATCGAGAAGTGCCGGCCGGCGATCGAGCATGGCGAAAAGGTACAGCTCCTCGAGGAAGCGCGAAACCTCAACCGCACGGTGGGCGCGATGCTTTCGGGCGAGCTGATCCGGCGCCGTCCCGAGGGCCTGCCCGACAACACCATCTTCATCCAGATGGAGGGCACCGGCGGGCAAAGCTTCGGCGCCTTCCTCGCCAAGGGCATCACCATCTACCTCATCGGCGACGCCAACGACTACACCGGCAAGGGCCTCTCGGGCGGGCGGCTGGCGATCCGGCCGAGCATCGACTTTCGCGGCGAAGCGACCGAGAACATCATCGTCGGCAACACCGTTCTATACGGTGCGACCAGCGGCGAGGCGTTCTTTCGCGGCGTTGCCGGCGAGCGCTTCGCGGTACGGCTCTCGGGCGCGACGGCGGTGGTCGAAGGCACCGGTGACCACGGCTGCGAATACATGACCGGCGGCACCGTCGTCGTGCTCGGCAAGACGGGCCGCAATTTCGCCGCCGGCATGAGCGGCGGCATCGCCTACGTCTACGACGAGGACGGCCAGTTCGCGTCGCGCTGCAATACGACAATGGTGTCGTTGGCGCCGGTCGTTCATGCGGCCGAGCAGGAGAAGTCGGTCGAGCGCGCCATCTGGCATCGCGAGCAGACCGACGAGGCATTGCTGAAGTCGCTCGTCGCCGATCACCATAAGTGGACCGGCAGCCTGCGTGCGAGAGAAATCCTCGATCACTGGAGCGAGGCGCGGGGCCGCTTCGTCAAGGTCTTCCCGAACGAGTACAAGCGGGCGCTCGCCGAGATCAGCCTGAAGGCGATGACTGCGCTGGGCGAGATTCGCGCCGGCACGGCTGCGGAAGATGCGATCGCCAAGGCCAAGGGCGCCGTCAAGACGATCAAGATCAGCGCGCCCAAGTAGCGTGCGCATGAGGACAAGAGGGTAGGGCGATGGGCAATGTGACCGGCTTCATGAATTTCGAGCGCGTGGAAGAAGGCCACGAGCCGGTGAAGAAGCGCGTCAAGAATTTCCGCGAGTTCGTGCACACGCTGAAGGAAGACGAGGCCAAGGTGCAGAGCGCGCGCTGCATGGATTGCGGCACGCCGTTCTGCAACAGCGGCTGTCCGGTCAACAACATCATTCCGGACTTCAACGACCTGGTCTATCGCGCCGACTGGAAGACGGCCTTCGCGGTGCTCGACTCGACCAACAACTTCCCCGAGTTCACCGGCCGCATCTGCCCGGCGCCGTGCGAAGAGGCCTGCACCCTCAACATCAACGACACGCCGGTCGGCATCAAGTCGATCGAGCACGCGATCATCGACCGGGCTTGGGCTGAAGGCTGGGTCGTGCCGCGGCCGCCGCACGTCAAGACGGGCAGGAAGGTGGCCGTCGTCGGTTCCGGGCCGGCCGGCCTCGCCGCGGCGCAACAACTCGCGCGCGCGGGTCACGAGGTCACTGTGTTCGAGAAGAACGATGCGATCGGCGGGCTGCTGCGCTATGGCATCCCCGACTTCAAGATGGAGAAGACGCACATTGACCGGCGCGTCGTGCAGATGCAGGCCGAGGGCGTGGTCTTTCGCACCGGCGTGCGCGTCGGCGATCTGAAGGGCGACGAGCGCGTCACCGACTGGTCGAGCGAGCGGGTGAGCGCCGACGAATTGAAGGCGAGCTTCGACGCGGTGCTTCTCGCCGGCGGCGCCGAGCGCTCGCGCGACCTGCCGGTACCGGGCCGTGACCTGGACGGCGTCCATTTCGCGATGGAGTTTTTGCCGCAGCAGAACAAGGTCAATGCCGGCGACAGGGTCGACAAGCAGATCCGCGCCGACGGCCAGGACGTCATCGTCATCGGTGGCGGCGACACCGGCAGCGACTGCGTCGGCACCAGCAATCGGCACGGCGCCAAGAGCGTCACCCAGTTCGAACTCATGCCGATGCCGCCCGATCACGAGAACAAGCCGCTCGTCTGGCCCTATTGGCCGACCAAGCTGCGCACCTCATCGAGCCATGAAGAAGGCTGCGAGCGCGAGTTCGCGATCGCCACCAAGGAATTCATCGGCGAGGGCGGCAAGGTCAAGGCGCTGAAGGCGGTTCGCGTCGACTGGCAGGCCGGCAAGATGGTCGAGGTGCCGGGCACCGAGCAGATCATTCCGGCCGGGCTGGTGCTGCTGGCGATGGGCTTCGTCAGCCCGGTCGCCGGAACGCTCGAGGCCTTCGGCGTCGAGCGCGACGGCCGAGGCAACGTCAAGGCGAACGTCGAAGTCGAGGGCGGCTATGCGACCAGCGTCGACAGGGTATTCGCCGCCGGCGACATGCGGCGCGGCCAGTCGCTCGTCGTCTGGGCGATCCGCGAAGGTCGCCAGGCTGCGCACGCCGTCGACCGGTTCCTGATGGGTTCGAGCGAGTTGCCGCGCTGAGCATGACCGAGGCATCTCTGGCGGCGCCGCAAGCCGATCGTTCGCATCCCGACGCGCTGATCGAGGTCGAGCACGTCGTATTCGGCTACGACGGCGGTCGCACCATTCTCAACGACGTGACGCTGTCGTTCGGTCGCGGCAAGGTCACGGCCATCCTCGGCGGTTCGGGCTGCGGCAAGACGACCCTGCTTCGCTTGATCGGCGGCGTCTACCCGGTGAGTCAGGGCGAGATCCGCTTCGGCGGAGAGGTGATCGATGCGCGCAACATGGAGCAGCTCTTCGTCTTGCGGCGCCGTCTCGGAATGCTGTTCCAGTTCGGCGCGCTCTTCACCGATCTCTCGGTGTTCGAGAACGTCGCCTTTCCCTTGCGCGAACACACCGACCTCGACACGACGATGATCCGCGACATCGTGCTGATGAAGCTCAACGCGGTCGGCCTGCGCGGCGCGGCGAAGCTGCGCATCTCGGAGATTTCGGGCGGCATGGCGCGCCGCGTCGCCCTGGCCCGAGCGATCGCGCTCGACCCCGAACTCATCCTGTACGACGAGCCTTTTGCCGGGCTCGACCCGATTTCGATGGGCGTCGCGGCCAACCTCGTGCGTACGCTCAACGACACCACCGGCGCGACCTCGATCCTCGTCTCGCACGACGTCGAGGAGTGCTTTTCGATCTGCGACTATGCTTACCTGATGTCTTCGCAGGGTAAGGTCGTGGCACACGGAACGGCGAAGCAGCTTGCCGATTCGGAGGATCCGGAAGTGCGTCAGTTCATCCGCGGCGAGCCCGACGGGCCGATCCGCTTCCACTACCCGGCGCCGCCGATGGCGGAAGACTTCGGAGTGCGGGCTTGAGCGGCGTGCACTTGTCGGCGCGATGAGCGCCGCCGGGCCGCGCCAAGGCGCGCACGCCTCCCTGGGGGGCCGCGCAGCGGCGCAAGGCGCAAGCGTGGGGGCCCCATGAGCGTTCTCGTCGGGCGACTCGGACGCGGCGCCATCGAGCTGCTGCGCATCCTCGGACACCACGCCACCTTCTTCGTCGAGTTGATCCGGGCTTGCCCGGCGGCATTGCGCCGGCCGTATCTGGTGGTGGCGCAGATCCACGCCATCGGCAATCGCTCGCTCATCATCATCGTCGCATCGGGGATGGCGGTGGGCTTCGTACTCGCGCTGCAGATGTACTACGCGCTGGTCACCTACGGCGCGTCCGAATCGCTCGGCCTCATCGTCAACCTCTCGTTGACGCGCGAGCTCGGACCGGTGGTCACGGCGCTCCTTTTCGCAGGCCGCGCCGGCACCTCGCTGACGGCCGAGATCGGCTTGATGAAGGCGGGCGAGCAACTCGCGGCGATGGATATGATGGCGATCGATCCGAAGAGCCGGGTGCTGGCACCGCGGTTCATCGGCGGCATCGTCTCGATGCCGATCCTGGCGATCCTGTTTTCGTCGGTGGGCATCCTTGGGGCCTACGTCGTCGCCGTGCTGCTGATCGGTGTCGACGCCGGCAATTTCTGGTCGATCATGCAGTCCGGCGTCGACGTCAAGCGCGACATCGGCAATGGCGTCGTCAAGAGTGTCGTGTTCGGCTTCATCTGCACGTTCGTGGCGCTCTACCAGGGCTACGAGGCCGAGGCCACGCCCGAGGGGGTGGCCAACGGAACGACGCGCACCGTCGTCATCGCGTCGCTGGGCGTACTGATCTCCGACTTCGTGCTGACGGCCCTCATGTTCTCCACGCCGTGATGCGCGGTTAGCATCGAGTCACTACGGAATCGAGCGATGGGCAAGAAAAGCGTTGAGACATTCGTCGGCATCTTCGTCCTGCTCGGCTTGCTGGGCATCGTGTTCCTCGCGCTCAAGGCGGCGAACCTCGGCAGCTTCAGCGCGGGCGAGACCTATGCGGTGACTGCGTATTTCGACAACATCGGTGCCCTCAAGGTCAGGGCTCCGGTGCGAAGCGCAGGCGTCACGGTCGGCCGCGTCGCATCGATCAGGCTGGATCCCAAGCTCTATCAGGGTGTGGTCCAGCTCGATATCCAGAAGGACGTTCAATTTCCGACCGACTCGTCGTTTCGCATCCTCACGTCCGGCTTGCTCGGCGATCAATACGTCGGCGTCGAGCCGGGTGCGCAGGAAAAAATGCTCGCGGGGGGCGACCAGACCAAGCAAACGCAATCCGCGGTAGTGCTCGAAAGTCTGATCAGCCAGTTTCTCTTCAGCAAGGCCGCCGATGCCGGCGGCGCGACACCCGCGGCACCCGCGCCCGCGGCGAGCGGAGGAAAGAAATGAGTGGTCGGAGCCTTTGCGGCCTGGCCTCGCGGCTCGCTGTCGCCGCCGTTGCGATCGCGCTTGCCGGCTGCACCACGATCGATGCGGCGCGCGGCGGTCCGGGGCAGCGGCTCGACCCCTGGGAAAAGTGGAACCGCAAGGTCTTCAACTTCAACGAAGACGTCGACCGGGCGGTATTGAAGCCTGTCGCGACGACTTTTACCGACGTCGTGCCGCAGCCGGTGCGGCGCAGCGTCGGCAACTTCTTCAGCAACTTCGCCGACGCCTGGTCGGCGATCAACAACATGCTGCAGGGCAAGTTCGAGGCCGGCTTCGAGGACGTCACGCGGGTCGGCGCCAACACCGTGTTCGGATTGTTCGGCATCCTCGACGTCGCCTCCGAAATGGGCCTGGAACATCACTACGAGGACTTCGGGCAGACGCTCGGACGCTACGGCGTCGGCGCCGGTGCCTACGTCGTGCTGCCGATCCTGGGGCCATCGTCGGTGCGCGACGCGGCGGCAATTCCGGTCGATCGCTTGGCCTCGCCGCCGGCTTTCTTCAACGGCACACGCACGCAGATCGGCCTGACGGCGCTGCAGATCGTCAACACCCGCGCCGGTCTGCTCGGTGCGACACGGGTCATCGACGACATCGCGCTCGACAAGTACACCTTCGTTCGCGACGCCTACCTGCAGCGTCGGCGCAGCCTGGTGTTCGACGGCGACGTTCCGGAGACGCCGGCGCCGCCCGCCGACGTGGCGCCCGATGCCGCGGGGGTGGCCGCCGGCAACCAGGCGGCGCCAGCGGCGGCTGCGCCTGCATCCGGCCCGGCGAGCGCCGGCTCCGCCCCGGCACGATGACTGCCACGATGGCGGCATGGTTGCCCGATTCGGTGCACGCTGCCTCTCGCATCTCACGCAAGGACACAAGAATGACCACGATGACACGAACCCTCGCCTGGCTGGGGGCAGCAGCCGTGACCCTCTTCATCGGGACCGTCGCACAGGCGCAGCCGGCGAAGGCACCCGACGCGCTTATCAAGGAAGTCTCGAGCGACGTGCTCGACTCCGTGAAGGCAGACAAGTCGATCCAGATCGGCGACGTGAAGAAGGTGACGGCGCTTGTCGACCAGAAGGTGATGCCCTACGTCGATTTCCAGCGCATGACAGCCTCCGCCGTGGGTCGCTACTGGCGTCAGGCCACCCCCGATCAGCAGAAGCGCCTCGAGGACGAGTTCAAGCTCCTGCTCGTGCGGACCTATTCGGGGGCCCTGGCGCAGGTGAGCCAGGAACAGACGATCGAGCTGAAGCCGATGCGCTCCTCGCCGAGCGACGCTGAAGTGGTGGTGCGCACCGAGATCCGCGGCAAGGGCGATCCGATCCAGCTCGACTACCGCCTCGCGAAGGCAGGCGCGTCGTGGAAGATATACGACGTCAACGTGCTTGGCGTCTGGTTGGTCGAGAACTACCGCAACAGCTTCGCGCAGGAGATCGGCGCCAACGGCATCGACGGCCTGATCGGCAAGCTTGCCGAACGCAACAAGGCGGCGGGCGCCGGCGGCGCCAAGAGCTGAACGACTGACCGCCGCCGCCGACGTGCTTCTGCTCCCCGCGACCCTGACCGCGCACGAGGCGCGCGACACGCTGCGCATGCTCAAGCAGGCGTTGCAAGCCGAAGGCAGCGACACGGCCGTCGTCGTCGACGCCGGTCCGTTGCAGCACTTCGATTCGGCGGCGTTGGCGGTGTTGCTGGAGATCGACCGGCTGGCCGAAGCATGGGGACGTCGCTTCGCGATCCGCTCCGTGCCCGCCAAGCTGGCGGCACTTGCCAAGCTCTACGGCGTCGACGTCCTGTTGCTCCAGGCCGGGAATGGCGACGCGGCGTCGGCGCCGCCTGGCGCAGATCAGCGCAAGCCGGCGACGTAGTCCGACAGCGCCTTGATTTCGCGGTCGTTCAACTTGGCCGCGACACCGGTCATGTCCGCGTTGTTGCGGCGAACGCCGCCGCGAAACGCCACCAGTTGCGCCTCGACATAGTCGGCATGCTGCCCGGCCAGACGCGGGTATTGCACCGGGATGCCGGCACCGCTGGGGCCATGGCATCCGGCGCAGGCCGGGATGGCCCGGTCGGCCACGCCGCCGCGATAGATCTTCTCGCCAAGCGCGGCGAGATCCTTGTTCTTCGCAAATCCCGGCTTGGCCTGCTTGCCGGAATAGAAAGCGGCCACGTTCTTCATGTCGGCCTCGTTCAGGGTCGAAGCCATGCCGCTCATGATCGCGTTCTGCCGCTTGCCCGCCTTGAACTCGAGCAGCTGCTTGGCGATGTAGTCGGCGTGCTGACCCTGCAGGATCGGGTTGGCGGCGCTGCCGCGCGATCCGTCGTTCGTATGGCAGGCGACGCAGGTGCCGGTGGAAATCGCCTCTCCCTTGGCAGGGTCGGCCTTGGCCGCGGCGGCCGGCTCAGCAGCGAGCGCCCAAGCGCCCATGCAAGCCAGGATCAGGCCGGCACTCACTCTAGCAACTGGCTTCATGGGAAGGGGCAGTCCTTGCAAAGCTGTTGATTTTACAATGACCGCTTTGCGAGAGTCATGACCCATTCGTCGCCCGCCGCGCCGCCGGCTCCGCCATCCGGCGACGACGCAGCCGCCGCCGTCAAGCGGGCACTTGCCTGGACCCACACCGCGCGCTTCCTCACGACGGCCAGCAAGCTCACCGAATTGCCGGTGAGTGAGCTGCCGGAGATCGCATTCGTCGGCCGCTCCAACGCCGGCAAGTCGACGGCGATCAACGTGCTGACGCAGCAGAAGCGCCTGGCCTTCGCGTCGAAGACGCCCGGCCGTACCCAGCACATCAACCTCTTCGAAGTCGGCCCGAAGCTGGCGCCCGATGCTTTGTTCGCCGACCTTCCCGGCTATGGCTACGCGGCGGTGGAGCGAAGCGCGAAGTTGCGCTGGCAGGAGGTGATGGCCGAATATCTCGCGGTGCGGCGCAGCCTGAGCGCGATCGTCGTCCTCGTCGATGCTCGGCTCGGCTTCACCGAGATCGATCTCAAGCTGCTGGGCTTCGTGACGCCCCGCATCGCCAACGGGTCGGTCAGGCTGCTCGCGTTGCTGACCAAGGCCGACAAGCTGAACCGGAACGAAACCGCCGAAGCACTGCGCCGCGCCGGCGATGTCCTGGGAGAAGTGACGTCGGCAGAAGCGGATGTGTCGCTGGCAGCTTTCTCGGCGCTCAGCCGCGCGGGCGTCGGTGACGCAGCGCGGGTTCTACACGAGTGGGTGCACGCCGCGGACGGCGGTGCTTCTCAGGCTCCGGTCGCGGGCTCGGCCTTGCCGCCCGGGATGTCCCACTTGTAGGTCACGAACGGATCAAGCGAGCCCGGCCGATCTTTGTTACTACCTTGCTTTGCGTAGTCGATCTGGATGGTCTTGAAGACCATTTCTACCGATTGGGTCACGCCGCCGTCGTCGCCGGCTTTCTGTGTGACCTTGGTGATGAACGCCTCTTCCATGTGGATCTTGAAATAGACCTGCGGCTCGGCAGTGCCGACGCCCTTGCACATGTGCAAGTCGATGAAGGGGAACGCGGTGCCGGTGCAGATGTAGCCCAGGATCAGGTGCGAGGACTTGTCCCAGTAGTGTTCCCAGGACATCTTGTCAGGAGACGGCTTGCCGACGGCCGCGCCACCGCCTTTGGTCCAGCTCGTTTCCGCCTCGACGGTCCATTCCCAGGATTGGAGCTCGATCCACTTGTCCTTACCGTAGACGCCCTGCCGGGCTTCCCCTTCGGCTTTGCCGATCTTCATGAAGGCGTTCAGTGCCGAGGCCATGTGCTTGCTCCCTAGTCAATGTGAAGCCCGAAGGGGCGATTGTCGTGTCGGACGGCGGAAAGGCGAAAGAGTGCCAATAGCGGCTCCCATTGTCAAACCCCATTTCGGGGCAGCGCCTTCATTCAGGATCGGCGGCATGAAATACGGCGGCGTCGCCGACATCTCTGGGCTGATCGCCGAACTCGGCGCCGCCATTGGATAGTTCACACGCGCGGCCCGAGTTCGTCGCCGCCGAGGTCGAAAGGGAGCTGGCGAGCTGGCGACTTGTCAGGCTCGGGGCGAAAGATCGCGCATCATGCGGTCGACGGCGCGCTGCATGAGCGGCCTGACTTCGAGCGGCTGGACCAGTCCTGCCGAGTTCAGGCGCTCGAGTGCGCGCCGGGTGATCGAGTGGGTGCGTGTCGGCGATTCGCCCGCGAACAGGAAGAAGAGGCTGCGATCGCTGCGCCACAGCAGCTGGACGCGGCTCCATCGGCCATGCAGGAAGATGCGCTGTCGGTCGCCGGCGCGAAGGGCCTCCACGCGTCGTGTGGGATCGTCCGCCGGGTTGTCTCCCGAGCTCGGCAGGTGCTCCGCAGGAACGGTCTCCATCGACGACAAATCGATCACCGAGTCGCTGAAGCTGCGTGCCGGGGGAGTCTCGGAGACGACCTCGTCGCGCATGCGCTGGACGATCTCCTCCGGCGTCAGCGCGCCCGCGCCACGCGTGCCGGGGCGAAGTGCCTCGGTGTGGATCGTCATCAGCTCGTTGAGCACGGCATGCTGTTCCGCGAGCGGCAGCGAAACGAGCTCCATACCGACGCGCAGGCGATGCAGCAATCCGGGCAGCAACTGCAGCAGGCGCTGACGGCTTTGCGGGTGGTCGGGGATCTTCAGGCTCCAGAGCAGGTCATCGACCGTCTTCAGATCGCCCATCGCCGCTTCCGACTGTTCGCCCTTGCTGAGCATGTCCTCGGCGATGACCTGTGCCCAGGTGCCGGTGACGAAGCGGCGGATCGTCGGCGTGGTGCGCACCTGCACCATCTGGTCGGTCAGTCGCTGGGCAAGGTGCTGTTGCAGGATCTCGCGGCGCTCGGCGAGTTGCAGTGCATCGACCGACGCCTGGGCCGAACGCAGCTGGGCTTGCAGCTGCTCGGCCAAGAATCCCTCGACCCGATTCAGGCCACGCCGGAACAGCGCGGAATCGGGCGCCGCCGCGCCGGCCATCTCCTCGGCCACTGCCGTGCAGAACGCGAGGAAGGCGGACAAGCGAGGATCCTCGACGCGCGAATAGCCGAGGCTCACCTCGCCAATGCGGTCGAGCAGGCGCCAGACGGGATGGTCGTACGAATCGAGCACGGCGTGCTCGGCAAGCGCGACGCGCAGCACGGCGATCTGCATACGCGCGAAGATCGGGCGAAACGACCCCGGCAGCTGCGAGTCGCTCAGAAGTGACTCGAACAGACGTGTGGCCAGCTCGATCACCTGCCGGTCGACGGGCTCGCTTGCACTGGCGACCAGCGCCGCCCGGTGCTGTTCGAGGCGATTGCCTCCCGGCGTGCCGCGCCCGGCAAGCGAAACCTCGGAGGGCAGATGGCGCAGCAACTCGTCGAGACGCATCAGGGCCTGCTCGAGCTCGGGGTTGCGTCGTGCCGTCCCGTCGTTGCGCACCGCACGCCCGGCGCCGCCGCCC
>JANXXS010000366.1 GCA_025350505.1 Burkholderiales bacterium
CAAGGCGATCGCGTGCGTGTCTTCCTTCTTCGACACGTCGCCGACGACGCCGTGGCTGCCTGCGATGCGGCGCGCCGTGGCCGCGACCTTGTCGGCGTGACGCGCGACGAAGGCGACCTTGTCGCCGCGTGCTGCAAAGGCTTCGGCCAGGGCCATGCCGAGGCCCGAAGTGCCCCCGGTGATGGCGACGCGCAAGGGCGCGCGGGAGGAGCTGCTGTTCATGATGAGGATGTCCTTCGGGAAGCGATGTCGCGAAGGTAGGCTTCGCCACGGCGCCTTTCCAGTGCGGTGTCCAGCGCAATGGCGGATGGTCACAATCCGGACAAAGACATGAGCGACACCGCCAGCCACCTCGCGCGCAACCTTGCCAGCCTGCGCCACACGCGCGCCCTGACGCAGGAAGCGTTGGCCCGCGTCGCCAAGGTGCCGCGCTCGACCATCGCCAACCTCGAGTCGGGCGCCGGCAATCCTTCGCTGGTCGTCCTCGTCAAGGTGGCGCAGGCGCTCGGCGTGCCGATCGACGAGCTGCTCGCATCGCCGCGCGCCCTGGTGCGTCGCTGGCCCGCGGCCGAGCTGGCGTCGCGCAGCAAAGGCCGCGGCGTGACGATCAGGGACCTCGTGCCCGAGCCGGTGCCCGACGAGATGATGGAAGTGCTCGACTTCGCGCCCGGCGCGGTGATGGGCGGCACGCCGCACCTGCCGGGCACGCGCGAGTTCTTCACCTGCCTCGACGGCAGCGTCAACCTCATCGTCGCCGGCGATCGCCATCTGCTCGCCGCGGGCGACGTACTGGCCTTTCCCGGCAACCTGCCGCACTCGTACCAGAACGCCGATGCGATGGCGCCGGCACGCGGCGTCTCGGTGGTGGTGCTCGCCAAGGCCGGCGTCTGACCCGGACCCGCAGCGGGCCCGCCACGTCGAGTGTGGGGCCTGGGGCGGCTCGGCTATTCTCCGCAGCTTTGAATCCAGAGGTGCCTTGAGATGACCGATCGAAGCACGGCGCGAGCGAGGGCCGCTCGCGCCGCGAAGCGCGCTGCGCTGACGTCGTCTCTGGTGCTTTGCGCAGGCGCGCTGCTCGCGGCCTGCGGCGGCAAGTCCGACGCGCCGTCGGCGGGCGGCAAGGGGCCGGGCGGCGCGCCGCCGCCGGCCGAAGTCGGCGTCGTCACGGTCGCGCCGCGTCCGGTCGGTCTGGTCACCGAGCTGCCGGGGCGGCTCGAAGCGTCGCGCGTGGCGCAGGTGCGGGCGCGTGTCGCCGGCATCGTCATCAAGCGGCTGTTCGTCGAAGGCAGCGACGTCAAGGCCGGCCAGCCGCTGTTCCAGATCGACTCGGCGCCCTACCAGGCGACCGTCGCGAGCGCGCAGGCCTCGCTGGCCAGGGCCCAGGCCAACGTGACGCAGGCCACCGCGCAGGCCGAGCGCTACAAACCGCTGCTCGAAGCCAATGCCATCAGCAAGCAGGACTACGTCAACGCCGTCGCCGCGCAGAAGCAGGCCGAGGCCGACGTCGCCTCGGCCAAGGCGGCGGTGCAAAGCGGCGAGATCAACCTCGGCTACGCATCGGTGACCTCGCCGATCTCGGGCCGCATCGGCCGGGCCCTGGTGACCGAGGGCGCGCTGGTCGGCCAGGGCGAGGCGACGCCGCTGGCGCTGGTGCAGCAGATCAATCCGATGTACGTGAACTTCACGCAGTCGACCACCGACGTGCTGAAGTTGCGCCGCGCCATCGCCAGCGGCAAGTTCAGGCGGGCCGGCCGCAGCGCCGACTCAGGCGAAGTGCAGATCGTTCTCGAAGACGGCAGCGACTACCCGCAGCCGGCCAAGCTGCTCTTTTCCGACCTCAGCGTCGACCCGACTTCCGGCCAGATCACGCTGCGTGCCGAGGTGCCCAACCCGAGCGGCCTGCTGCTGCCCGGCATGTACGTGCGGGTGCGACTCGAGCAGGCCGAGACGCCGACCGGCCTGGTCGTGCCGCAGCAGTCGGTGCAGCGCGGCTCGACCGGCGACAGCGTGATGGTCGTGGGCAGCGACGGCAAGGTCGCGCCGCGGCCGGTCAAGGTCGGCACGGCGCAAGGCGGCCAGTGGGTCATCCTCGACGGCCTGGTACCCGGCGAGATGGTGATGGCCGACGGCTTCCAGAAGCTGCGCGGCAACGCGCCGGTCAAGCCCGTGCCGTGGCAGCCGGCCGGCTCGGCGCCGGCCGCCGGCCCGCCTGCGCCCGCAAGCGCTGCTTCCGCTTCTCGCTGAGCCCGCTCGATGGCGCAGTTCTTCATCGACCGGCCCATCTTCGCGTGGGTCATCGCGTTCTTCATCCTGGTCCTCGGCGGTGTCTCGATCAAGCAGCTGCCGATCGCCCAGTACCCGACCGTGGCACCGCCCTCGATCGTGCTCACCGCGGTCTATCCGGGTGCTTCGGCGCAGACCCTCGAGGACAGCGTCATCAGCGTCATCGAGCAGGAGATGAACGGCTCGCCCGGCCTCATCTATTTCGAGTCGGTGAGCCAGTCGAACGGCGTCGGCTCGATCACCATGACCTTCGAGACCGGCACCAGCCCCGACCTGGCCCAGGTCGATGTGCAAAACCGCCTCTCGCGTGCGGCGCCGCGCTTGCCCGCGGCGGTAACGCAGCAGGGCGTTCGCGTCGACAAGGCGCGCTCGAACTTCCTGCTCTTCACCATCCTCTCGTCGAGCAACGGTGCGCTCGACCCGATCGCCCTCGGCGACTACGCCTCGCGCACCGTGCTGCCCGAGATCCAGCGCATTCCCGGCGTCGGCCAGGCGCAGCTGTTCGGCACCGAGCGCTCGATGCGAATCTGGGTCGACCCGGCCAAGCTGGTCGGCTTCAATCTCTCGACCAACGACGTCGTTGCCGCGATCCGGGCGCAGAACGCGCAGGTCTCGTCGGGCACGATCGGCGACCTGCCGATCGTCGCCAACACGCCGATCAGCGCCACCGTCGTCGTCGCCGGCCAGCTCACGACGGTCGAGCAGTTCGGCCAGATCGTGCTGCGCGCCAACACCGACGGCTCGACTGTCAAGCTGCACGACGTCGCGCGGGTCGAGCTCGGCGGCCAGAGCTACGGCACGATCGCGCGACTGAACGGCAAGCCTTCGACCGGCATCGGCGTGCAGCTCTCGCCCACCGGCAACGCGCTGGCCACCGCCGAGCTGATCAGGAAGCGCATGGGCGAGCTGGCGCCCTACTTCCCGCCCGGCGTGCAGTGGAGCATCCCCTACGACAGCTCCAAGTTCGTGAAGATCTCGATCAGCCGCGTCGTCGAGACGCTGGTCGAGGCGGTGATCCTGGTCTTCCTGGTGATGTACCTGTTCCTGCAGAGCCTGCGCTACACGCTGATCCCGACCGTGGTCGTGCCGGTGGCGCTGTTCGGCGCGTTCGGCGTGATGAACGTGTTCGGCTACTCGATCAACGTGCTGACGATGTTCGCGATGGTGCTCGCGGTCGGCATCCTGGTCGACGATGCGATCGTCGTCATCGAGAACGTCGAGCGCATCATGAGCGAGGAAGGACTCTCGCCGCGCGACGCGACCAAGAAGGCGATGGGCCAGATCACGGCGGCGCTGGTCGGCATCAGCGTCACGCTGGTCTCGGTGTTCCTGCCGATGGCGTTCTTCTCGGGCTCGGTCGGCAACATCTATCGCCAGTTCTCGCTCGTCATGGTGAGCGCGATGCTGTTCTCGGTGTTCCTCGCCCTGTCGCTGACGCCGGCCCTCTGCGCCACGTTCCTGAAGCCCGTCGAGGCCGGCCACAAGCAGGAGAAGGGCGGACCCTTCGGCTGGTTCAACCGCGGCTTCAAGGCGACGACGCACGGCTATGAAGGCTGGGTCGCGAAGATCCTGCGTCGCACCGGGCGCTTCCTCGTCATCTTCGGCCTGATCGTCGGCGTCGTCGTGCTCATGTTCCTGCGCATGCCGGCGTCGTTCCTGCCGACCGAGGACCAGGGCTACCTGATCGCCAACGTGCAGCTGCCGCCGGGGGCGACGCAGGCGCGCACGCTCGCCGTCATGCAGCAGGCGGAGAACTTCTTCCTGCATCAGCCCGAAGTCGACCAGATGGTGAGCGTGCTCGGCTTCAGCTTCTCGGGCAGCGGCCAGAACGCGGCGCTGGCCTTCGTGCCGCTCAAGCCCTGGGACGAGCGCAAGGGCGCGGCGCATTCGGCGCAGGCGCTCGCCGGG